>NZ_SPVF01000050.1 GCF_004614185.1 Zemynaea arenosa | reverse complement strand
CCCTCCGGCGCCGCTCCGGCGGCCGGTGCCGGTGGCCGCGCTGGCGCGACCGGTGGCCGCTGAGCGCCGCCCGTCCGCCTCATCGCACAACAAGGATCTGATTCATGGCCCGTTTTTTCATTGACCGCCCTATCTTTGCATGGGTGATCGCGCTCTTCATCATGGTGGCGGGCGCGGTCTCCATCACCCAGCTGCCGATCGCGCAGTACCCGCCCGTGGCGCCGCCGTCCATCGTGATCTCGGCCGCCTACCCCGGCGCCTCGGCCCAGACGCTGGAGGACTCCGTCATCTCCGTCATCGAACGCGAGATGAACGGCTCACCAGGCCTGATCTACATGGAGTCGATCAGCCAGGCCAACGGCTCCGGTTCCATCACCCTGTCGTTTGAGACGGGGACGGACCCCGACCTCGCCCAGGTCGATGTGCAGAACCGCCTCGGCCGCGCCACCCCGCGCCTGCCGCAGGCGGTGAACCAGCAGGGCGTGCGCGTGGACAAGGCGCGCGCGAACTTCCTGATGTTCGTGATCATGTCGTCCAACGATCCGAAGTTCGACCCGATCGCGCTGGGCGACTACGCCTCGCGCACAGTGCTGCCCGAGATCCAGCGGATCAAGGGTGTCGGCCAGGCGCAGCTCTTCGGTACCGAGAAGGCCATGCGCATCTGGATCGACCCCGCGAAACTGGTCGGCTTCAACCTGACCCCGGGCGACGTCAACGCCGCCATCCGCAGCCAGAACGCCCAGGTGGCGTCGGGCACCATCGGCGACCTGCCGATCCAGTCCGGCCAGACCATCACCGCCACCGTGGTGGTGAACGGCCAGCTGTCCAGCGTCGAGCAGTTCGGGAATATCGTGCTGCGCGCGAACCCGGACGGTTCCGCCGTGCGCCTGCGCGACGTGGCCCGCATCGAGATCGGCGCGCAAAGCTACGCCACCTCGGCGCGCATCAACGGCAAGCCGTCCACCGGCATCGGTATCCAGCTGTCCCCGACCGGCAACGCGCTGGAAACGGCGACCCTGGTCAAGGCCCGCATGGAGGAACTGTCCAAGTTCTTCCCGCCGGGCGTGAAGTGGTCGGTGCCGTTCGATTCGTCCAAGTTCATCAAGATCTCCATCAAGCAGGTGGTCGAGACCCTGGTCGAAGCAATCATCCTGGTGTTCCTGGTGATGTACCTGTTCCTGCAGAACATCCGCTACACCATCATCCCGACCATCGTGGTGCCGGTCGCCCTGCTCGGCTCCCTGGCCGCGCTGCTGGCCCTCGGATTCTCCATCAACGTCCTGACCATGTTCGGCATGGTGCTGGTGATCGGTATCGTGGTGGACGACGCCATCGTGGTGGTGGAAAACGTCGAGCGCATCATGAGCGAGGAAGGGCTGCCGCCGCTGCTCGCCACGCGCAAGGCGATGGGCCAGATATCGGGCGCCATCATCGGCGTGACCGTGGTGCTGATCTCGGTGTTCGTGCCGCTGGCGTTCTTCGCGGGCGCGGTCGGCAACATCTACCGCCAGTTCTCGGCGGTGATGGTGTCCTCGATCGCTTTCTCGGCCTTCATGGCGCTGTCGCTCACGCCCGCGCTGTGCGCACACCTGCTGAAGCCCGTCGAGGCGGGCCACCACCACGAGAAGAAAGGCTTCTTCGGCTGGTTCAACCGCGGCTTCTCGCGTACCGCCAAGCGTTATGAATCGCTGGTCGCGCGCCTGCTGCGCAAGACCGGCCGCATGCTGATCGTGTTCGCGCTGGCCATCGGCCTGGTGGCGCTGATCTTCACGCGCATGCCGTCATCCTTCCTGCCGAACGAGGACCAGGGCTACATCATCGCCAACTTCCAGCTGCCCCCGGGCGCCACGCTGGAGCGCACCACGGCGGCGCTGATCCAGTCCGAGAACTACATCCTCAAGCAACCGGAAGTCGCGGACATGGTGGGTGTGGTCGGCTTCTCGTTCTCCGGCCAGGGCCAGAATGCGGCGCTGGGCTTCATCCCGCTCAAGGACTGGTCCGAGCGCAAGGGCCAGGGCCAGGGCGCCAGCGACTTCGCCAACCGCGTGACTGGCGCCCTCTCCGGCATCCGCGACGCCTTCATCTTCGCCGTGAGTCCGCCGCCGATTCCGGAACTGGGCCGCTCGACCGGCTTCGCCTTCCGCCTGCAGGACCGCGGCGGCAATGGCCGCGACGCGCTGCTGGCGGCACGCAACCAGCTGATGGGCCTTGCCGCCAAGTCGCCGATCCTGGCCGGTGTCCGTCCGGAAGGCCTGGAAGACGCACCCCAGCTGATGCTCGACATCGACCGCGACAAGGCCAACGCCCTGGGCGTGACCTTCGACGCGATCAACACCGCCATCTCGACGGCGCTCGGTTCGTCCTACGTGAACGACTTCCCCAACGCGGGCCGTTTGCAACGCGTGGTGGTGCAAGCTGACGCCCCGGCGCGCATGCAGCCGAACGACCTGCTGCGCCTTAATGCCCTGAACGTCAAGGGCCAGCCGGTGCCGCTGTCCGCATTCGCGAGCACGCACTGGATCACTGGTCCAATGCAAACAGTGCGCTACAACGGCTACTCGTCGATGCGCCTGTCCGGCGACGCCGCACCGGGCCACTCGACCGGCGAGGCGATGGCCGAGATGGAACGCCTGGCGGGCCAGCTGCCGGCCGGTTTCGCGTATGAATGGACCGGCCAGTCGCGCGAGGAAAAGCTGTCCGGCTCCACGGTCGGCGTGCTGGTCGGCTTCTCGCTGCTGGCCGTGTTCCTGGCGCTGGCCGCACTGTATGAGAGCTGGACCATCCCGCTCTCGGTGCTGCTGGTGGTGCCGCTCGGTGTGCTCGGCGCCCTGCTCGCGGCCACCCTGCGCGGCTACCCGAACGACGTGTACTTCAAGGTCGGCCTGATCACCATCATCGGCCTCGGTGCGAAGAACGCGGTGCTGATCATCGAATTCGCCAAGGACCTGCAGGCGCAGGGCAAGACGGCGGTGGAAGCGGCCATCGAGGCCTGCCACCTGCGCTTCCGCCCGATCCTGATGACGTCCCTGGCCTTCATGCTCGGCGTGCTGCCGCTGGTGGTGGCGGGCGGCGCGGGGTCGGCCAGCCAGCGCGCCATCGGTACCGGCGTGATGGGCGGGATGTTCACCGCCACCGCGCTCGGCGTTCTGTTCGTGCCGGTGTTCTTCGTGGTGGTCCGCTCCTTCTTCAAGGGCAGCGAACGGCAGCGCGAAAAGTACGCGCACGAAGCCGAATCCCATGGTGTCGAGGTTAAACATGATGAAACGTAGTACACGCTCCACGAGCTTCAACGTGGCACCGCTGGCCTTGGCGGCGGCACTGGCTGCGGCACTCGCGGGCTGCAACCTGGCGCCCACTTACCAGCGTCCGGCCGCCCCCATCGCGGCGGCCTACCCCGAGTCCAGCCCCGCAGGCGAGGCAGCGTCCTCCATTGAATGGAACCGCTACTTTGCCGATGCGCGCCTGCAGGAATTGATCCGCCTGGCCCTGGCCAACAACCGGGACCTGCGCATCGCTGCAGCCAACATCGAGCAGGCGCGCGCGCAGTTCCGTATCACGCGCGCCAGCGAGCTGCCGACCGTGAGCGCGGCCGTCAGTGGCAGCCGCGTGCCGGGTGCGAACGACACCATCACCAGCACCTACAGCGCGGGTCTGGCGGTCAGCGCCTTCGAGCTCGATCTGTTCGGGCGCCTGCGCAACCTCACCGCGGCCGCCCAGGCGCAGTTCCTGGCGGTCGATGAGAACGCGCGCACGGTGCGCATCAGTCTCATTGCCTCGGTGGCCAATGCCTACCTGGCCACGCTGGCTGACGAAGAACAGCTGGACCTGATCCGCCGCACGCTCGCCACGCGCGACGAGTCGCTGCGCCTGGTGCAGCTGAAGTTCGACCAGGGCGTGGTGTCCAAGGTGGACCTGGAGCAGGCCCGCTCGCTGGTGGAGACGGCGCGCGTCGCCCTCGCCCAGCAGCAGCGCCAGCGCGCCAACGACTTCAACGCGCTCACGCTGCTGGTCGGCCAGCCGCTGCCGGACAACCTGCCGCCGGGGACCACGCTGGCGCAGACCAACCTGGCGGACCTGCCGGCCGGGCTGCCGTCCGACCTGCTGACCGTGCGGCCGGACATCCGCGCCGCCGAGCAGCAACTTGTCGCCGCGAACGCCAACATCGGCGCGGCGCGTGCCAACTTCTTCCCGCGCATTTCGCTGACGGCGAGCGCGGGATCGGCCAGCAGCGAGCTGTCGGGCCTCTTCAAGTCAGGGTCGTGGGGCTGGACGTTTGCGCCGCAGGCGATCCTGCCGATCTTCGACTACGGACGCAATGCCGCAGGGCTGGCCGCAGCGCGGGCGGCCAACGATGCAGCGGTGGCGCAGTACGAGCGCACCATCCAGGGCGCGTTCCGCGAAGTGTCGGATGCGCTGGCAGGCCAGGCGACGTATGCCGAACAGCTGCGCGCCCAGCGTGCGGTGGCGGCGTCCGAGCAGTCGCGCTTCGACCTCGCCGATCTGCGCTACCGGAACGGGGCGGCCAGCTATCTGGATTACCTCGACGCGCAGCGTTCCCTGTTCTCGGCACAGCAGGCGGCCATCCAGGCCAACCAGCTGCGCTTGCAGAACCAGGTCACGCTGTACCGCGTGCTGGGCGGCGGCTTGAAGTAAGAGCCGCGCGCCTCAGGACCATGCCGCCTCCGGGCGGCATTTTTTATTGGGTAGCGAAATGGCGGGACACGAAGCCGGTGGCCATTTCGACCCACACCGCGGCCAGTAGCAGGAACAGGCCTGCACCCAGTACCCAGCGGTGCACGGCGAGCTGGATGCGGCTGGAGATGAACACGTAGGCCAACCCGAAGAAGGACAGCACGACGAAGGCTGCCACGAAGTCGGAACCGGTCCAATTAACTTCGCTGGTGAAGCGCATCGCGATCGCAGGGATCAGCTGCAGCGCAGCCGCCACGGCCAGCACGATCAGGGCGTTACGGCGCACGCTGGACGGGCGGCCGCTGGCCGGGGAAGTCATCGTCGTCATCTCTCTCTCCTGCGGTGGAATAGTGAGAGCACTGTAACGCCGCTGTGTGAAGCGATTGTGGGGCGTGCGTGAAGGCCGCCCCGGCCCTCGGCTACAGGAACATCTGCTGCAGGTCGTTGAGGAAGCGCTGGCCCAGCTCCGTGGGACGGATCACCTTGAAGTCGCGGTAGATCAGGCCTTTGGCTTCGGCCGCGTTGAGCGCCTTTTCGATGGCGGTGATGCTCATGCCGGTGCGCTCGCCGAACAGGTTGGGGTCGAAGCCCTCTGTCAGACGCAGGGCGTTGAGCATGAACTCGAACGGCAGGTCGGCGCGGCCGATCTCGTGCTCCTCCTGCACCGGCGTGCCCTTGCGCGCGTTCTCGATAAAGGAGGCGGGCTGCTTGAAGCGCGCCTGGCGCAGGACCCGGTGCGGGAACGACAGCTTGGAATGCGCACCGGCGCCGATGCCGAGGTAGTCGCCGAACTCCCAATAATTGAGGTTGTGGCGCGCGCGGTGACCTTCCTTCGCGTAGGCGGAGACTTCGTAGTGCTGGTAGCCGGCGGCGCCGGTCAGGTCGGCGATCATGTCCTGCATGTCGGCGCTGGTATCGTCGTCCGGCAGCTGCGGCGGATACTTGGCGAAGACCGTGTTCGGCTCCATCGTCAGGTGGTACAGCGACAGGTGCGGCGGCGCGAAGGCGATCGCGGTTTCGATGTCGGCGCGCGCCTCGTCCAGCGATTGCGAGGGCAGCGCATACATCAGGTCCAGGTTAAAGTTGTCGAAGGTGCTGTGCGCGATTTCCACCGCGCGCCGCGCCTCGCCGCCGTCGTGGATGCGGCCCAGCGCTTCCAGGTGGCGTGAGTTGAAGCTCTGGATGCCGATCGACAGGCGGTTGATGCCGCTGTCGCGGAAGGAGCGGAACTTGTCCTGCTCGAAGGTGCCGGGATTGGCTTCCATCGTCACTTCGCAGCGCAGGTCCAGCGGCAGCAAGGTGCGCACGTCGGACATCAAGCGGTCCAAGCCCTTTGCGGACATCAGGCTGGGCGTGCCGCCGCCGATGAAGATGGTGTAGATCTTGCGGCCCCAGATCAGGGGGAGCGACTGTTCAAGGTCGAGACGCACCGCATCCAGGTATTCCTCTTCCGGAAAGCCCCCCTCCTTGGAGCCGCCCTTCGCTTCGTGCGAATTGAAGTCGCAATAGGGGCACTTGCGCACGCACCACGGGAAGTGGATGTACAGCGCCAGCGGCGGCAGCGCGGTCAGGTTGAGGGAGCCGGGCTGCAGGTACTGGAGCGCTGCGGCGGCAGGCGAGCGCCCTTCGATGCTGGCCGGTTTAATCGGGATCATTGCAGTGTGACGGTGAGGCTGAATATCAGGCGGACTTCAGTTTTTCAACCAGCGCGCGCAGGGCCTGTCCGCGGTGCGAGAGCGCGTTCTTCTCGTCGGAACTCAGTTCGGCGGTGTGCTTGCCGAGCGACGGGATGAGGAAGTGCGGGTCGTAGCCGAAGCCATTGCTGCCGCGCGCCTCGGCCACGATCTCGCCGTTCCAGCGGCCGTCGGCGATGACGGGCTGCGGGTCATCGGCGTGGCGCACGAAGACCAGCACGCAATAGTAGTACGCGGACTTGTCGGCGTGCGGGGCCAGGTCGGCGATCAATTTCGCGTTGTTGTTGGCGTCGGACTTCGGCTCGCCGGCGTAGCGGGCGGAATAGACGCCAGGGGCGCCGCCGAGCGCATTCACGCACACGCCCGAGTCGTCGGCCAGCGCGGGCAGGCCAGTCAGGCGCGCCGCGTGGCGGGCCTTGGTCAGCGCATTTTCGATGAAAGTGTGATACGGCTCTTCCGCTTCGGGAACGTTGAATTCGCCCTGCGCGTGCAGCTCGAAGCCGAGCGGGCCAAGGAGTTCGCCGAATTCTTTGAGTTTGCCTGCGTTATTCGAGGCGAGGATCAGTTTCTGAGTCATCCTGCCATTTTACCTGCGCTTAGCCCGCCTGACATTTCGCAAGCTGCGGCTATTCTGAAGGAACGTGGCGCGGTGCGGCTCGTCCAATGGATGAGTGCATCCTGGAAGCCACCATGGAAGTCGACTTTCGCGAGGAAATGAACGCGCGCCTGAACGAAGAACAGGCGCGCGTCGAGATCATGATTGCCGAGCATAAATCGGAGACGCGGGATCTTCAGCGGGAGGCGAACGCGAAGATGGATCTGCTGCTGGCGACGGTGAGCGCCAAGCTGGACCATCAGACGGCAATGATCGTGCGCTGGGTGGCCGGAACCATGATCGGCGGGTTCGCCGTTCTGGTGGCCATCGTCATCAACATGCTGCACGAGACCAACCTTCGGATTGATGATGTCCGTCATCAGGTGGAGCAGTCTCAGCAGCGAACGGATGCGCGAATAGAGGACTTCCGTCGGCAAGTCGAGCAATGGCACCGCAGCGATGAAGCGCGGCGGATCGAGCAAATGGAAGCGCGAATCGATCGGCTGGAGAGTCCACGCCGACGATCAGGCCAGGCCGAGTGAGCGCTTCTGCAGGGCGATCAGGTCCGTAATGCCCGCCTGTCCGAGGTCGAGCAGGCGGTTCATCACTTTGCGGTCGAAGGCCGCGCCTTCGGCCGTGCCCTGCACCTCGACGAAATGGCCCGCCTCCGTCATCACGATGTTCATGTCCGTGTCGCAGTCCGAATCCTCGACATAATCGAGGTCCAGCACCGGCATCCCCTTGTACACGCCCACCGAAATGGCGGCCACGAAGTGCTTGGCCGGCACCGCGGCAATTGCACCGGAACCGGCCAGCTTGGAAAACGCGTCGTACGCCGCCACCATCGCCCCGGTGATGGACGCCGTGCGTGTGCCACCGTCGGCCTGGATCACGTCGCAGTCCAGGTGCAAGGTGCGCTCGCCAAACGCCTGCAAGTCAAACGCCGCCCGCAGCGAGCGCCCGATCAAACGCTGGATCTCCTGCGTGCGGCCCGACTGCTTGCCGCGCGCCGCCTCGCGGTCCATGCGGGAATGCGTGGAGCGCGGCAGCATGCCGTATTCCGCCGTCAGCCAGCCCTGCCCCTTCCCTTTCAAAAAGCCCGGCACCTTCTCTTCGATCGACGCGGTGCAGATCACTTTCGTGTCCCCGCATTCGATCAGCACCGACCCTTCGGCGTGCTTGGTGTAGTTGCGGGTGATGAGGATGTTGCGCAGCTGGTCGACGGCGCGGCCGCTTGGGCGCGATTCGAAAGTCATGAGTAAGCCTTTAACCTTTGAGGATTTGGGAAGATTTTTCGATCGCGCCGCGAATCTCCGCGATGGCCTTCTCGATCTCGTCGTCGTCGAACGCATCGATGTCGGCCGCGGCTTCGCCGGCGGGCGCGGTCTGGATGGTGGTGGTGACCTGGTTCTCGGGCAGCATCTCGGTCGAGATCACGGTCGCCATGTTGGTACTGGGGTGCGCGTCCGTGGTCGGCGTGCCTTGCCACATGATGGCCAGCGCAGTCGCATTGTCGCTGGCCGCCCCGGCGATGTTCACCGCGTTTGTCAGCAGCTCGGGCACGCCGCGCACGATGGTCTGGCTGGTCAGCTTGTGGGCGATGGTGTCGTCTTCGACCATCGCCCACAGGCCGTCGGAGCACAGCATCAGGATATCGCCCGGCAGCAGGCTGGCCTGGCGCGACACCTCCACCTTGGGCAGCGCGGACGCACCCAGGCAGTTATACAGCTTGTTGCGGTCCGGGTGCGTAAGCGCCTCGGCGGGCGTCACCTGGCCCTTGACCACCATGTGCTCCACATGCGAGTGGTCGCGCGTGCGGCCCAGCACCTGGCCGCGGCGGATCCAGTACAGGCGCGAGTCGCCGCAGTGCGCCCAGATGGCGCAGTTGTGCTGCACCAGGCAGGCCACCACTGTGGTGCGCGGCGTGTCCGGCAGGTTGTTGGCGGCACGGTAGCGGTGGATCTCGTGGTGCGCGGCCATGAAGGCCTCTTCCAGGAAGCGCTCCGGCTTCTTCACATACGGCGTGGCCTGGGCCTGGAACATGGCGGACATGGTCCGCATCGTAATCTCGGCCGCCACCTCGCCCTGCAGGTGGCCACCCATGCCGTCGGCCAGCACCATCAGCAGCGCGTCGCGGGTGAAGCTGTAGCCCATGCGGTCCTGGTTGACCTTGCGTCCGCCGATGTGGCTCTCCTGGTAGACGGAAAATTGCATAGATCGTTTACCCCGTTTTCTGGCCGGACGACTTACCGCGGCCCAGGCCGATGCGGTCGGCCAGCCCGCGCGTGAGCTTCTGCAGCGCGTTCTCCGGTGCCGCCGGTGCCGCTGGTGTAGCGGGTACGTACAGCTGCTTCTGCAGCGCGAACAGGCTGTGGGGCCGCTTGTCCGGATCGAGCTCCAGGCACCAGCGCACCATGCGCACCAGGTCCTCGGAATAATTCGCCTTCAGCTTCTCGTACTGCGCGCCCATCTGGTCTTCCTGCGTGCGCTGGTCCGCGGGCTGGGGCGCGGCGCCGCACATGCAGGCATACATGGCCGCACCGATCGAGTAGATATCCGACCACGGCCCCAGCGTCACCGA
Organism: Zemynaea arenosa; assembly: GCF_004614185.1. Classification (GTDB taxonomy): domain Bacteria; phylum Pseudomonadota; class Gammaproteobacteria; order Burkholderiales; family Burkholderiaceae_D; genus Telluria; species Telluria arenosa. The sequence goes on along the minus strand of NZ_SPVF01000050.1, from coordinate 7,638 downwards.
GCGCGCGTACAAATCGGGCGGCGCAAAACCGGGCGTGTACATCGGCCGCAGCTTGGGCACTTCGTTATTGAAGCTCTGGCGCGCGGCGCCGAAGTCCAGCAGGATCGGCGTACCGTCGGTGCGCAGGTAGATATTCGCGGGCTTCAAATCCAGGTGCAGCAGCTTGTTGGCGTGGACCTCGCGCAGGCCTGCGCACACGCCCACGAACACCTGGCGGATGAAGGCCTCGCTCATGCGGCTGCCCTTCGCCCCCAGGCGCGCAATATGTTCCTGCAGCGAGTGGCCCGATTCATAGGCCATCACCATGTACACCGTCTCGTTGGCGCGGAAGAAGTTCAGCACCCGCACCACGTTGGGATGGGCGATCAGCGCGAGCGCGCGCCCTTCTTCGAAAAAGCATTTCAGGCCGATGCGGAAGACCGGCAGATTGGGCTTGGAGATGACCGGCGCGAGTTCGCCCGGCTGGCGCAAGGCCAGCGAACTGGGAAGATATTCCTTGATGGCGACCGCATTGCCATCCCCGTCATATGCCAGATAGACAATACTGAACCCACCGGAAGCAATTTTCTTTACAATGCGATATCCGGCAATCTCCAGCCCGTCCGGCAAAGGGGCGTTATTTTGAGCTGCCATGAAGAGTTCCTTGCATAACAAGGGGATTGTGTGGATAAATCACTGCTTTGTAAAGAAAAGACATAAAACCGGGGACTCCATTGAGCATTTCCAGCATGACGGGCTACGCAGTCGCCACCAGCGAAAGCGCCGCCGGCACCCTCACCATTGAAATCAAGAGCGTGAATTCACGCTTCCTGGACCTCCAGTTTCGGATCAACGACGAACTGCGCGCACTCGAGCCGGACCTGCGCGCCGCCATCATGGGCGCGATCACGCGCGGCAAGGTGGAAGCCCGTCTGTCGTTCGGCCGCAAGGTGGCCAGCGGATCGGCCGCCATCAACATGGACGTGCTGGCCGACCTGTCCCGCCTGCAGACCGAAGTCACCAAGCACTTCGTCTCCGCGCCGCCGATGACGGTGGCGGAGCTGCTGCGCTGGCCCGGTGTGGTGGAAGAGGCACAGATCGGCCAGGAGTCGCTGCAGGCCGATGTCGCCGCTCTCACCAAGCGCACCATCGAAGCTTTCGTCGACAGCCGCAGGCGCGAAGGCGCGGCGCTGGAAGCCATGCTGCTGCAGCGGATCGAGGCGATGGAAAACATCGTCAAGCGCATCACGCCGCTGATCCCGCAGGTGATCTCCGCCTTCCAGCAGAAGGCGGTGGAGCGCATGCAGGATGCCCTCGGCCTCGCGGGTCACGGCAACGGCACCACTCTCACCCGCCAGGAAGCGTTCGAGCGGATCCGCCAGGAAGTCACGCTGTACGGCATCCGCATCGATGTGGCCGAGGAGCTGTCGCGCCTTTCTGCCCACCTGGGCGAGACGCGCCACATCCTCAAGAAGGGCGGCCAGGTCGGCAAGCGCCTCGACTTCATGATGCAGGAGCTGAACCGCGAAGCGAACACGCTGGGCGCCAAGGCCTCGGTCAAGGAGCTGGCCGATGCGTCGATGGAGCTCAAGCTGCTGATCGAGCAGATGCGCGAGCAGGTCCAGAACCTGGAGTAAGCGAGAGACCATGGCCGGCACGCGCATACGGGTCGGCATCGGCGGCTGGGACTTCGAGCCCTGGCGCGAAACGTTCTATCCCTCCGACCTGCCGAAGAAGCGCGCCCTCGAATGGGCGAGCCGGCAGGTCACCACCATCGAAATCAACGGCACGTTCTACCGCACGGCGACACCCGCGAACTTTGCTTCGTGGGCGGCGCAGACGCCGGACGATTTCGTCTTTTCCGTCAAGGCCAACCGCTTCTGCACCAACCGCAAGGTGCTGGGCGAGGCGGGCGAATCGATCGAACGCTTCATGGGTAGCGGCCTCGCCGAACTTGGGGACAAGCTCGGGCCCATCCTGTGGCAGCTGGCCCACACCAAGAAGTTCGACGCGGCCGATGTGGAAGCCTTCTTCAAGCTGCTCCCGGCGAAACTCGGCAAACGCAAGCTGATGCACGTGCTGGACGCGCGCCATGAGAGCTTCCTGTGCGACGACTACCTCAAGCTGGCGCGCAAATACAAGGTCGCCACCGTCATCACGGATTCGTCCAAGTTCGCTAACTTCACTGAGGTCACGGGTCCGTTCGTGTACGCGCGGCTGATGGAAGCGAAGAGCGAGTGCGCCACCGGCTACACCCGGCCCGCACTCAAGAAGTGGGCGGCCCAGGCCGAAGACTGGCGTTCCGGCGGTGGCAGCGGCGCGCCCGCGCCCAAGGCGGGCCGCGAGGTGTTCGTCTACTTCATCAACGGTGCCAAGGAACGCGCGCCCGCCGCGGCGCAGCAGCTGCTCAAGACCCTGGCCAAGTGAGGCCCGGTGGCGCCGGGCGAGCGCCCAGCCAGACGCCCGCCAGTAGCCCAGCGCCAGCTTGCTCCGGTAAAATACCTTTTTGAGCGCGAGCCCGCGCACGCGAGAGTTATCAATGAGCCAAAACTTTTCCGGCAGCCTGTTCGTGGTGGCCGCGCCCTCCGGCGCCGGCAAGTCGACCCTGGTGAACGCGCTGCTGGCGCAGGAACCGGCGATCAAGCTGTCCATCTCCACCACCACGCGCCAGCCGCGCCCGGGCGAAGAGCACGGCCGCGAATACTTCTTCGACAGCGCCGACAGCTTCGTCAAGCGCGCCGCCGAGGGCGAGTTCCTGGAGTGGGCCGAAGTGCACGGCAACTACTACGGCACCTCGCGCGTGACCGTCGAAGAACACATGAAGGCCGGCACCGACATCCTGCTGGAGATCGACTGGCAGGGCGCGCGCCAGGTCAAGGCGCTGTTCCCGACCGCGGCCTTCATCTTCATCCTGCCGCCGTCCATCGCGGCGCTGGAAGAGCGCCTGCACAAACGCGGCACCGACGAGCCGCACATCATCACCAAGCGCCTGCTGGCCGCCGGGGGCGAGATTGCTCACGCCCCTGAGTTCGACTATGTTATTATCAACGAGAATTTCAACGTCGCCCTCGAAGAAATGAGGTCGATCGTCCGAGCGACCCGCTGCCGGTTTGCGCAGCAGATGGCACGCAATGCCTCGCTCTTCGCCCAACTGGGTATCCACGCGCAGCAAGCTCTGTAAATCAATCCTTGGAGTTACCATGGCCCGTATCACTATTGAAGATTGCCTGAAACAAGTTCCGAACCGCTTCCAGCTGACCCTCGCCGCGACCTACCGCGCGCGCCAGCTGCTGCAGGGCCACACCCCGAAGGTGGAAGCCAAGGACAAGCCGACCGTGCTCGCCCTGCGCGAGATCGCCGCCGGCAAAGTCGGGCTGGAAATGCTCAAGAAGGTCCCGATGTAATTGCGGTCGCGCTAGAGGGTCGGCGGGCAGGTGTTTCTGGTATTCTGAGTCTTATGAACCTGACGCCCACGGACAACTCCGGCGCCCCGGCTACCCGGGCCAAACGCCCGGCCAAGCCCAAAGAATCCCCCGATGCCGCGCCGGCCCACGGCGTGGCGTCCACCACCCTCCTCACGGCCAAGCTGGCCGAGTACCTCTCCCCGACCGAACTCAAGAAAGTCAAGGAAGCCTACCGCTTCTCGGACGAGATGCATCTTGGGCAAGTCCGCAAGTCGGGCGAGCCGTACATCTCGCATCCGATCGCGGTGGCGGAGATCTGCGCCGACTGGAAGCTGGACGCCCAGGCCATCATGGCCGCCCTCCTGCACGACGTGATGGAGGACCAGGGCGTCAAGAAGGAAGAGCTGCTGGAGCGCTTCGGCCCGCAGGTGGCCTCGCTGGTGGACGGCCTGTCGAAACTGGAGAAAATCGAGTTCCAGTCGCAGATCGAGGCCCAGGCCGAGAACTTCCGCAAGATGCTGCTGGCCATGGCCAGCGACGTGCGCGTCATCCTGATCAAGCTCGCGGACCGGCTGCACAACATGCGGACACTCGGGGTCATGATCCCCGAAAAGAAGCGGCGCATTGCGGCCGAGACCATGGAAGTGTACGTGCCGATCGCGCACCGGCTCGGCCTGAACAACATCTACCGCGAGCTGCAGGACCTCTCGTTCTCGCACCTGTACCCGCTGCGCTACCGGACCTTGTCCAAGGCGGTCAAGGCGGCGCGCGGCAACCGGCGCGAGGTGGTGTCCAAGATCCTCGACGCGGTCAAGACGGCGCTGTCGGTGGCCGGCATCCACGCCGAGATCTACGGGCGCGAGAAGACCCTGTACGGCATCTTCAAAAAGATGCGCAACAAGCACCTGTCGTTCTCGCAGGTACTGGACGTGTATGGCTTCCGCGTGGTGGTCGATTCCTTCGCCGACTGCTACCTGGCGCTGGGCACCCTGCATCAGCTGTACAAGCCCATGCCCGGCAAGTTCAAGGATTACATCGCGATCCGCAAGCTGAACGGGTACCAGTCGCTGCACACCACCCTGATCGGCCCGTACGGCACGCCGGTCGAGTTCCAGATCCGCACCCAGGAAATGCACCGCACCGCCGAGTCGGGCGTGGCGGCGCACTGGCTGTACAAGACCGGCGACACCAGCATGACCGACCTGCAGCAGCGCACCCATGCGTGGCTGCAGTCGCTGCTCGACATCCAGCAGCAGACCGGCGACTCGGCCGAGTTCCTGGAACATGTGAAGGTCGACCTGTTCCCGGACTCGGTGTATGTGTTCACGCCCAAGTCCAAGATCATCGCCCTGCCGCGCGGGGCCACGGCGCTGGACTTCGCGTATTCGATCCACACCAGCATCGGCGACCATGCGGTGTCCATCAAGATCAACAACGAGCCGGCCCAGCTGCGCACCGAGCTGCACAACGGCGACATCGTCGAGATCGAGACCAATCCGGACACGCATCCGAGCCCGACCTGGCTGGCCTATGTCCGCACCGGCAAGGCGCGTTCGGCCATCCGCCACCATCTGCGCACGGTGAACGTGAGTGAGGCGGTGGAGGTGGGCGCGGACCTGATGGCGCAGGCGCTGTCCACCTTGAACATGAGCGCGGAGCTGCCGCCGCATATCGTGGACAAGCTGCTGGCCGAATCCAAGGCCCGCTCCATGGACGAGCTGTATGCCGACATCGGCGTCGGCAAGCGCATGGCGGCGCTGGTGGCACGCCAGGTGTTCACCCTGGTCGACGCGACCGCCGAGCTGCCCAAGCCGGAGAGCGCGCTGAACGAGCCGGAGCCGGTCACGATCTTTGGCGACGATGGCGTGTCGGTCCAGCTGGCGCAGTGCTGCCTGCCGATTCCGGGTGACGAGGTGTGCGGCCAGCTCAAGCGCGACCAGGGACTGGTGGTGCACATCGGTGACTGCACCGTGGGCAAGCGGGCCCGCGGCAAGGAACCGGAGCGCTGGATTCCGGTCCAGTGGGCGGAAGAGATCAACCGCCGCTTCGACACGCGGATCCGGCTGCTGATCGAGAACGAAAAGGGCATCCTGGCGCGCGTGGCGGCCGAGATCGGCGAGTCGGACGCGAACATCACCTATGTGGGCATGGACGAGTACAAGGAGCACGCCATGACCCAGCTGCGCTTCACCATCCAGGTCAAGGACCGGGTCCACCTGGCCCACCTGATCCGCAACCTGCGCCGCGTGCCGGGCGTCAACCGCGTCGAGCGCGAGCGGGGCTAGGCCTGCTGACCGCCGGCCCGCCCGGGCCGGCTCATCCTCCCAGGATCGTCACGACCACCCGCCGCTGATGCGGGCTGGTGCGGTGTTCCCACAGGTAGATGCCCTGCCATGTGCCCAGCAGCAGGCGGCCGCCGCCGATGGGGACGGTCAATGCCGTGTCGGTGAGCACACTGCGGGCGTGCGCGGCCATGTCGTCGGGACCTTCGGTGTCGTGGCGGTAGGCGGGGTCGCCGTCCGGCGCCAGCCTCGCCAGGACGGTCTCCAGGTCGCGCCGCACGTCGCGGTCGGCGTTCTCGGTGATCGTCAGCGAGCAGCTCGTGTGCTGGACGAACACATGCGCAATCCCGCACTGCACGCCCGACTGCGTAACGACGCGTGCCACTTCGTCCGTGATCTCCCGCGTCCCGCGCCCGCTGGGTGCAAATTCAAGAATTGTCTGATGGGTCATGCCGGCATTCTAAGCGCATACATGGCAAAAGCCCGGCGGGCTTGCGAAGCCGGCCGGGCGGGCGGAAACAGAGTACAGCAGTGGCTCAGTTGCCGCAGCCGCAGCCCGTAGCCTGCGGAGCGCAGGCGCAGGTGTCGCCGCAGCCGCATTGCGGGCCGCAGGCGCAGCGGGACGCGGCCGGGGTGGCGCAGCCGCAGGTGCAGGACGGGCCGGCGCAGGCGGTGCAGGCGCAGTTGGCAGCAGCGGCAGCTTGGGTGGTGGACTTGGTGTTCATGGTCAGACTCCTTCAAAAAGTGGTTGGAGACTGAACGATGAAGCTTCCCATCATGGGAAGGTCAAGCACCTTTTGAAAAATTATTCGGACGGCTCCGGATAGCTGACTTCCAGGATCTCCAGCTCCTCCGTTCCCTGCGGCGTCTGCAGGGTGACGGTGTCGCCTTCGCGGGCCTTGGTCAGCGCCCGTGCCACCGGCGAGATCCAGCTGATCTTGCCCTTCAGCGGATCGAGCTCGTCGATGCCGACGATGGTGACCGTGTGCTCTTCTCCGGCCGCGTTGGCATAAGTCACTGTGGCGCCGAAGAACACCTGGTCGTTCCCGTGGTGCACGCTCGGGTCGACCACCGCCGCCAGGTCCAGGCGCTTGGTGAGAAAGCGGATCCGGCGGTCGATCTCGCGCAGGCGCCGCTTGCCGTAGATGTAGTCGCCGTTCTCGGAGCGGTCGCCATTCGACGCCGCCCAGTGCACGACCTTCACGACCTCCGGCCGCTCCACGTCGATCAGCTGCAGCAACTCGTCCTTGATGCGCTGGTAGCCCTGCGGCGTGATGTAATTCTTCGCCCCGGCCGGAATGGTCTGCTGCAGCGCGACGCTCTCATCGTCGTCATCGCCTTCGGATTCTTTGACAAATGCCTTGTTCATACAAGCATTGTAGCGGGGCCGCCAAAACCGGGCACGCACCGGCGCGCCGTGTATCATCGCCCCATGACCCAAGCCGCGAAGCCGAACCGCCGCGCCCGTCCGCGCCACCGTTTCCTGGCGCCGCTGATCTACGCGGCCGCCGTGCTGCTGCTCATCGAGGACTGGTTCTGGGACACCGGCGCCCGCCTGGTCCAGCGCATCGCCGCCTGGCCGCCGATCCACGCGCTGGAAGTCCGCATCCGCGCCCTTCCTCCGTGGGCCGCGCTGACCGCCTTCATCCTGCCCGCCGTGCTGCTGTTCCCCGTGAAAGTGCTGGCCCTGCTCGCCATGGCCCACGGCCACGCGCTGCTGGGCGTGACCGTGATCCTGCTCGCCAAGCTGGGCGGCGCGGCCGCGGTGGCCCGCCTGTACACGCTCACCAAGCCAACGCTGCTGGAAGTCACATGGTTCGCCCGCTGGCACAACTGGTTCATGGCGGTCAAGGACCGCTGGATCGGCTACCTGCGCAGCAGCCGCCCCTATCGCCACGCCAAGAGCGCCATGGCCCGCACCCGCCGCGCGCTGCAGCACGCGCTCGCCCGGCTGCGCCCGCACCAGTCGGGCC
>NZ_SPVF01000202.1 GCF_004614185.1 Zemynaea arenosa | reverse complement strand
GGCCAGCAGGGCAGGCGCGCGGACAGGCATTCGCGCACGGCCGTCAGGTAGTCGCGGTCGTCGTCATGCACCACGGCCGCATCGGCAAACGCCGAGCGCAGGGCGCACAGCAGGTGCTCCTCGTCCGGTGCGACGATGGGCCGGGCCACCCCCACGCGCACCCCGCGCTGCGGCATCCAGGCCGCCATCCAGACCACCGGCAGCGGCTGGCCTTGCGCGTCCAGCAGCGTGTTGCGAAAGCCCGTGCGCAGCTGCCCGCACAGCACCTGCTGGGCCTCCTGCTGCGTGCGTTCCCGGTCCGCCGGCGCCACCAGGTCGAGCATGCGGCGCTGCGCCAGCGACCCTTCCGGATAGCCGAGCAGGCAGCGCACGGCCGCATTGGCGTGCAGGATGAGACCATCCTCGCCAACCACGAAGCCCGGATCGGGCAGCTCGTCCAGCTTGGCCGTCAGCGACGGCCAGGCCGGCCGCGCCACGCGGTCACCGTAGTTGAACGGGTATTCCATCAGTCTCCTCTCAGAGCCGGGCCGGGCGCGCCTGCGCCACCGCCTGCGGCTGGTCGAATTCGGCGGGCGGTGCGGGCCGCCCGATCAGGTAGCCCTGGTAGCGCGCGCAGCCCATCTCTTCCAGGTAGCGGCGCTGGGCTTCGGTCTCCACGCCTTCCGCGATCACCTCCAGCTGCAGCGCGGCCGCCACCCCCACGATCCCGCGCACCAGCGCCGCATCGTTGACGTCGTCCAGCAGGTCGCGCACGAAGCTGCGGTCGATCTTCAGCTCGTCGAACGGCAGTTTCTTGAGGTAGGAGAGGGTGGCGTAGCCAGTGCCGAAATCGTCCAGCGAAAAGCGCACGCCCAGCGCGCGCAGGCTGTGCATCTTGGCGGCGATCAGGGCGGTGCCGATGCCCTGGTTCAGATGCTGGCCGGAGGGAGTGAGGCAGCCCGCGGGGCCGCAACTGGCGGGCATAGGCGCTGACGGGATGGGCGCGTGCGGGGTGGGCGGCAGGGGCGCAATCGGAGCGGCCGGATGCAGCGGGGGCGGGGGCGGCATGGTGGCGATGTCCTGCGTCGTCGAGCGCCGCCGCGCGACCGGCTTTTTCTGGTCCGGCTTCTTCTGGTCCTGTTTCTTGACGCCCTGCGTTTGCTCGTCCTGCTTCACGCCAGGCTTGCCGGCGTCCGGCCCCTGCGCGGCGCCCTGCTTGTTCCCGGCGTCCTCGGTGCGCGGCGTCTGGTCGGTCTCGTCCGCACGCGCCGCATCGCGCTGCGTGCGCGGGGCGGAATCGTAGAGGCTCGGGCCATAGCGCAACTCGGCGTCCTTGGCGGCCGGGCGCTGTGCCTGCGGCCCCTGCTGCGGCGCGCGTGGCTGCACGCTCGGCGTCCCGGGCGGCTGCGCCAGCTCCGCCTGCTCCTTGTGCGACGCGACCTTGCCCTCCTGCTGGGCCATCGCAGACCCGGCGGCAACAAGGCACAACACGGCAATGGCAATCCGGTCTCTCATGCGGGCCATTTAAGCACTTCCTGCAAAACGGTGGCGCGCAGCGTAAGCGTCTGGTCAGCTTGACAGCCTAGCATCGCAGGCAAAAGCTTCCGCTACCGGCAGCCCGTGCCCGCGCACGCTCAAAAGAACACATCACACACACAGGAGACGCCCATGCACCGCGCGCACGAGCTCTACACGTCCAAACGCTGCAGCCCGGCCGACGCCCTCGCCCACCTGCAGGACGGCGACATGATCATCGTCCCCACCGGCGTCGGCGAACCACCGTCGCTGCTGGCGGCGCTGTCCGAACACCGCCGCCACTTCCACGACGTCAAGGTCGCGCAGATCCTCGCCATGCGCAAGTACGGCTATTTCGAGCAGGACACCGCCCGGCACGTGCGCCACGCGGCGCTGTTCTTCGGCGGCGCCTCGCGCAGCGGCGGCCAGGGTGGCTGGTGCGACTTCATCCCCAACTATTTTTCCGAGATTCCCACGCTGATCGAACGCGGCCTGATGCCCGCCGACGTGGTCTTCGCCATGGCCTCGCCGATGACGGAGAGCGGCCATTTCGCCCTCAGCCTCGGCACCGACTACACCATGGCCGCCGTGGCCAAGGCACGCGCGGTGATCCTGGAGGTGAACCCCAACGTGCCGTTCACCATGGGCCAGTGCCACGTGCATATCTCGCAGGTCACCGCGCTGGTGGAAAGCAGCGACCCGATCCTGGAAGTCGGCCTGCCCAAGATCGGGCCCGTGCAGGAAGCCATCGGCAAGTACGTGGCCGACATGATCGAGGACGGCTCGACCCTGCAGATCGGCTACGGCGGCATCCCCGATGCGGTGGTGATGCAGCTGACGGACAAGCGGGACCTCGGAGTGCACACCGAGATGATCGGCGACGGCATCCTGTCGCTGGTGGAAGCGGGCGTGGTGACCAACCGGCGCAAGAGCTTCCTGCCCGGCCGCATGATCGCCACCTTCGCGCTCGGATCGCAAAAGCTGTACCGCTTCATGCACCAGAACCCGATGCTGGAGATGCACCCGTCGAACTTCACCAACGACCCGTACATCGCGGGCCAGAACGACAAGCTGGTGTCGATCAACGCGACCCTGCAGATCGACCTGCTGGGCCAGTGCGGCTCGGAGAGCATCGGCCACCTGCCCTACTCCGGCACCGGCGGCCAGGTCGACTTCGTGCGCGCGGCCAACCGCTCGCGCGGCGGCCAGTCCTTCATCGTGCTGCCGTCCACCGCCAAGGACGGGACCATCTCGCGCATCGTGCCCACGCTGGCGGCCGGCACGCACGCGACCACGTCCAAGAACGATGTGAACTACGTGGTGACGGAATACGGCGTGGCCCAGCTGCGCGGCAAATCCGCGCGCCAGCGGGCGCAGGAACTGATCGCCATCGCCCACCCGGACTTCCGTCCATGGCTGCGCGAGGAAGCGGACCGGATGTGCGTGTTCTGACCGGCCCGGCGGGCAGAGGATCAGAGCCGGTCCAGGCGTCCGCCGTCGACCCGGATCCCGGCACCGGCGATGAAGCGCGAATCGTCGCTGGCCAGGAAGGCGATGGCGGCGGCGATGTCCTCGGGCGTGCCCACTTCGTCCTTGTTGATGGTCTCGGCGCCGGACTTCACGTTCGGGTTATCCCATAACATCGGCGTGTCCACGGCGCCCGGCAGCACCGCGTTGACGCGGATGTTCTTCGGCTTGCCCTCCAGCGCCGCCGAACGGGTGAGCGAGAGCAGCGCGGTCTTGGCCGCCGCGTAGGGCGCCACCAGCGGCTCGGTCTTCACCGCGTGCACGCTGGAGACGTTGATCACCGCCCCGCCCTGCGTCATCTTGAGGAAGGACTGCTTGATGAAGTAGAAGGCCCCCAGCAGGTCCACATTCAGGATGCGCTGCCAGTCCGCGCCGGTCTGCTCTTCCAGCGGCTTGAAGATCATCAGCCCGGCGTTGTTGACGACGATGTGGAGCGCGCCGAAGCGCTTGATGGCCGCGTCCACCGCCGCTGTCACCTGGTCCTCATGGGAGACATCGCATACCGCGGTGGCGATGCAGTCCGCGTCCGCGCCCTGCCCCAGCGTGGCGGCGGCGGCATCCAGCTTGTCCTGCTTGAGATCCGCCAGCAGCACGTTGGCGCCCTCCTCCAGCAGCCGGCGCGCGGTCGCCAGCCCGATGCCGCCGGCCGCGCCAGTGACAATGGCGGTGCGTCCCTTCAGCTTCATGGTCTACTCCGTGTTCTTGGGCGCCGCGGTGGCGACGTCGCTGTTCTCGCGCCGCGGGACCGGCGGCGCCGGCGGGTTCCCGTCCACGCCTTCGTTGCAGTTGGGGTCCTCGTAATCGAGCGGCAGCGCGATCGGCACCTGCAGGCACACGCTCTGCGTCGGCAGCACCTCGCACCAGTCGCGGATCAGGTCCCGGTAGGCCTCGCCCACCGGCCGGATATTGCGGTCCAGGTCAAACAAGCCAAGCGGATTGACGGTGCCGCGATCCTCGCGCAGGGCCACGTCCCAGTCCACCTGGTCGGTCAGCGAGTACCAGGTGAAGCCGACGATCGGCACCCCGTTGTTGCGCACCCGGAGCACGTTGGCCCACTCCTTGCGCAGCCAGCGCACCGCCTCGTCGCCATTTGGCCCCTGCGTCAGGTTGGTCTCGGTGTGCATCACCGGCAGGCGGTAGCGGTTGTAGTACTGGTGGGTGATGACCGCATAGCCAAAGATCTCGCCTGCGGAGCGGGTGGCGCCGTCCGCGCTCACGTGGTGCTCGTTGGTCTGGTAGTAGTCGTTCCCCATGATGCAGTGGTGCTTGAAATTGTTATTCAAGAAGAAGTGGTACTCGTCGCGCGTCATGCCGTTGTCCATGATGTACTCGTACATCTCGGAGTCCACGCGGCGCCCGTAGTTGAAGTCCAGCGACAGGAAGCGGCGCGAATTGCGGATCTCGGCCGGGCCGATGGCCTTGGGGTTCTCGGCGTGGTAGTACTCGCTGGATTCGCTCTGCACGAACAGCGCGTCCGGCCGCACGCGCAGGATCTCCTGCATGGCCAGGATGTTGGCCTTGACGATGTACTTGAGCGCGGTGACGAAGGCGCGGTCGGTGGTCAGCTGCTCGTTCCACCAGCCGTACAGCGCCGAGAACAGCGCGCAGATCGACATTTCGTTGACCGGCGTGTACAGCTGTACCCACGGATAGCGCTGGGCGAAGGCGCGGGCATAGCGGGCAAACTGCGCGGGAAAGTCGGGGTTCTGGAAGTTCTCGATCCAGTCCGGCACGCCGAAGTGGCACAGGTCGACGATGGCCACGATGTTCCGCGCCCGCAGGTCGCGCATGGCGTCGTCGGCAAACGACCAGTCGTAGCGGTCCGGCCCCAGCCAGGTCAGATGCAAGGGCGGGCCGTAGCGCAGCACCTTGATGCCCAGCTGCTGCACCAGCTCGAAGTCCTTGCGCCAGTACTTGTAATGGCCGCACTTCTCCATCTCGTCCATGCGCGTGCGGCCATTGTTGATGGTCGGGATGCTGTTTTCGATCCCGGTGGCGAAGATGAATCCTGTGAACAACGCTAGCTCCTGGAGGGCGCGAGATGGTCAGGATAGCGGGTCGCGGCAAAGCGCAACGCGCAGTTGACGCCGGCTGTCAATACGGCGCGTCACGTTTGCCGCGCCTGTGCCATGCTGCACCGGTAGCCCAACGCGCGCGCCGGGGTTGGCCGCGTGCCTATAACAGCTCAAGGACCGTCATGTCCCATGGCAGGGCTCAGGAGGAGAGGGAGAGCTCGCCGCACGGATTGTTCGGCGTGGGGGAGCGTGCGCGCTTCGCGGCCAGCCACCTGCGGCTGCTGCTGTTCTGGCCCCTGGTGACACTGCTGGTGGTCCTGCTGGGCTGGCGCGTGCTGTTTCTCAAGCTGAACGAGGACCGCGCCGACGCCGAACGCTATGCGCTGGCGGAAGCGGCCACGGTGGCGCGCGCCTTTGCGGACGACGTGACGCGCTCGGTCAACGCAATCGACCAGAAGCTGCTGCTGGTACGGCTGCAGTGGATGACCACGGGCGGCCGTTTCCGGCTGGAGAACGCGCATCAGATCGGGTTGTTCCCGCTGGGCGAACCCTTTGATGCCAGCGTGGTGGACCGCACCGGCCGCGCCGTGACCAGCACCTCTGCGCCCGGCAGCGGCCTCCAGGATTTCAGCGACCGCCCAGCCTTCCTGCGGCAGCAGGACAGCGCGGCCGACACGGTGTACGTGAGCACGCCCATGCCCGGGCGCAGCCCTGGCCAGCTCATCCTGCGCTTCTCGCGCCCCCTGCGCGCACAGGATGGCAGCTTCGACGGCATCGTGGTGCTGGGAGTGCAGCAATCCTACCTGACCGCGAGCTACGACCCCGCCATATTGGGCCGCAGGGGTCTGCTGGCCCTGGTCGGGGCGGATGGCGAAGGGCGCGTGATTCGCATCGGAAACGCGCTGCTGGCGCCGGACGCGCGCATGTTTCCGGCCGGTGCATCTCCGCCGTCCGGAACGGGCACGGCGCGCCCAGCCCCGCGGCCCATGCTGCCGGACGGTGTGCCGCGCTATCTCGGATGGAAGCCGGTGGCGGGCTATCCGCTGGTGGCCATGGCCGGGATCAGCCGCGCCGAGGTGCTGGCGCCGATTGACCAGCGGCGCCGCGTGTCGCTGCGGGTGGCCTACGGCGTGACCTCGGCGCTGGTGCTGTTTGCGCTGCTGGCCACCACCCAGACCGTGCGCCTGGGCTGGCGCAAGTACCAGATGGACCAGATGCAGGCGACCTACCGCATGGCCACCGAGGCTGGGAACGAAGGCTTCTACATTGCGCGGCCGGTGCAGGGGCCGGACGGCACGGTCACCGACTTCCGTATCAGCGATTGCAACCAGCGCGGGGCGGAGCTGTTCCAGCGCCGGCGCGAGGAGATGATCGGCAAGACCGTGTCCTCGCTGTACACCGCGTTCGTGCCCGAGCGCGCGCTGGCCCTGCTGCGCACGGCGCTGGAACTGGGCAGCGCCTCGGAGGAGTTCGATATCCGCGACGACAGTCCGCTGGAAGCGCGCTGGGTCCTGGTCAAGGCCGTGCGCTCCGACGGCGCCCTGGCCGTCACCCTGCGCGACGTCAGCGATGCGAAGGCCCATATGGCGGAGCTGGAGCGGCGCGGCAACGAGGACGCGCTCACCGGCCTGCCCAACCGGCTGGCGGTCCAGACCATGCTGCCCGAGGCGATCCAGGCCGCCGCCGCAGGCCAGCAACAACTGGCGGTGCTGTTCATCGACCTGGATGGCTTCAAGGCGGTCAACGACGCGCTGGGCCACGCCGCAGGCGACGAGGTGCTGCAGGTCGCGGCACGGCGCCTGCGCGAGGCGGTGCGGCCGCACGACACGGTGGCGCGCTTCGGCGGCGACGAGTTCGTGGTGCTGCTGGAGGACCTGGCGCAGCCCGCGGATGCGGCCCACGTCGCCGAGCGCATCCTGCGCGCGTTCGAGGATGAATTCCACTTCGACCAGGGCGCGAGGCCCATCGGCACCTCGATCGGCATCAGCATCTTCCCCACCGACGGCAGCGACGCGAGTACCCTGCTGGAACATGCCGACATCGCGATGTACGCGGTGAAGACGGCGGGCAAGCGCAACTACCGCTTTTACGACCGCGGCTTCGAAGAAGCGCTGCGGGCCCGCATTCAGCGCGAGGCCGAGCTGCACCGGGCCATCGCGCGCGACGAATTCGAGATGGTGTATCAGCTACGCCGCGACCTGGGCAGCGGTCAGCTGTGCAGCATGGAGGCGCTGGTGCGCTGGCGGCATCCGGAGCGCGGGCAGCTGGAGCCGGCCGAATTCATCGACCTGGCCGAGGACAACGGGATGATCCTGGACCTGGGCGCCCTGGTGCTGGACAAGGTGTGCGGGCAGATGGCAGCGTGGCGCGCTGCGGGCGTGGAGCTGGTGCCGGTGTCCATCAACGTCTCGCCGCGCCAGTTCAACGAAAGCGCGGTGGCGGACCAGATCGCGCGCGCGATGGAGCGGCATGGCGTGCCGGCGTCGCTGGTGGAGATCGAGCTGACCGAATCCACCATGATGGGTGACACGCGCGAGATCGCGGGATCGCTGACGGCCATCCGGCGCATGGGCGTGCGGCTGCTGGTGGATGACTTCGGGACCGGGTATTCCTCGCTGGCGCAGCTGCAGCGGCTGGACTTCGACGTGCTGAAGATCGACCGCGCCTTCACGCGCGAGGTGGACCGCAACGAGCCGGGACGGATCTTCTTCCGCGCGATCGTGACGATGGCGCATGCGCTGGAGATGCTGGTGGTAGCGGAAGGCGTGGAAACCGACAGCCAGCTCGCCGTGCTGCGCGAGCTGGGCTGCGACCAGGCCCAAGGCTATGCGATTGCGCGGCCGGTGGCGGCGGACCAGGTCCAGTCCGTGCTGGCGCAGCAGGCCACAGGCGCCGCAGCCGGACCAAGGGCTTAAGGCCAGCTTGTGGTGACCGTGCTAGTATCGCCGCACTTTTGACTTTCACTCAGCGGAGCGCGGCATGGGACGGTGGCAGGCACGGTGGTTGGTCTGGTTCGGATTGAGTGTGCTGGCGCCGCTGGCGGCCGCACAGGAGCGGCCCTTTGCGGCGGTGCTGGCCGCGCCCGCGCCGGCCCTGCTGACCGACCGGGCGCCCGCCGAGAGGCTCGACGACCGGGTCACCGTACGGCACCTGGCCTTCCGCTCGCTCGACGTCCCCGGCCCGAATGGGCCCGTGGCGAACGAGGTGTACGCGCTGCTCGCATTGCCCACCGGGCCAGGGCCGTACCCGGCGCTGGTGGTGCTCCATCCCGGCCGCGAAGCGGCACAGCGTGCGATCGCCATCGCCTGGGCGCGGCGCGGGTATGTCGCCATCTCACCGGACCTGCCGGGCATTGCCGACCCAGCGCGCGCCCGGCATTCGCGCGGACTGTGGACGGGAAAGCCGTATGGGAGCGACCGCTGGCTGCTGCGTCCCGCCGCCGCCAGCAGCACCCTGTTCCAGGCCGCTGCGGCGGGCATCGGCGCGGTGCGCGTGCTGCAGCAGCGGGCGGACGTGGACCGGGGCCGCATCGGCATCGTGGGCGCTTCGTTTGGCGCCTATGAAACGCTGCTGCTGGCCGGGCTGCTCGGCGACGACATCCGCGCGGCCTACGTGGTGTGGGGGTCGGGCTATTTCGACGAGACCTCCTTCAGCAAGGATATGGCGGACCTGAGCCCGGCCGACCGGGCGCGCTGGCACGCCGTGCTGGGCGCCGAGAACTACCTGCAAGGCATAAAGGCGGACCTGTTCCTGGCCGCGACATCGAACGACCGCGCGTTCTGGCTGCCGGCCGTGGCGCGCACGTTCGAAGGCATAACAGCGCGGAAGAATCTCGTGATCGGCCCGAACGCGGACCACGCCTCGACGGGCTACCCGGGGGCGGCCCCGCGCGATCCGGACGGCAGCTGGACCGAGCAGGAGATCCACTACTTCGCACACGCGCTGCAGGGCAGCGGGCCCGCCCTGCCGGTCGCGCGGCTGGAGCGCGTGGCCGGCGATACGGCAGTGGTGCAGGTGCTCGGGACGGACATCCGCAGTGTGACCGTCTATTCGTCCGCCACGGATGCGCCCTACCCGAAGCGGACCTGGGTGGCCCTGCCGGACAGCCGCGTCAGCGCGGGGGCGGACGGCCGCTATCGGATCGACTTGCGGGCGCTGGGCCTGGGCGAGCGCGACTGGTTTGTACAGGCCTCGGATGCGCGCGGCACGTCGTCGAGCACGCTGCCGCAGCGCTGGGGCGGCGCGGCCCGCTGATCACGCCGGGCACCTTTCGATCGTCGGGGGCAGCGGCGCAGCGCCTGCACAAAAAGGGCGGCCATGGCCGCCCCTGGTTTCGGACGCGCCGCCACGGGCGCTTCGGCTGAGACCTACTGCGGCTTGGCCTCAGGAGCCGCAGCCTGGACCGGCGGAGGAGCATCCATGGCCGCGGGCGCGGCCATCGGTGCGGCCGCCATGGTGCCCGGCGCGGCTGCGGCCGGGGCGTGCTTGGCCATCACCGGTGCGCTCACCGACACCCACCCGGCAGCGGGCAGCAGCGGCACCAGCAGCAGCGCCACGATGTTGATGATCTTGATGAGCGGGTTCACGGCCGGGCCGGCGGTGTCCTTGTACGGGTCGCCCACGGTGTCGCCGGTGACGGCCGCCTTGTGCGCCTCCGAGCCTTTGCCGCCATGGTTGCCGTCCTCGATGTATTTTTTGGCGTTGTCCCAGGCGCCGCCGCCGGTGGTCATGGAAATTGCCACGAACAGGCCAGTGATGATGGTCCCCATCAGCAGGCCACCCAGCGCGGCGGGACCCAGCAGCAAGCCCACCAGGACCGGCACCACCACCGGGAGCAGCGACGGCAGGATCATTTCCTTGATCGCGGAGGCGGTCAGCATGTCCACCGCCTTGTCGTATTCCGGCTTGCCGCTGCCGTCCATGATGCCCTTGATGGTCTGGAACTGGCGGCGCACTTCCACCACCACGGCACCGGCCGCACGGCCCACTGCTTCCATCGCCATGGCGCCGAACAGATAGGGAATCAGGCCGCCAATGAACAGGCCGACGATCACCATCGGCTCGGACAAGTCGAAGGTGATGGTGTGGCCGCGCGAGGCCAGCGCGTGCGTGTAGTCGGCGAACAGCACCAGCGCGGCCAGGCCTGCGGAACCGATCGCATAGCCCTTGGTGACGGCCTTGGTGGTGTTGCCCACGGCGTCCAGCGGGTCGGTGATGGCGCGCACCGAATCCGGCAGGCCGGACATCTCGGCGATGCCGCCCGCGTTGTCGGTGATGGGGCCATAGGCGTCCAGCGCCACGATGATGCCGGCCATGGACAGCATGGAGGTGGCGGCGATGGCGATGCCATACAGGCCGCCCAGCTGGTACGCCACCAGGATGGCGATGCACACCACCAGCACCGGATAGGCGGTCGCTTTCATCGACACGCCCAGGCCCGCGATGATGTTGGTGCCATGGCCCGTGGTGGAGGCTTCGGCGATGTGGCGCACCGGCTTGAATTCGGTGCCGGTGTAGTACTCGGTGATGTAGACCATCAGGCCGGTGAGCACGATGCCGACGATGGCGCAGCCCATCATGGTCATGCGCATCTCGGGCCCCCAGATCATCCAGGTGACGACACCGAAGCCGATCAGCGACAGGATCGCCGCCCACCACAGGCCGGTGTACAGCGCCGACATGATCTTCTTGCCCGGCTTGGCCTTGACCATCGAGCAGCCCACGATCGACCCGATAATGGATACGCCGCCCAGCAGCAGCGGGTACAGGATGGCAGTGTTGCCAATGTCCGCGAACTGCAGGGCGCCGAGCAGCATGGTGGCGATCAGCGTGACCACGTAGGTCTCGAACAGGTCGGCCGCCATGCCCGCGCAGTCGCCCACGTTGTCGCCCACGTTGTCCGCGATGACGGCCGGGTTGCGCGGGTCGTCCTCGGGGATGCCCGCCTCCACCTTGCCCACCAGGTCCGCGCCGACGTCCGCGCCCTTGGTGAAAATGCCGCCGCCGAGACGCGCGAAGATCGAGATCAGCGAGGCGCCGAAGGCCAGGCCGATCAGCGGCTTGATGACGTCATGCGAGTTGGCCGCCACGCCGCGCGCGGCGAGGTACCAGTAGAACACCGTCACGCCGAGCAGCCCGAGGCCGACCACCAGCAGGCCGGTGATGGCGCCGCCCTTGAAGGCGACGTTGAGCGCTTCGTTCATGCCGCGCGTGGCCGCCTGCGCGGTGCGCACGTTGGCGCGCACGGAGACGTTCATGCCGATGAAGCCACAGGCGCCGGAGAGGACCGCGCCGATCAGGAAGCCGATCGCGGTGTTGATGTCCAGCAGCGCGCCGATCGCGATCAGGAGAACGACACCGACAATGCCGATGGTTCGGTACTGGCGCGCGAGGTAGGCGGCTGCGCCTTCCTGGATCGCCTGGGCAATCTGCTGCATCCGCGGATTCCCGGGGTCCTGCTTGAGAATCCAGCTCCGCGACCAGAGCCCATAAATGACGGCCAGGATGCCGCACGCAACCACGAATTCCAGAAAGCCTGCTGCCATATCGTCCCCTTCATTCTCATATCAAGTCACGACCACACTTAAACAGACCGCTTGTGGCGGCCAACTCAAACGCGAACTGCAAACTCAATCTCAATACAAAAGGTTTCGATGGCGGCGGAGGATCCCGGCCGCGGTCGAAAAAAAAGCGGACTCGAAGCCCGCTTTGTATGTTCTTAGCTTTCCAGCGCCGCGAAGGCCGCGTCGCGTACCTGCTCGACCGGGCCGACACCGGTGATCTTGCGGTACTTGGGCGCGCCCGGCTGGCCGGACTGGGCCCACTTGTTGTAGTAGTCGAGCAGGACCTCGGTCTGGTTGTGGTAGACCTGCAGGCGCTTTTGCACCGTCTCGGGCATATCGTCCTCGCGCTGCACCAGCGGCTCGCCAGTGAGGTCGTCCTTGCCTTCGGTTTTCGGCGGGTTGAATTTGATGTGGTACACGCGGCCCGAGGCCGGGTGCGAGCGGCGGCCGCTCATGCGCTCGACGATCGATTCGTCGGGCACGTCGATTTCCAGCACGTAGTCGATGGCCACGCCGGCGTCCTTCATCGCGTCCGCCTGCGCGATGGTGCGCGGGAAGCCGTCGAACAGGTAGCCGCGCTGGCAGTCATTCTGCTTCAGGCGCTCTTTCACCAGGCCGATGATGATGTCATCGGACACCAGGAGGCCCTGGTCCATCACCTTTTTCGCCGCCAGACCCAGCTCGCTGCCTTCCTTGATGGCTGCGCGCAGCATGTCGCCGGTGGAAATCTGGGGGATGTTGTACTTCTCCTTGATGAAGTTCGCTTGGGTGCCTTTGCCGGCGCCAGGTGCTCCTAGCAGAATGAGACGCATGAAAAAATCCTAGAACAGAGTATTTATAGTTTTTGCAATCGGCTGCATCAGACTTTCGTTTGATGCATATCTGACTACCTTAATGACGAAAGTTACCACAAAAGATCACGTCGGCGTCAAGTTTGATAGTGCGTTCTGACGCGGCGCAAATCTTCTTCAGTATCCACACCGGCGACTGGCGCGGTGCTTGTGATATGGACGGCGATCGGGTAGCCGTGCCAGAGGACGCGCAGCTGCTCCAGCGCTTCGATGGTTTCGAGCGGGGCCGCTTCCAGGGTCGGGTAGGTTTGCAGGAAGGCGTGGCTGTAGGCGTACAGGCCGATATGGCGCAGCGGGCGGTAACCCGCGGGCAGTTGATCTTTCGACTGGGCGAAGGCGTCGCGCGCCCAGGGGATGGTGGCGCGCGAGAAGTACAGCGCCCGGCCATGCTTGTCCAGCACCACCTTGACCACGTTGGGGTTGAAGACGTCGTCCACGCTCGCGAGCGGGTGGGCCACGGTGGCCATCGGGACGCCGTCGGCGATCAGGGCGGCGGTGGCGGACAGCAGCTGGGGGTCGATCAGGGGTTCGTCGCCCTGCAGGTTGACGATGACCTCATCGTCCGCCAGCGCCAGGGTGCGCGCGACTTCGGCGATGCGGTCGGTGCCCGAGGGGTGGTCGGCGCGGGTCATGCACACTTCGATGCCGTGGGCGCGGCAGGCCTGCTCGATGTCCGCGTGGTCGGTGGCGACCACGATGCGCGCGGCGCCCGAGGCCTGGGCGCGTTCGGCGACCCGCACCACCATCGGCTTGCCGCCCAGGTCCGCGAGCGGCTTGTTGGGCAGGCGGGTGGACGCGAGGCGGGCCGGGATGATGACGGTGAAGGACATCAGAACGGCTCGACCTTGCGGGCCTCGTCCGCCCACATGATGGGGATGCCGTCGCGGATCGGGTAGGCCAGGCGGTCGCCCTTGCAGATCAGCTCCTGGGCTTTCTTGTCGTATTCCAGCGGGCCTTTGCACAGGGGGCAGACCAGGATGTCAAGCAGACGGGCGTCCACGGCGTTTCTCCGAAATGTGATGGTGGATGTGGGCGGCGAGCGCGCTGTCGATCTGCGCTGCGACCGGCACGACCCAGATGCGCGGGTCGCGGCTGATGTTTTCAAGTTGCGCACATTTTACTGCATCCTTCTCGGTGATCAGGATGGCATCGGCTTCGATGTGCGCGAACGGGTCGTCGAGGAAGTCGTGGTGATCGGGGAGCGGGAGCTCGGCAAACTGCAGGCCGGCGGCGCGCAGCATGGTGAAGAAGCGGGCCGGGTTGCCGATGCCGGCGGCGGCGGTCAGGCGCTGGCCCGCGAACGCCGTGAGCGGCCGCGCCTCGCTGCGGTCGGCCAGGCGCTCGGCTTGGGCGCCTGCGAGAACCATTTGATACGGCTCGCCTGCAACCGCCTTGCGCAGGGCGGGAGAGATAGCGGGGGCGTTCACCACGGTGAAATCGCGGTGGCGGGTACGGGATTCGCGCAGGGGGCCGGCGGGGAGGAGCCAGCCGTTGCCGGGGCCGCGGGCGTCGAACAGGATGATCTCGACGTCGCGCTGCATGGCGTAGTGCTGGAGCCCGTCGTCGGCGATGATGACGTCCACGTGCGGGTGTGCTTGCAGGAGCGCCCTGCCCGCCTGCACGCGGCGGCGGCCCACGAACACCGGGCAGCTGGCGCGCTGGGCGATCAGCAGAGGCTCGTCGCCAGCCTGCGCCGCGGTGGACGTGGGCGTGACTTCGGTGATGTTCTCGGCCGCGCCGCCGAAGCCGCGCGAGATCACGCCGGGCGTGTAGCCCAGGTCACGCAGCGCGTTGGCGAGCCAGATGGTCAGCGGCGTCTTGCCCGTGCCGCCGATGAAGATATTCCCGACCACGATGACCGGCACCGGGAGGCGCTCGGACTTGGCCCAGCCCAGCCGAAACGCCGCGCTGCGCAGCGCCGCCAGCGCGCCGAAGACCAGCGACACGGGCCACAGCGCCCACGCCAGCGGCCCGCGCCGCAGCCAGGCACGCGTGAGAGTCGGTTCGAGTTTGGCGCTGGCCACCGCCCGCGCCTCAGGTGAGGTGAAGCGCCAGAGCGCCGGATAGCCCCGCGCGCGCGGCGCTGCCGACCAAAGTCACTGCTTGGCGCCGGCGGTCTGCGCCGCGAACGTCAGCTTGTCGTAGCCGGCGATGCGGGCCGCTTCCAGCACGTTGATCACCATCTGGTGCATCGCGAACTGGTCCGCGTTGACGATAACGACCGGGGTCTGGTTCGCGGTCCCCGAGGCGCGCGTGGCCGCCTTCATGTCATCGGCCAGCCCGGCCACCGTGTGGAAGGCCACCGGCGTGCCATTGATGGTGTAGTTGCCCTTGGCATCCACCGTCACATTCAGCTCGAACGGCTTCTCGACCGCCTTTTCCGCATCCGCGGTCGGCAGCGTGATCTGCAGTTCGGTGAACTTGCTGTACGTGGTCGTGACCATCAGGAAGATGAGGATCACCAGCAGCACGTCGATGAACGGGATCAGGTTGATCTCCGGGTCCTCGCGGCGCCGCCCGCGGCGAAAGTCCATCATTTGCGGGCACCGTGCACGACGTCGACGAACTTCACCGCCTGCAACTCCATGTCCATGATGAAGCTGTCGACCAGCGCGCGGAAGTGGCGGTAGAACACCAGCGCCGGCATCGCGATCGCCAGGCCGAAGCCGGTGTTATACAGCGCCACCGAAATGCCGTGCGCCAGCTGCGCCGGATTGGTGCCGGATGCGTTCTGCGCGCCGAAGATCTCGATCATGCCGACCACGGTGCCGAACAGGCCCATGAGCGGCGCCAGCGAGGCGATGGTGCCCAGCGTGGTCAGGAAGCGCTCCAGCACGTGCGCCACGCCGCGGCCGGCCTCCTCGATCGACTCCTTCATCACGTCCCGGGGCGCGTTCACATTGCGCAGCGCGGCGGCCAGCACGGCGCCCAGCGGGGAATTCTGCTCCAGCGTGGAGACGATCTCCGGCGTCACCTTGCCGCTCTGGTAGACGCGCACCACCTCGTCCAGCAGCTGCTTCGGCAGGATCTTGCTGCGGCGCAGGTAGATCAGGCGTTCGATGATGAGGGCAAGGGCGACGATCGAGGCGATCAGCAGCAGCCAGATAGGCCAGCCGGCGGCTTGTAGGATGGCGAGCAACGCGGACTCCAGACGAGTTCAGGGAAAAACGCAATGTAACGTGTCGCCTGCCGGGCTGCAAGGGGGACAAGTTTCGCCCCTGCCGGGTTATCCCCGCGTTGCGAACACTTTTTGTGGAAAAGTTTGTTGGCAAGCTGGGGCGCACTCACCCAAGTACTTGATTTGACAAGACAATTTTCGGTCGATCAAAAAAGCAGCAGCGTGGATGAGTTCACAGGCTGCGACTTTTGCACACGAAGTGTGGACAAAATTGTGGGGATCCCTCGGGCTCGTCGGTAAACCCCTTGATCCATAAGGGAAATTTTCCATTGCGCAAAAATGCAGCACGGGGCCGATTCCGGCCGTTTTCTGTGCATTTTCGCGATCGGCGGCGGGTACTTCACCGTTGTGAACAGAAATTGTGGACAAGACTGTGATCAAGCGCTGCGCACGATTGCAAGTCGTTGATAACACAGCGGTTTTCCGTGATGCCGAAAAATGTGGCACAGTGGAGAGCTTGGGTTTTCCCAGCCTTTTCACACTTTGTGTGGACAAAATTGTGGGCAAGGGCCGGACGAGCCCAAAAAGTCCTTGATTCATAAGGAAAATTTTCCGCTGCGCAAAATTTAGGCATCTGCAAGCAACTTCAGTTACTCACGCAAAGTGTGGATAACTTTGTGAGGAAGTCTGAGGAGATGCGCCCAAGTGCTTGATCCGTAACCGTTTTCGTGTTTCTGCATGAAAATGCAGCAGCTATTTAAAGCCTTTGAAAACAAGCACTTACGCGACAAGCCTTGCGCGGGGCAGATTTTTATGACATAAGCTTGTCCGCCCTGTCCCAACTGTGGACAGCTTGCTCTCCCAAGACTGTCACATGCTCACCGATTCCGCCGATCCCGCCTACGCCGCCCCACCCGTCCTGACCGTCACCGCGCTCAACCAGCAGGTGGCACGGCTGCTGGAGCGCACCTTTCCGCTGGTGTGGATTGGTGGCGAGATCTCCAACTTCACGCGCGCCGCCTCCGGCCACTGGTATTTCACGCTGAAGGACGATGCGGCCCAGGTGCGCGCCGTCATGTTCCGCAGCCGCGCCCAGTTCGCGGGCTTCCAGCCGCGCGAGGGCGACAAGGTCGAGGTGCGCGCATTGGTCACGCTATACGGCGCGCGCGGCGATTACCAGATCAACGTGGAAGCGATCCGGCGCGCCGGCGTGGGCCAGCTGTTCGAGGCCTTCCTGCGGCTGAAGGAGCGGCTCGGCGCGATGGGCCTATTCGACCCGGAGCGCAAGCGCGCCCTGCCCCTGTTCGCGCGGGCCATCGGCATCGTCACCAGCCCGCAGGCCGCGGCGCTGCGCGACGTGCTCACCGCCCTGCGCCGCCGCGCGCCGCATGTGCGCGTGATCCTGTATCCGGCCCCGGTGCAGGGCCAGGGCGCGGCCGAGCGCATCGCCCAGGCCATCCGCACCGCGTCCGCGCGGGCCGAAGTGGACGTGCTGCTGGTGTGCCGCGGCGGCGGCTCCATCGAGGACCTGTGGAGCTTCAACGAAGAGGTGGTCGCGCATGCGATCGTCGGTGCCAGCATGCCCGTGATCTCGGGCGTGGGCCACGAGACCGACTTCACCATCGCCGACTTCTCGGCCGACCTGCGCGCCGCCACGCCGACCGCCGCCGCCGAACTGGCGGCCACCGCGCACGCGGACTGGTTCGCGTCCCTGCGCGGCGATGCGCTCGACCTGCACCGCGCCATGCAGCGCCAGCTGGCGGAGGCCAACCAGGGGCTCGACAATCTGG
>NZ_SPVF01000233.1 GCF_004614185.1 Zemynaea arenosa | reverse complement strand
GGCGGGACCCGCGCGGCACGGGCCAAGCCGGAGGCCACGTCCGCCACGCCGGCCGGCCGCAAGCCGGTGCGCGCCCAGGTCGTCTCCGAGTCCGACTGGGAAGAGTTCTGAGCGCGCGGCGGCGATGGCCGTCGCCTGAATCGACACCAGCCCGTCCGCGCGTGAGCCCGGGCGGGCTTTCCTATTCCGCCCGGGTGGTGTGAAATTCCAGCCACATGCCGTTGGCCAGTGGCGGGGGCAGAAGGAGGCTGTCGCCGCGGTCGAGCGCGCCGTCTGGGCCGATGGGGATGCCACTGCGCTGCAGCACGGCGCGCACACGGTCCAGGCTCATGACCCGGATCGCCGCGCCAAGGATCGCCCGGCCGCGCACCTGTTGCGCGGTGGCGGGCAGGATGACGAGGTCGCCTTGTGCCACGTGCGCCGTGCGGGCGGTGGTGCAGGCGGGCAAGCAGACTTGAGTGGGCATGAGCTGGGCGCCCAGCCGGACCAGCATGCGTTCGACCGGCGCGGAGTCGGATGGCGCCAGCCACACGCGGTCCACGCCAAGCGCGCCGTTGGGGTGCTCGACGTATTCCGGCTTGTCAGTGGGGGAGGGCGCGCGCGTGCCGAAGAAGAACGGCTCCAGCGGGCCCGGCGGGAAGGTCACGGTTCCCTCGTCGCTGCGCGCGCCGAGGTCCGCCAGCCGGGTCGCCAGCCCCTCGAGTGTGCTCACATACAAGCTGAGATAGGCCGGGCCGTCGCCCCTCTCCAGATGCTGGCGATATGCGGCCGTGAGCTCGTCGACGGCGTGGGGCGCGGTGATCAGCTCCAGATACGACCCATCCTGGAACTTGGCGTGCGCGTTGCGGATGCCGTTCGCATTCGGCCGGCCGGGCTTCAGCGTGAAGCCCAGCGCCCGGAAGCGCGCCTGCGCTGTCTCGAGGTCCTGGACCGCGACCGGTATATGCTCCATCCCGCGCAGCGCCGGCACACGGGGCGCCGCACCTTGCGCGGCTCCTGCCTCGGGTTCACTGGCCGCGCCCAAGAGGGCCACTGTCATTGCGAGGAGCGCGGCGGGCAGCGCGCTCCGCAGCGTGCGGCTCATCGCCCTGCCGGTGGAGTCAGCGACAGCACATGGGCATCGACCGGCTGCCCGTGCAATTGCAGCCGGTTCCGCGCCACCCCTTCGTGCAGTGCGCCCGCCTTGCGCGCCGCCGCCACGCTCGCCTCATTCCCCACTGCGACGACGATCTCGGCGCGCGCCAGCTTCAGCTCCTCGAACGCATACTGCGCGAGCATGTGGATCGCCGCACTCGCCGCCCCGCGCCGCTGTGCCGATTCGCGCACCCAGTAGCCCAGGTTACCGAACCGGTGCGTGGGATTGAACTGATTCAGCCCCGCGCCGCCAACAAGCTCCCCGTCCGCGCTGACGATCGCAAATTCATGCGCCGTGCCATTGGCCCGGCTCTCCTCGCACCACGCGAACCACTTGCGGGCATCGTCTGCCGAAAAATCTGGGCGCGCCCATGACATCCACGTACACACGCTGGGCGATGCGCGCACGGCGGCGCCGAATTCTTCAGCGTCCGATGGGCGGAAAGGGCGTAACACGAAAGGGGCAGCCGGGAGAGTCATCGCGTAACGTTATCACGTCAATCAGCCGGATGTGGAGAGGCGGAGGCCGGGGCGATCAGTGACCCGCTCCTGGCAGACTATTCCGGGGGGCGATCACGGGGAGCAGAAGAGGGAAAACAAGCTGGCTGGTGCCTCCGGCCGGTACCGTTCATGATCTAAGATCAAGAACTTGGGATGCGTTGTGGCAAGTGCGTGGCGGAGGCGAAAAGCGGCACCGGAGGACGTGCGACTGATGCCATGTTCATTGTAGGCGACGGTGGAAGAAGGACAGGAAAATGAAGGGAAAAGTCGCGTCGGTTTTGCTCCGGCCGCGTCCGTTCTTGGCCGATCTCAGCTGTTCATTGTACGGCAGCTGTCGACCCAAAACGGCCGTCCGCAGAGGTGCCGTTAAACCTGAAGACGGAGTACCGGATTGATGACTTCTCTCACGGTCCCCTCTCCGATCAACCGCTCATGCCATGGATAGAACTTCGATCCCATCTGCAGGCGACCTGCGTTGCGCTCAGGTACGAGCAGCCATAATTCTGCCAACCCTATCTCACCAGGCGCAGGTGGATCACCTTTGAAAATGTACATGCCGTCGTTCATCTCGCCCTCCAGCCCGAAATCGTTTGGCAGGCGGCATCCTTGTGGAAGCGATTGCTGCAGCCCACCTTCTTCCGTTGAGAAAAGGCGTAACTCTACTTCCAAGTCGGGTGGACGTTCAGGCTTTCGCATGCTGGTTCCAGTCATTCTGTATAACGGTCAACGAGTCCGCTTTCGACCGATAGCGGACTGTTCATAACTTAGTCTATCGTAATGTTTTCATTTTTAGTAGCGCTCGATTTATCTTGTTGAAACTCAGGCAGATCGAACAGTGCACGGTCTGTCATTCGAGTCAGGGAGGCGTTGAGCATTGCCAGTAACCGCTCGCGTGGCCACTCTCCCCGCTCAACTTTGGCCAGCACAGCCGCACCGATAAGAATCTTCCGCCGCGTGTCATCCGCGCGTTCCTGCTTCGTTTTCCGCTGACGCTGGCGGGCCTCCAGCTGCAGCTTCCTTTGCTGCAGTTTCCTGAGCCGTTCCTTCGCTGTCTCAATACGCTGCTCCAGGGTTTCCATACGCTGCCTCCTAAAGTTGTGCTGGTCTCATTACAGACGCAGTTGGCGGGCAGGACGGTGAGCTGGCACAAGGACGTGCAGGCGGCGGAGGAGACTCCCGAAGCAAAGCAAGGGCGCACTTAGTGTAATCCCTGCGGGATTACCGTGCGGTCGCTGCGCGACGAACCCCAACCCCAACGGCCACCCCACGGCGGCCTGCGCGCGATGGCGATCTTTCACTTGTCGATGAAAGTGGTGAGCCGCGCCGGCGGTCGTAGCGCGACCGGCGCGGCTGCATATCGAGCGGGTGAATGCATCGTCGATGAGCGCACGGACACTGTGCACGACTACACGCGCAAACGCGGCATCGAAGATGCGATTCTTGTGGCGCCAGGCGATGCACGGACCGATCGCAGCGCGTTCTGGAATTCGGTCGAGAAGCACCACAAGCGCGGCGATGCGGTCGTGGCCCGGGAAGTGGAGGTGGCCCTACCATCGGAACTCACGCCCGAGCAGCGTAAAGCGCTGGCGCTGGAGTTCGTGCGCGAGCTGGTGGATCGCTACGGCGTGGTGGCCGACCTGGCGCTGCATGCTCCCAGCCGCCATGGAGACGAGCGCAATCATCATGCTCACATCCTTCTCTCTGCGTGTTCCGTCGGCGCCGATGGGACGCTCGGGAAGAAGGTGGCGGAGCTGGATCCGATCCACTGCTCGAAGCATGGCCTCCCGAACTTGGCTGACCGCGAGCGCCCGCGTTGGCAGGCGCTCGCGAATGCGGCTCTGGAAAAGGCGGGTCAGGTGGAGCGAATCGACCACCGCACCTTGGAGGCCCAAGGGATCAACCGGGAGCCGACGACACACCTGGGGCCTTCGGTATCAGCGTTGGTGCGCCGCGGAGGATCGAGCTTCGTATGGCAGCGAATCCAAGACGAGGCGCAGGAACGTCTCGCGGAAGCGAAGGCACAGGGAGAGGCAGAGCGACAGCTCAAGGCCATCGACCTCGGTCTGCTCGACCTCTCAAACGACCTCGCTGCAGCTCTCGCGGAGAGAGACAGGCTCAACGCCATCAAAGCCGCCGCGGCAGGCGGCGTGGCCGCTTTCCGCCAGCGGTACGAAGCGCACAAGGCACAAGAGGAGGAGAGCGCTCACGAAATCGAATCCGCTATCGATGTGTGGTTCCGTGCACGCCAGGAGAAGAAAGCGCGCGATGCGGGCCGATCACCGACGACGAATATTCCCAATATCGAGGTCAATCATGGATCGCAACGAATCCCAGGAAGAGAAGCTGTTTGGCCTGATGGCCGTGGTGGACGAACAGCAGAAGGAGATAGCCCACGCCCTGAACGTGCTCCGGGCCGAGACAACTCGCCTAGCCGCTGAACGGTCATTGATGGCACGTGAAGCCGAGATGCACGCTGACCAACTGAAGGCACTGATGACCAATTTGACGCAGGTGGTCCATGAGCAGGCCGGGAAGGCTGCCAATGACTACTTCATCATCGGGGCGCAGACAGCGGTAAAGATTTTTAGCGAGAAGTTCGATCCGGTTGTGGAGAAGACCAAGGGCGTTCTCGATGAAGCGTCACAACTTGGACCTGCCGTTCAGACGGCAGTCGTGGTTTTGAAACGCGGCTTAGCGCGGTGGTTGGTGGAAATTGGAATGGCATTCACCGGGTTGCTTGTGATCGGTACCTGGACGGCTACAGCCTGGTCGAGGCATGAGGTTGCGCAGCTTCTGGAAGAGAGCGCGTCGTTGATCAAAGAGCGGACCCAGCTGACGAAAGATTTGGAGAGCAAGAAGCAGGAAGCGGCGGACTGGGTCGCCAAGGCGGGACGGGCACCGGTTACCACTTGCGGACGACCTGCACGGCGCTGCGTGCAGGTCGTCAAATCAGCAGGTGGGTTCGGTCCGAACGGCGAATATATGGTCCTTAAAGGGTACTAGCGCAAAAGGGAAATCCGCAGATGAATGATGATTTGATAACTCATCTATTCATTGCGGAGTTTTGGTATGGAGAACGTTGAAGAGCTGTTGCGAAAGATCCTCGAGCAGCTATCGAAACCCCAGATTCCGTCTCTACCCATTGCGATAGACCTGTGGGACACCAGAATGGTCGCGGCATATCTGAAGAGGTCCGTCGATACGATACGGGAGGACGTGGTCTCGTTGCCGAGCTTTCCGAAGCCGGTACGTCTACCGCTGGCGTCAGGCGCCCGGTCCCAGGCTCTGTACAAGGCCCGTGAAGTGATAGCATGGGCCGAACGACATACTGCACGTTGAGGAGGAATCTTGACCGTTGTTGAATTTAAGTCGTCTGATGACGGCGCGATACTGCGGTTCGTTGACGGGGGAATACAAAGCGAAGGCGAGCGCGACTTCATCATCGAGCTTGACGCACGAGACTTTTTCGGCCGTGCTCGCTCCTCGACCTTCGAGGTCCAGTCCCCCGCCGACTATTTCCAACGGTTGGCACAGTACCCTCGAGGTTGGGACAATGAAGAAGTCTGGGAAGACTTGGACCATAACGTCCGGCTTACGGCGACCTCCGACAAGCTTGGACACGTGACGTTCGAAGTGGTCCTGCACGGCTCTCATCAGCATCTTCTGCGATATGCCTGGACATGTGAATTGGGGACCCTGGAGATGATGGCCCGGACTCTTAATGAGCTTTTTGGAGCGCGGGCGTCATCCTGAAACTGCAAGCCTCATCCCAAGCGCGCAGCAATCTCATGCGGTGTTGCGTTGTAATAAGTCATGAGTTGGTTGATGTCGCGATGGCCGATAACGCGGGCAAGGTCCAGCACGTTGAGCTTATTGGCGAGTCGGGTGATCGCTTCATGGCGGGAGTCGTGGAAGCGAAGACCTTTGATCGGCGTCTTGGCGCGATACCTGCGCCACCAGTTGTCCACGTCCTTTTCCTTCAGCTGGAACCCCTGCGGCAAGTAGGACCACAGTTCCTGCGCCCGCTGCGATAGCGGTACGTCGCGCGCGTCGTCGTTCTTTGAATCGCCGACGTGCGCGACCGAGCCCTCCACGTCGTTCGGGCGAAGGTGGCACAGTTCGCCGCACCGCATGCCAGTCTCGATCGCGAACAGAAACGCGATTGCGACCCGCTGGCCGGCCGTGACCGGTGGCCGCTTCGAGTCCGGCGGCCAGCCAAGCACTGTGCACATTGTCTTGATCTCGTCTTCTGACGGCCGCCGGTCGCGCGGTTTGTTTTCCTTTGGGCGGCGCACGTCCCTCGTGGGACTCTCTTTGATCCAGCGCCACTCCTTACGTGCGATGGTGAAAACATGCGAGAGCAAATTCATCTCACGCACGACCGTTGAGCCCTGGACTTTCTTAAGCCTGTCATTGCGCCACTCTGCTATGTGTGACGGGTTGACTTCTTCAATGAGCACTTTGCCGAGCGGCGAGGCCGCCATGGCAGCAAGGCGCATCGCCTCCCAGCGATAGCCCTTCTTGGTCTTTGAGACTTCCAGTTCGTACTTGCGGAACGCGTCCCTGCAGGTCGCGCCTGGCGGAGCGAGGATCCCATCCTTGCGGGACAGCCTGACGCGTTCTTCAGCCTCCCATTTGATGGCTTCGGCCTTAGTATCGAAGGTTCCGGCAACCCGCTTACCGTTGACCATGATGCGGTGCTTCCACCGCCGCCCAACCTTGATCGGATCTGACATGTGAGCCTCCCTCAAAACCCGTTAGAGAGTTCGCTTGTGCCAAAGTTCGTGCCAATTTGTGCCAAACGATAGCTGGGTTTTGGGGTGATATACCGGGCTCTACCTCAAACAAAGGTTAAAAAAAAATCCCCGGGTTCCCTATGAAGAGGGCTTTTCCGGGGTTTTTCGGGATTTCACAAACTGGAGTAGTGGTGCCTCCGGCCGGAATCGAACCGGCACGCCTTTCGGCGCTTGATTTTGAGTCAAGTGCGTCTACCAATTCCGCCACAGAGGCCGGCTTGTGAACGCAGCATTATAGAGCATGCAACCTAGCCTGTCATGCCGGAGTGGCCTGCCCTGCGACGCCGCCCCGCTTTCCGTGCCAACTTGTCACGTTCCAGCGTATGATGCGCACTGTTTCGACCACCGCCGGCCGCCCCGCCGCCCGGCTTGCTCATGAAGAACAAGAAAATCCGGGAACTCATTCTCGGCAAGGCGCTCGATCCCCTCGCAACCGAAACCCGCCACTCGATGGCCCTGGCCGCCTTCCTGGCCTGGGTCGGGCTGGGCGCGGACGGCCTCTCGTCCTCCGCCTACGGGCCGGAAGAAACCTTCCGCGCGCTCGGCATGCACACCCATCTCGGCCTGTACATGGCGCTGGCCACGGCCGTCACCGTCTTCATTATCGCGCTTGCGTACAACCAGGTCATTGAACTGTTCCCCACCGGGGGCGGGGGCTATCGCGTCGCAACCAAGCTGGTCGGCCCTTATCTCGGCCTGGTGTCGGGCTGCGCGCTGATTCTCGACTACGTGCTGACCATCGCGATTTCGATCGCGTCCGGCGTGGATGCGCTGGCCTCCTTCCTGCCGCTCGGCTTCCAGCCCTACAAGCTGTGGATGGAGGCCTTCTTCATCGCGGTGCTCATCGTGATGAACCTGCGCGGGCTGAAGGAAGCGATCCAGATCCTGCTGCCGATCTTCATCGGCTTTGTCGCCACCCACCTGATCCTGATCGTGTACGGCATCGTGGCCCATGCGGCCCACCTTCCCGAGCTGGTGCCGACCACTGCCCAGGCCACCACCGACCTGGCCGGGAGCATCGGCTGGACTGGTGTGGCGGGGATGCTGCTGCTGGCGTACTCGCAGGGCGGCGGTACCTACACCGGGCTGGAGGCGGTCTCCAATAACGTCAACCTGCTGAAGGAGCCGCGGGTCCGCACCGGCAAGATGACCATGCTGTACATGGCCCTGTCGCTGGCGGTGACGGCGGGCGGCATCATCCTGCTCTACCTGCTGTGGGACGCGAAACCGGTGGCCGGCGAGACGCTCAATGCCACCACTTTCAAGGCCATCATCGGCAGCATGGGCCTGGGCGGGCCGGTCATGAACCAGGTGCTGCTGGTGATCGTGCTCGCCTTCGAGGCCGGCTTGCTGTTCGTGGCGGCCAACACCGGCTTCCTGGGCGGGCCGTCGGTGCTGGCCAACATGGCGTCCGACTCGTGGGTGCCGCACAAGTTCCGCTACCTGTCGACCCGGCTGGTGACCGAGAACGGCATCCTCGTGATGGGCATCGCCGCCTTGGCGATCCTGTTCTGGACGCGCGGCCAGGTGACGCTGCTGGTGGTGCTGTATTCGATCTCGGTGTTCCTGACCTTCGCGATTTCGCTGTCGGGTCTGGTGTCGTACTGGTGGCAGAACCGCGGCCACCGAGGCTGGATGCGCCGGCTGCTGCTGTCGCTCACCGGCTTCATCATCTGCGCGGGCATCCTGGCGATCCTGCTGGTGGAGCGCTTTGCGGAAGGCGGCTGGGCGACCGCGCTGATCATCGTGGCGATGGCGGTGCTGTGCATCTGGATCCGCAACCACTACCGCGAGACGAAGCAGGCGATCCATTCCGTGGACGAGGTGTTCGCCAGCCAGCCCTTCGGCCCGGACAAGGACGGCAAGGAGCCGAACCCGGACGACCAGACCGCGGTGTTCATTGTCGGCACCTCGCGCGGCGGCGGTCTGCATGCGCTGCTGTGGGTGCTGCGGATGTTCCCCGGCCACTTCAAGAACTTCCTGTTCATCAATGCGCGCACGGTGGATTCGCACGTGTATGGCGGCGAGGGGACCATGGAGAAGATGCGCGACGAAGCGGCCGAGACCCTCGAGTTCTTTGTCGACTTCTGCCAGAGCCACGGGATGGCGTCGTCGTCCTACCTGAGCTTCGGGACCGACGCCGTGGACGAGGTGACGCGCATGTGCGAGGAGATCAGCCAGGAGTACCCGAACTCCATCTTCTTTACCAGCAAGCTGATCTTCGCCAAGGACAACTGGTTCACCCGCCTCCTGCACAACCAGGCCGCGCTCGCGGTCCAGCGCCGCCTGCACCTCGAAGGCCTGCAGATGGTGATCCTCCCAATGAAGGTGTAACGCCCATAAGCCCGCAAAAAATCGGTAACCAAAATTCGGGGACGTACCCCGCTCCCAGACAGGGGACGTACCCCGGATTAGAGGGGTAAGAAAACGCCGATTCTTTTCAATTTAGCACGCGCCGACATATTCAAAAAAACAGAAGAATCAGTGGGTTGCGCGCTGCGATATATTCCGCCGAATAAGCGAAGAACGGGGACGTACCCCGCTCCCAGAGCGGGGTACGTCCCCGGGGTTTTTTCGGCCGGCAATAGGGGCGCGGCGGCTGCGATAAGGGATGCGGGGTCTGTGCGCCGGTGGGCGCGGTTATTCGCCGCGGCGGTACAGGCGGAAACGTTCGTTGCGGTCGGAGGGGCGGCGGCCTTCCCACAACAGGCTCAGCGAGCTGTCGCGGAAACGCTTGTCGAGCTCGCGCGTGTCGCGCACGTTCACCGAATCCTGGATCAGCACCACGCTGCAGTGCTTCTGCTCCAGCCCGGCAAACGGCAGGTGCCCGAAGTAGGCGAACGAGGCGCGCTGGGCCGGGCCGACGTTGGTTTCGATGCAGTCCACGCCGTCCGGTAGCTTGTCCGCAATCTGGTGCGCGACGATCTCGTAGCTCTTGCCGTAGTTGAGGTCGGGCAGGAACAGCGTCATCAGCAGCACCCACAGCAGGATCAGCCCGCCGGAGGACAGCACCACCGCGCGCCACAGCACGGACGGCCGCCGCGAGATGCGCCAGTGCACCAGGAAGAACCAGCTGACCGTCACCGCCGCCGCGACGATGAAGGCGCCCAGCCCGAACTGCGGCTGGAAACCCGGCACCAGCTTGAGCACGTTCTTGGCCAGCTGCGCGGGCCAGCCGGTCAGCTTGGCGATGTAGAACATCCAGATCAGTCCGGCGATCATGGTCAGCACCATCACCGAGAACCAGTCGATCGCATTGATGGTGCCGCGCTTCATGGTCGGCAGGCCGAAGGCGGCCATCAGGGCCAGCGGTGCCAGCAGCTTGAGCAGGTCGCCATTTTCCGGTTCTGGATTGAACAGCACCAGCAGGCCCAGCGCGGCCAGCAGGAACAGCGGCAGCACGATGTGCAGCAGGCGGCTCTGGCGGCGCCAGGCGTAGATGGCCCAGAACGCGAACGGCCAGGCGGGCCAGGAGAACCAGAGGCCGGTGCGCAGCAGGGTGGTGAGCGAGGCCGCCGACGGCAGCCCGATCTGGGACGCGTTCCACGCCAGCCACATGGCCACCGGCGAGCGGCCCCAGGGCTGGACGATCTCGGCCGGCACCACCCACACCAGCGTGATCAGCAGCCCGGCCAGCACCGCAATCGCCATATGGCGCAGGGTCTGGCGCATCGGCATGTCCAGATAGCGGGCACAGCCAACAAGGGCGATCACGGCGCCCGCCGGGCACAGCCAGCCGCGCGTCAGGGTCAGCAGGCCCAGCGACAGCCCGATCAGCCCGGCATTGCGCACGCTCGGCAGTTCGACGTAGCGCACGGCCCGGTACATGAAGTAGCTGAGCAGCGCGCCCTGTACCGTCACGGCCAGCGTTTCGTGGCTCTGCAGCAGCAGGCCCAGGCAGCCGATGTAGATCAGGACGGCGGTGTCGGCCAGGGTGCGGCCGTAGTCGGTCGGCTCGGGCTGGCCGCCGAAGGCCAGCCGCAGCGGCTGCGCTTCGGCCCGGCGACCCAGGTGGAAGGCGGTGAACCACAGCGAGCTCACGCCCAGCAGGAAGAAGGCCGCGGTCGAGACCCGTGCCCCGCCCAGGTCGCCAATGAACCAGCCGAACAGCTTGATCCCGAGCGCGCCCAGCCAGAACGCCAGCGGGCCTTCGCCCGCGCTCGGCAGGCCGGCGATGTTGGGCAGCAGCCAATCGTTCAGGCCGCCATGCGCCATGGTCCACATCACGCCGAAGCTGCCGGCGTCATCCTTCCAGGGGTCGCGGCCGATCAGGCCGGGGAGGATGTACAGCAGGCCGAGCCCGATCAGGGCCCAGCGGGGCAGGGCAAGGGTGGCGGCGGCAGGCAGGCGGACAGGCTTCATCGAGAACGCGGCTCGTCGGAAATGGCTATTTTAACCAACCCGGAGTATGCAGTAGGAACGTAAAAAAAGGCAGCCGGAGCTGCCTTTTCGGATGGCGGCGGAGTCGCTTAGCCTTTGGAGACGGCGGTCTTGGAACCGACGGAACCAAATTTCTGGCGGAACTTCTCGACGCGGCCGGCGGTGTCGACGATCTTGTGCTTGCCGGTGTAGAACGGGTGCGATTCAGCGGACACCTCGATCTTGACGAGCGGGTATTCCTTGCCTTCGTACTCGGCCTTTTCCTTGGTCTGGATGGTCGAACGGGTGATGAACTTGAAGTCGCACGACAGGTCGTGGAACAGAACTTCGCGGTAATCCGGATGGATGTCGGTCTTCATGGTTGCCTCAGCTATGGTTAGGTAGCCAACCAGCACTTCGTCGGTCGTCACGCTTCTTGACCCGATTGCCGATCACTTGCCAGGGTGGGTACGGAACCCGCGATTCTACTATGGTTGAGGCGGGGGCGCAACCGGGCCGGCGGGGACGCTGAGCACCAGCACCGTGCCGGCTGGCAGCGCGCCCAGGGCTGATGTGGCCGGGGCCGGGGCGGGCGGAGCCGACACCGCGGGCGCAACGGACGCCACCGGACGCGCCGCGAGCGCGTTGAACATGCTGACCGCGGCAATCAGCGCGGCGCCCATCCCGGCCAGCAGGAGGTAGTAGAGACACTCGAACTTGCGGTCGAAGCGCTCCTGCATCTTGTCCAAACGCTCCTCAAGCCTGTCGAAGCGCTCGCCGACTCGATCGAAGCCGTCCTTCATTTCCTGCCTGGTCGCCAGCGTCGGCAACACCGTATTCACCTGAGCCTCCAGCCGCTCGTGCGCGCGGCGCAATTCGTCGAACTCCTGCTCGCCGTTGACCATCAGGGCCTCAGCGGCGCGGCAGCCTGCCCATCAGCCGCGCGTGGGTCGCAGCGTCCGCAGCCGCCCGCTGCCCGGCATGCCGCTCCGCGTCTGCGATGGCGTCGGCAACCAGTGCCGCGAGCGCGACGGGCAGCGCCGTACCATCCTTACGCGCTTCCATATCGGGCAGAATGGCCTCAAACCGGGTTGCGAGGCGCGTGATTCGGTGGTCCCTGTCCACCGGCGTAGTGTGTTGGTCCAGCATGGTCATCCTCCGAGGTGAGTTCACCGTTCTTCGACCACCGGGCCGCAGTGAAAGCCCGCCACGGCCGCCTGAACGACATCAAATAGCGTCAAGCAAGGCTGTGCCGTAGGAGTTGTCGATGACGCACACCCCGCGCCCGTCCGGCCGGTTGACCAGGGGCGCGTCCTCCGCATAGAACGCGGCGAGCGCAGCGTAGTCCTCCGCCGTGATGGCCGCATCGGCCGCGGATCACGTCTTCAACTGGAAACAGAAACGAAAAAGCCGCCCGCAGGCGGCTTTGTGCAGCAAGCTGAACAGAGGTCAGCCGCCGCGGCGCATCATGTCGAAGAACTCGAGGTTCGTCTTGGTGGCGCGCATCTTGTCGAGGATGAATTCCATCGCCTCGATCTCGTCCATCCCGTACAGCAGCTTGCGCAGGATCCAGATCTTCTGCAGCTGGTCCGGCTTGATCAGCAGCTCTTCGCGGCGGGTGCCCGACTTGTTCAGGTTGATGGCCGGGTAGACGCGCTTCTCGGCCAGGCGGCGCTCCAGGTGCACCTCCATGTTGCCGGTGCCCTTGAATTCTTCGTAGATCACATCGTCCATGCGCGAGCCGGTCTCGATCAGCGCGGTGGCGATGATGGTCAGCGAGCCGCCTTCCTCGACGTTACGGGCGGCGCCGAAGAAGCGCTTCGGACGCTGCAGCGCGTTGGCGTCCACACCGCCGGTCAGCACCTTGCCCGAGGCCGGGATCACGGTGTTGTAGGCGCGCGCCAGGCGGGTGATCGAGTCCAGCAGGATCACCACGTCCTTCTTCATCTCCACCAGGCGCTTGGCCTTTTCGAGCACCATCTCGGCGACCTGCACGTGGCGCGTGGCCGGCTCGTCGAAGGTCGACGCCACCACTTCGCCGCGCACGGAGCGCTGCATCTCGGTCACTTCCTCCGGGCGCTCGTCGATCAGCAGCACGATCAGGGTCACATCCGGGTGGTTGGCGGTGATGGCGTGCGCCATGTGTTGCAGGATCACCGACTTGCCCGACTTCGGCGACGCCACCAGCAGGCCGCGCTGGCCCTTGCCGATCGGCGCGATCATGTCGATGATGCGGCCGGTGACATTCTCCTCGCCGCGCATCTCGCGCTCGAGCCGCAGCGGCTCGTTCGGGTGCAGCGGGGTCAGGTTCTCAAACAGGATGCGGTGCTTGGACGCCTCCGGCGATTCGCCGTTGACCTTGTCGACCTTGACCAGCGCGAAATAGCGCTCGCCATCCTTGGGCGTGCGCACTTCGCCTTCGATCGAGTCGCCGGTGTGCAGGTTGAAGCGGCGGATCTGCGACGGCGAGATGTAGATGTCGTCGGTGGACGCCATGTACGAGGCGTCCGGCGAGCGCAGGAAGCCGAAGCCGTCCGGCAGCACTTCGAGGGCGCCGTCTCCAAAGATCTGTTCACCCTGCTTGGCGCGTTTTTTCAGGATGGCGAACATCAGCTCCTGCTTGCGCAGGCGGGCCGCGTTATCGATCTCGAGGCCGATTGCCATTTCCAGCAGCGCGGAAACGTGCATGGCCTTCAGTTCTGATAGATGCATGTGTGTGAGAGTCCCGTGACGGGAGAGTTAAGGTAGGGGAGGGAACGACGGGGGAATACGGATTAGTCAGAACGGCAGCGCAGGGCGCGCTGCCGCGGGCGGTATAT
The DNA here is from genome assembly GCF_004614185.1 of Zemynaea arenosa. GTDB lineage: Bacteria > Pseudomonadota > Gammaproteobacteria > Burkholderiales > Burkholderiaceae_D > Telluria > Telluria arenosa. The sequence goes on along the minus strand of NZ_SPVF01000233.1, from coordinate 3,848 downwards.
TACAACGATTAAATATTGCTGTCGATGAAAGACGTCAGCTGGCCCTTGGCCATGGCACCGACCTTCTGGGCGGCGGCGACACCGTTCTTGAACAGGATCAGGGTCGGGATCCCGCGGATGCCGAACTTGGCCGGCACCTGCTGGTTGGCATCCACATCGAGCTTGGCGATCTGGATCTTGCCTTCGTATTCCTTGGCCACCTCTTCCAGGATCGGAGCGATCGCCTTGCACGGACCGCACCACTCGGCCCAGAAATCGACCAGGACCGGGCGCTCGGATTTGAGCACGTCCGCTTCGAAAGATGCATCGCTGATGTGTTTGATGTTTTCGCTCATATCTTCCTCAATGCCTCAAATGAGGTGGGGTTAGTGCCTGGGCACTTCAGTGGCACGTTTGCCAAGATGCGGGCATCCGGCGCAATTTCAACCAGGGAACAAACGGCGGGGAGGTGCCAGGCGGGGATTCTGGCCGAATCATATACCATTTTCCTGGGGCGTGTCGGGCGGGCGCGTGAAAAAGTTGCCACGACCACATCAGTGGCGTCGCTGGGGCAACACGGCCGTGCCGGGGCCGGAATCAGGCCACGGTGGCCAGCGCCGCGCGCAGGTCGGCCAGTGCGATCGGCTTGTGCACCGCCCCGATCACGCGCAGCCCCTGGGCCCGCGCCAACTGTTCGGCGGCCAGCCGCGCTTCCTGGTCCATGCCGGACAGCACCAGCACCTGGCCTTGATAACCGGCGCTCCCGGCCGCGGCCAGGAATTCGATGCCGCTCATGCGCGGCATGGAGAGGTCGCAGATCAGCAGGTCCGGGCGGGCCGCGGTCACCCGTTCCAGCCCGCGCAGCGGGTCGGATTCGGTCAGGATCGCGTGGCTGGGGTCGTCCAGGCCGGCGGCCTGCAGCATGTCGCGCATGAGCGTGAGGATGAACGGATCGTCGTCCACCACCAGCACGCACAGAGGGCGCGCCGGGGCGCGCAGGGAGGAAAGCGTCATGCGCGGCATTATGCCCTGCCCGCGCGGCCCACTGGTGGAATGCTGGTTCTAACGTGCCGGAAACCGGTGGTCGCGGCCGGCGCGGCTCAGGCGTCGTTGGCGAAGGTGGTGTTCTGCATCACCTGCTCGGTCACCTTGTGCAGCAGCTCCCACAGCTGGGACAGGAGGCTGGCCGCCGCGGCCCGTTCTGCGCGCACGTCGCCCTCGGGCAGGTTCTCGAGCCGCTGGCACAGGTCGGCCATGCCCAGCGCGCCCACGGTGCGGGCCGAGGACTTGATGCGGTGGCCCAGGTCGCGCAGCCGCATGATGTTGCCTGCCTTGAGCTCGCGCTCCATCTCCTCCAGCCCGTCCTGGGTCGACTGCAGGAACTTGAAGGCGAACTTGCGCACCTTCTCCTGGTTGTACGACAGGAGCTTGGCCAGGATGGTCAGGTCGATGATCGCCGGATCGCCCGCCAGCGGGCGGAAGCCGGGCCCGGGCGGCAGGGCCGGCGCCGGCACGGGTGCGGGGCGTTCCGGCAGCCAGCGTGCCAGCGTCTTGAACAGCACCTGCGGCTGGATCGGCTTGGCCAAAAAGTCGTCCATGCCGGCGTCCATGCAGGCCACGCGGTCCGCGCTGGTGGCGTTGGCGGTCATCGCGATCACGCGCAGGCTGTGCGGGTGGTGCGCGCTGTCACGGTTATAGTCCGCGGCGTCGCGGCGCAGGATGCGCGTGGCCTCCAGCCCATCCATCACCGGCATCTGCACGTCCATCAGCACCGCGTCGAAGTGCGCGCTGCGCAGCTGCTCCAGCGCCTCCAGGCCGTTGGCGGCCACCGTCACGTGGGCGCCCGCCTCCTGCAGCATCTCCAGCGCGATCTGCTGGTTGAAGGTGTTGTCCTCCACCAGCAGGATGCGGGTGCCGCGCACGGCGGCGTAGGCGGCATCCGCGGTGTCCGAGCCTCGCGCCCCCTCGGCCGGGACCAGCGCCGGCGCCGCGTCGTCGATGCGGCCCACGCGCGCGGTGAACCAGAAGCAGCTGCCTTCGCCCGGCCGGCTCTCCACGCCCACGTCGCCGCCCATCAGCTGCGCCAGCTGCTTGCAGATGGCCAGGCCCAGGCCCGTGCCGCCGTAGGCGCGCGTGGTGGAGGCGTCGCCCTGCTGGAACGACTGGAACAGGCGCGCCTGTTCCTCCGCCGTCAGGCCGATGCCGTTGTCGTTCACCTCGAAGCGCAGCAGGCAGCTGCCCGCATCCTCGTCCGCCTTGGCCACCCGCACCAGGATGCGGCCGCGCTCACTGAACTTGATGGCGTTGTTGGTGTAGTTGATCAGCACCTGGCCCAGGCGCAGCGGGTCGCCCTGCATGGTCCTGGGCAGCGCGGGATCGAGTTCGAAGGCCAGCTCCAGGTCCTTGGTCGCAGCCTTGGGCGCCACCACGGTGGTCAGGGTCTGCAGCACGTGATCGAGCGAGAAAGCGACGCTCTCCACTTCCAGCTTGCCCGCCTCGATCTTGGAAAAGTCCAGGATGTCGTCGATGATGCCCAGCAGGTGCTCGCCGGCGAAGCGGATCTTCTCCAGGTAGTCGCGCTGGCGCGGGTTCAGGTCCGTCTTCAGGGCCAGGTAGGCCATGCCGATCACGCCGTTCATCGGGGTGCGGATCTCGTGGCTCATGTTGGCCAGGAACTGGCCCTTGGCGCGGTTGGCTTCCTCCGCCATTTTCTTGGCGTGGTCGAGCTGCTCCGTGCGCTGCTGCACGCGTTCTTCCAGGTGCTCGTTCAGCTCCCGCAGTTCCTGTTCGGTGGCGGTGCTGGCGGTGATGTCGACTGTCATGCCGATGATGTAGTCCGGCTTGCCCTGCGCGTCGTGCACGGCCTTGACCAGCACGCGCAGGTGCAGGTCGCGGCCCAGGCTCTTGTTGTGCAGCGTTTCGGTGTGGTCGATCAGTTCACCGCTGGCGAAGGCCTGCTGGTCCAGTGCCCGGTAGCGCGTCAGCTGCTCGCGCGTGAAGCCGCTCTTCGCCGTGCCGAGGCGCTGCTCTTCCAGCGTGAAGCCGAAGTGGCGCTCGCAGGCGGGGTTCATCAGGATCAAGCGGCTGTCGGCATCCTTGATGAACAGGCCAATCGGCAGCATGCCGATGATCTGCTGCAGGCGGTGTTCGGAGAGGCGCAGCGCATCTTCGCTGCGCTTGTGGAAGGTGATGTCGGTCAGCGAAGACACCACCATGAAAGCTTCGCCGCGCTCGTCCTGCACCGGCTCCGCGTTCACGGACAGCCAGTGCAGGTTGCCATCGAGCTGGGTCACGCCCATCACCACGTCGCGCACCGGCTGGCCGGTGACGAAAGCCACCCGCGCTGGATGCTCATGGTTCTCGAACGGGCGGCCGTCTTCATGCACCCCGGCCCAGAATGCGGGCGCCGACGGGCCCAGCGCCAGCATGCGGCGCGCGGCGGCGTTGCTGTCCAGGACCCGGCCCGCGCGGTTCTGCACCAGCAGGCCGCTGGGCACCGCATTGAGCATGGATTCGATGCGCGAACTGGCGCTGGATGGCGCCGGGGCGGCGGCCAGCGGCGTGGCTGCGGAGTCGCGGCGGCGTAGCGCCACCAGCGTCAGACGCTGGCCTTCGTGCAGCCAAAGGCCCTGGTTGACCTCCGCCTGGAACTGGGAGCCGTCCTTGCGCCAGGCGGTGAAGATGCGGTTCGGGCTCGCCGCACTCTGGATGCCGGGCGCCAGCCGGGTGACCTGCAGCCCGGCCAGTTCCTCCGGCGTGTAGCCGAACAGCGTGGCGCAGGGCGGGTTGGCGTAACGGATGCGGCCCTCCGGGTCGACCGCCAGCAGCGCGTCCGGCACCACATCCAGGCTGGCGCGCTGGCGTGCCTC
>NZ_SPVF01000245.1 GCF_004614185.1 Zemynaea arenosa | reverse complement strand
GGCTTGCCGTGCGCGGACGCCGGTGGCGCCGCCACCGTGCGCTTGCTCGCCGCCGCGGCCGCCGCCTGCGCCGCCAGCTGCTTCTTCTGTTCTTCCGGGAGCTGCTGGTACTGCTCCCACTGCGAGGCTTTCTGGTCCGGCGCGATCTTCTTCGCGTTGACGTAGTTTTCGCGCACGCGGTTGCGCTGCTCGGGCGTGAGCTTGATCCACTCGCGCATCTTCTCGTGCATGCGCTGCTGCTCGTCCGGCTTCATCGCGCTGAAGCGGTTCGCGATCTCCAGCCACTTCTGCTTGCGCACCGGACCGAACTTGTCCCATTCGCCCGCCAGCGGCTGGAGCGCCGCCTGCTGGGACGGATTCAGATCCGTCCAGCGCGGCTTGCCGGCGGCGACTGTTCTGGTGGATTTGCCAGCGGCTTTCGGCGCCGCGCCATGAGCCGCCACCGGAGCCTGAACCGTCTGCGTCCCCGCGGCCGGTGCCCCGGCCGTTGCCTGGCTCGCCGGTGCGGCCACTTGCGCCACCGCCCAAGCGCACACGCCCGCCAGCGCCACCGCAAGCGAGGCGGCGCGTCCGAGGCGGGTGCGGCGGGAAGACAAGGTCATTACTGGGCGCGCTTCTGCTCGAGCTGCTCTTGCTGCTGTTGCTGCGAGACGTAGGCGTTGAAGCCCTGGTCGAGGTAAGCGGTGAGCGGCAGCTCGTCCGACAGGACCGCCGCATCCAGCTCGGCGATTTCGGCAATGCGCTGCTTCTGCTCGTACTGGTAAATACCGGCCAGCCCGAACGCCATCGCCACCAGTGGCACCGCCACGCCAAGGCGGCCCAGCCAGGTGACGTCCTGGAACCACGAGCGTCCGCCGGCAGTCAATACATTGCCCACCGACACCCGCTGCGCCACGCGCACCGGCTTGTCCGCCTTCTTGCGCGCGAGCGCCGCCTGGCGCGCTGCGGCCAGCCGGTCCGTCGTCTCGGACGGCAGCTGATCCAGCTTGTCGTTCAGTGCGTGGCGTACCTTGTACGCAAAGTTGAGGTCGTCGGTATTCATAATGTGATTCCCTTGGCCTTGAGCGCTTCCGCCAGGGCGTGCGTGGCCCGGGAACAGTGTGTCTTGACGCTTCCTTCCGAGCAGCCCATGGCTTCGGCCGTTTCGGCCACATCCATGTCCTGCCAGTAACGCATGAGGAAGGCTTCCCGTTGACGCGTGGGGAGTTTTTGCACTTCCTGGTCGATCACATCCAGGATCTGCATCCGTTCGACGGTGTCGGCGGACGACTCCTGGGCGGTGTTGCCTTCCTCCGCCTCATAGGTGTCCAGTATATCAAAATCCTCATTTTCGCCGTCGTGGCGTCCCAGGCCGGAAAACAGGCTGACCCAGGTGTTGCGCACCTTTTCGCGGCGGAAGAAATCGAGGATGGTGGTCTGCAGAATGCGCTGGAACAGCATCGGCAGTTCGGCGGCCGGCTTGTCGCCGTATTTCTCGGCCAGCTTGATCATGGCATCCTGGACAATGTCCAGCGCCGCCTCCTCCCGCCTGACCGCATAGGCCGCCTGCTTGAAGGCCCGACGCTCGACACTTTCGAGAAAGTCCGATAATTCTTTGTCTGTTGCCATGCGTGAGGGGAAGGGTGGTCAGGGTTGCGTCCGGTACGTTGCCGAACGCATGTACAAAACTCGCGAATCCTAGCAAAAATTGGCGCGCATTGCACCGTTTCAGGACTGGCGGGAAGATTGAGCTTGACCAGAATGGTGCGGCGCAGTAAGGTGTAGGTCGCTTTGCAACAAACAAGGCTCCCGGTTTCCCGGCGCTGGCCCCACCAGATCAGCACGGACGAAACCAGCTTTCATGTAGGCAGTTTGCTCTAACCCGCGCCACAAGCGCGAGAAGTGCGCCAGAACGCTACAAGACTCTCGCCGAACGAGATTGCGGCCCAGCGCCGGTTCGTAACGTCACTACGGGGACGTGAAAGATCGCCGTGACCGCAGAAAGAAGGGACGCCAGAGTGTTTGTTGCGGTACGACGTGCTTCGTCAGGAGAGAGCATCCGATCTTTTCCCATTGGGTTTTGAAAGGACGTTTTATGAATCCCGAAGCATCGGTCCCCCTCACGGGCGCCGAGATTGTCGTGCGTTGCCTCGCTGAAGAAGGTGTTGAACACGTCTTTGGCTACCCCGGCGGCGCAGTCTTGTACATCTACGACGCCATCTTCAAGCAGGACAAATTCCAGCACATCCTGGTCCGCCACGAGCAAGCCGCCGTGCATGCCGCCGACGCGTATTCACGCAGCTCGAACAAGGTGGGCGTGGCCATCGTGACCTCCGGTCCGGGTGTGACCAACGCCGTCACCGGTCTGTCGACCGCGTACATGGACTCCATTCCGATGGTGGTGATCTCCGGCCAGGTGCCGAGCCACGCGATCGGGCAGGACGCCTTCCAGGAATGCGACACCGTGGGCATCACGCGCCCGGTGGTCAAGCACAACTTCCTGGTCAAGGACGTCAAGGACCTGGCGGACACCATCAAGAAAGCCTTCTACATCGCCCGTACCGGCCGCCCCGGCCCCGTGCTGGTCGACATTCCGAAGGACATCACCGTGCACAAGGCGCCGTTCTCGTATCCGAAAGAGATCGAGATGCGCTCCTACCGCCCGGTGGACAAAGGCCACTCGGGCCAGATTCGCAAGGCCGTGCAGCTGCTGCTCTCCGCCGAGCGCCCGATGATCTACACGGGCGGCGGCGTGATCCTTGCGAACGCGTCGAACGAGCTGAATCGCCTGGTCGATAAGCTGGGCTACCCGTGCACCAACACGCTGATGGGCCTTGGCGCCTATCGCGCGACCAGCGACAAATTCGTGGGCATGCCCGGCATGCACGGCAGCTACGAAGCCAACATGGCGATGCAGAACTGCGATGTGCTGATCGCGATCGGCGCGCGCTTCGACGACCGCGTGATCGGCAACCCGAAGCACTTCGCCACCAACCCGCGCAAGATCATCCACATCGACATCGACCCCTCGTCGATCTCCAAGCGCGTGAAGGTCGACATCCCCATCGTCGGCAACGTCAAGGACGTGCTGGTCGAGCTGCTGTCGCAACTGGATGCCTCCGAAGCGAAGCCCAACCAGCAGACCCTCGCCAAGTGGTGGGGCCAGATCGACGAGTGGCGCGGCCGCAACTGCCTGCGCTACCAGGATTCGGACACCGTCATCAAGCCGCAGTCGGTGGTCGAAAAGCTCTGGGACATCACCCAGGGCGACGCCTTCATCACGTCCGACGTCGGCCAGCACCAGATGTGGGCCGCCCAGTACTACAAGTTCGACAAGCCGCGCCGCTGGATCAATTCCGGTGGCCTCGGCACCATGGGTGTCGGCCTGCCGTACGCCATGGGCGTGCAGATGGCGAACCCGGATGCGACCGTCGCCTGCATCACCGGCGAAGGCTCGATCCAGATGTGCATCCAGGAGCTCGCGACCTGCAAGCAGTACCACCTGACGCCCAAGATCATCCTGCTGAACAACCGCTTCCTCGGCATGGTGCGCCAGTGGCAGCAGATCGACTACGGCTCGCGCTACTCCGAGTCGTACATGGATTCGCTGCCGGACTTCTCCAAGCTCGCGGAATCCTTTGGCCACGTGGGCATGAAGATCGAGAAGCCAGGCGACGTGGAAGGCGCGCTGCGCGAAGCCTTCGGCATGAAGGACCGCCTGGTCTTCATGAACTTCATCACCGACCAGGCAGAGAACGTGTGGCCGATGGTGAAGGCGGGTGCCGGTCTGTCTGAAATGCTGCTCGGATCGGAGGACCTGTAATGCGACACATAATCTCCGTCCTTCTCGAAAACGAAGCGGGTGCGCTGTCGCGCGTGGTGGGCCTGTTCTCCGCACGCGGCTACAACATCGAGACGCTGACCGTGGCGCCGACCGAAGACGCGACCCTCTCGCGCATGACCATCGTGACCACTGGCTCGGACGACATCATCGAGCAGATCACCAAGCACCTGAACCGGCTGATCGAAGTGGTGAAGGTGGTGGACCTGACCGAAGGCGCGCACATCGAGCGTGAGCTCATGCTGATCAAGGTGCGTGCGGTCGGCAAGGAGCGCGAAGAGATGAAGCGCACCGCGGACATCTTCCGCGGCCGCATCATCGACGTGACCGAGAAGACCTACACCATCGAACTCACGGGCGCCAAGAGCAAGCTCGATGCCTTCATCGACTCGATCGACCGCGCGGCCATCCTCGAAACCGTGCGTACCGGCGGCTCCGGCATCGGCCGTGGCGAACGTATCCTCAAAATCTGAATTCAAAAATTAGGGCTCATAACATGAAAGTTTTCTACGACAAGGACTGCGACCTCTCCCTCATCAAAGGCAAGAACGTCGCCATCATCGGTTACGGCTCGCAGGGCCACGCGCACGCGCAGAACCTCAACGAATCCGGCGTCAACGTGACGGTCGGCCTGCGCAAGGGCGGCGCCTCCTGGGCCAAGGTGGAGAACGCTGGCCTCAAGGTCGCGGAAGTGAATGAGGCCGTGAAGAACGCGGACATCATCATGATCCTGCTGCCGGACGAGAACATCGCCCAGGTCTACAACGAGAACGTGGCGCCGAACGCCAAGCAGGGCGCGGTGCTGGCTTTCGCGCACGGCTTCAACGTACATTACGGCCAGGTCGTGCCACGCGCGGACCTGGACGTGATCATGATCGCGCCGAAGGCTCCGGGCCACACCGTGCGCAACACCTACAAGCAGGGTGGCGGCGTGCCGCACCTGATCGCCGTCTACCAGGACAAGTCGGGCATCGCGCGCGATATCGCGCTGTCGTATGCGATGGCTAATGGCGGCGGCAAGGCCGGCATCATCGAGACCAACTTCCGCGAAGAGACCGAGACGGACCTCTTCGGCGAACAGGCGGTCCTGTGCGGCGGCACCGTGGAGCTGATCAAGGCTGGTTTCGAGACGCTGGTGGAAGCGGGCTACGCGCCGGAGATGGCCTACTTCGAGTGCCTGCATGAGCTGAAGCTGATCGTGGACCTGATCTACGAAGGCGGCATCGCCAACATGAACTACTCGATCTCCAACAACGCGGAATATGGCGAGTACGTGACCGGGCCGAAGGTCGTGACCTCGGCGACCAAGGATGCAATGCGCCAGTGTCTGAAGGACATCCAGACCGGCGAGTACGCGAAAAGCTTCATCCTCGAGAACAAGGCTGGTGCGCCGACCCTGATCTCGCGCCGCCGCCTGACCGCCGAGCACCAGATCGAAGAGGTGGGTGCGAAGCTGCGCGCGATGATGCCGTGGATCGCCAAGAACAAGCTGGTCGACCAGTCGAAGAATTGAGGTCCCGCCCCGCTCGCGCGGGGAATTTTTTCCGGCCCAAGGACGGAAGGGGTAGCCCGGCGGGCGCCCGTAATTTGCAACTTTGTATTACGCGTGCCCGCATACATCCCCGGTTGAATGTATCTTGTCGGATATTTACTTCACCGGGAGTTCATTTATGTCGTTGACCAAAACCTTCGCCGCCGCAGCGCTCGTCCTGGCCGCGGCCACCGTGGGCGCACACGCCCAGCAAATCCCGACCGCCGGCACGCTGGTCGTCATCCCGGCGTTCGGCGAAGTCACGCACGCGAACGACCAGGCCACCGCCACCCTGATGGTCGAAGAGCAGGACAAGGACAAAACCGCCGCCGCCTCGCGCGTGAACGCCAAGATGCGCGAGGGGACCGAGATCCTCAAGAAGGCCGATCCGCAGGCCAAGCTGAAGACCTACGGCTACTACACCTACCCGGTCTATCCTGAAGACCGGCCGCCGATGCCGCTCGATGCCACTGGCAAGGTGAAGCCGCGCCAGCCCGCGTCCTGGCGCGTGGGCCAGTACGTGGAGGTCAAGACCACCAATATCGGTGCGCTGCAGAAGACTGTGGCCGCCGCCCAGAAGGTGCTGGCGCTGAACGGCCTGTCCTTCGGCCTGGCCCCCGAGACTGAAAAGCAGCTGGACGACCAGCGCATCGCCGCCACCTACAAGAACCTGAATGAGCGCATCGCCTCCGTGGCGCGCGCCATGGGTCGCCGCGTCGAGGATGCGGTGCTCGACACCGTCGATTTCGAAGGTTCCGGCAATTATGTGCGTGGCGAGACCGCCGACGGTGCCGCGCCGATGATGGCCAAGGCCGCCTTCGCGCGGGCGGGCGCGCCGGAGGTGGCGGAGCCCAGCTTCGAACCCGGCGACACCACCCTGCAGATGCGCCTCGTCGGAAAGGTGAAATTCAAGTAAGAAGCGCCGCACTATAATAGGGCGACATTCATTCTTGCCAATACCGACCATGCCGACTTTCCCTCGACGCAAAGCCAAACTTGCCGCGCATCCCGTCAACAAGCCGCCCCGCAAGGCGCGCTTTGCACGGTTCCGCCGCCAGCCGGTGCAGGTCGAGGGGCCGCGCAAGCGCGCCCGCGGCATCTACCTGCTGCCCAACGCCTTCACCACGGGGGCGCTGTTCTGCGGCTTCTACGCCATCGTGCAGGCGATGAACGGCAAGTACGATTACGCGGCGTGGGCCATCTTCATCGCCATGATCCTCGATGGCCTGGATGGCCGCGTCGCCCGCCTCACCAACACCCAGTCCGAGTTCGGCGCCCAATACGACTCGCTGTCGGACATGGTCAGCTTCGGCGCCGCCCCAGCCTTGGTCATCTACGAATGGTCGCTGCGCGGCCTCGGCAAGCTGGGCTGGATCGCGGCCTTCGTCTACTGCGCCGGGGCCGCCCTGCGCCTGGCGCGCTTCAACACGAATATCGAAGTGGTGGACAAGCGCTACTTCCAGGGCCTGCCCAGCCCCTCGGCCGCCGCGCTGGTCGCGGGCTATGTGCTGGCCATGACCGAGGATGGCGTCATCGGCACCACGCAGCCGTGGATCTCGTGGTCCATCACGCTGTTCGCAGGCCTGTCGATGGTGACCAACCTGCCGTTCTACAGCTTTAAGGAGATCAACTTCCGCCAGTCGGTCCCCTTCATCGCGATTTTCCTGATCGCCCTCGGCCTCGCGCTGATGGCGTTGTTCCCGTCGTACTCCATCTGGTGGTTCTTCGTCATCTACGGCATCTCGGGCTACATCATCTACCTCATCCGCCTCGCGAAGGGCGAGCGGGTGTCGCTGGTGCAGACCGACGAGGAGCCGGTGGATGAGAGTGAACGCCGCTAGCCTCTGATTCCTGGACCTGTCATGTCGATCTCCAACCGCCTCATCATCTTCGATACCACCCTGCGCGACGGCGAGCAATCCCCTGGCGCCTCGATGACCAAGGAAGAGAAGCTGCGCATCGCGCGCCAGCTGGAGCGGATGCGGGTCGACGTGATCGAAGCCGGTTTCGCGGCCGCGTCGCCGGGCGACTTCGAGGCGATCCGCTCGATCGCCTCGGTGGTGCGCGAGTCGACCGTGTGCTCGCTCTCGCGCGCCAACGACAAGGACATCGCGCGTGCCGCCGAAGCGCTGGCACCGGCCCCGCGCAAGCGCATCCACACCTTCATCGCCACTTCGCCGCTGCACATGAAGATGAAGCTGCGCATGGAGCCGGAGCAGGTGCTGGAGCAGGCCAGGCTGGCCATCAAGTTCGCGCGCCAGTTCACGGACGATATCGAATTCAGTCCGGAAGACGGCAGCCGCTCGGAAGAAGACTTCCTGTGCCGCGTGCTGGAGACCGTGATCGCGGAAGGCGCGACCACCATCAACTTCCCGGACACCGTGGGTTACGCGATGCCCGAGCAGTTCGGCGCCACCATCCGCCGCCTGCGCGAGCGCGTGCCCAATTCGGACAAGGCCATCTGGTCGGTCCACTGCCATAACGACCTCGGTCTCGCGGTGGCCAATTCGCTGGCCGGCGTGACCATCGGCGGTGCGCGCCAGATCGAGTGCACCATCAATGGCCTCGGCGAGCGGGCCGGGAATACGGCGCTGGAAGAAGTCGTGATGGCGGTGAAGACCCGTTCCGACTTCTTCAAGCTGGATTTGGGCATCGACACCACGCAGATCGTCGCGGCCTCCAAGATGGTCTCGCAGATCACCGGCTTTCCGGTGCAGCCGAATAAGGCGGTGGTGGGCGCCAACGCGTTCGCGCACGCCTCGGGGATCCACCAGGACGGCATCCTGAAGGCGCGCGAGACCTACGAGATCATGCGCGCGGAAGACGTGGGCTGGACCGCCAACAAGATCGTGCTCGGCAAGCTCTCGGGCCGCAACGCCTTCAAGCAGCGTTTGCAGGAGCTGGGCATCGAGCTCGAATCGGAGTCCGAAGTGAATGCCGCCTTCGCGCGCTTCAAGGAGCTCGCGGACCGCAAGGCCGAGATCTTCGACGAGGACATCATGGCGCTGATGTCGGACGAGGAGCATGCTGCCGAGGGCGAGACCTACCGGCTGGTGTCGCTGTCCCAGCGCTCGGAGACCGGCGAACTGCCGCTGGCCAAGGTGGTGTTCTCCATCGACGGCAAGGAGTTCAGCTGCGAAGGCACGGGCGACGGGCCGGTGGATGCGATGGTCAACGCCATCGAGAAGGAAGCCAAGTCCGGCGCTGAGCTGCTGCTCTTTTCGATCAACGCGATCAGCAATGGCACGCAGTCGCAAGGCGAGGTGTCGATGCGCTTGTCGAAGAACGGGCGCATCGTCAACGCGGTGGGGGCGGACCCGGACATCATCGTGGCCTCGGCCAAGGCCTACCTTTCGGGCCTCAACAAGCTTGACTCCAAGGTCGAGCGCATCGCGGCGCAGGGCTGAATGACGATCACGATCCGGGCATCCACCGAGGACGACTGGGAGATTCTCAAGACGCTGCGCCTCGCCGCGCTGGCCGATGCGCCGACGGCCTTCGGCGTCACGCACGCGAGCGCGCTGGCATTCACCGAGCAGCAATGGCGGGACCGGGCCGCGGGCCGTGGTCCGGCCGAATACTTCTACGCGTTTGATGGCGACGAACCGGCCGGGATGATCGCGGGCGTGCCGGAAGGCGAGGGCACGTTTGGCCTGATCGCCATGTGGGTGCGCCCGGCCAGCCGTGGCAGCGGCGCCGCCGGCCGCCTGGTCGAGACCATCCGGCAGCGCGCCGTGGAGCGTGGCTTTGCGCGCGTGGAGCTGAGCGTCGCGCCGGACAACCTCCCCGCCGCCCGCCTGTACCAGCGCCAGGGTTTCGTCTTCGTGCCGCGCACCGAGCCGCTGGCCAGCCATCCGCACATCACGGTGCAGTACATGGAGTGGGTCAATCCACCTGCCTGAGTAGTACTTGCGTTGCCGGCATTTTGCATTTCATTACGGCAATTGTGCAGTTCGTCGCATCCAAGCGGGAACTTTTCGGCGATCCCGGCAGAATGCCCCTCATACCAATATCGAGGGGCTGTTCCATGTTTGCACCAAGACTGACCATGCTGAGCCTGGCTCTGCTGACGACCGCCGCTTCCGCATGGGCCGAGCCCGCCCATGTGCCGCCTGTGCAAGTCGTCGCCGGGCCAGCCGCCGCCGCCGAAACAAGCAGTGGACGCCTGCTGGTATTCGCGCAGAAGGCCGAGGGTGACAAGGCGCCCGACAGCGTCAGCGCCGACCCGTTCTTCAAGAAAGACAATTTTGTCGCCGCGCGCGAAGTGACCGGCCTGAGGCCAGGCGCCGTGCTGGCGCTCACGTCCAAGGACCTGGCCTTCCCGGTCTCGATCGACCGCCTTCCGGCCGGCGAATACTGGGTCCAGGCCGTGCTGGACCGCGACCATAGCTACGCCTACTCCGGCCGCGGCGCCGGCGACGTGGTCAGCCCGGTCGTCAAGGTCACGCTGCCCGCCGCCGCCCCCGTCACGCTGGCGCTGGACGCGGTGGTCCCCGAGCGCAAGAGCTACTGGGAGCGCCCGGACGGGAAGCCCATGTTCTCCGCCGAAGACCGCGCCATCGTGGAAGCGCGCATCAAGCCGTTCGCCTTCGACAGCAAGGCCCTGAGCGCCTTCAGCGGCAAGCCGGTGCAGATGCGCGGGTTCGTTATGACGCCGCCGGACTACGACAAGGACACCCGCCGCTACCCGGTGGTCTATTTCACCCACGGCTTCACCGCAGGCATGGCTTCGCTGGCCGACAGCGCCGCGGGCGTACTCAGTCAGACCGGCAACAAGCGCTTGCCGCCGATGATCTGGGTCTTCCTCGACCAGAGCCTGCCCAGCGGCACCCACGAATTCGCCGACAGCGCCAACAACGGGCCCTGGGGCACCGCGTTGACGACCGAACTGCTACCCGAGATCGACCGTCTCTACCGTACCGACCTCAAGGCCGGGCGCTTCCTGATGGGGCATTCGTCGGGCGGCTGGGCGGCGCTGTGGCTGCAGCTGAACTATCCCAAGCTGTTCCGCGGCAGCTTCGCAACCTCGCCGGACTTCCCCGATTTCACCGCCTTCGGCGAGCTCGATCTCACCAAGCCGAATGCCGTGAAGAAGGACCTCGTGATGGAGCAGATGGAGGAGGTGCTGGGTGAGTACGGCGGCCAGATGCAGTCCTTCGAATGGGTGTTTTCGCCGCGCGGCGCGAACGGCCGCCCGCAGCGCCTGTACGACCGCCAGACCGGCAAAGTGGATCCCAAGGTCGCCGAGTACTGGCTCACCCACTACGACATCACGCGCATCGTCCGCCAGCGCTGGCCGTCGCAGAAGGCCGACCTCGATGGCAAGCTGCATGTCTACGTTGGCGACAAGGACGACTTTGGCCTGGACGGCGGCGTGCGCAGGCTGGAGGCAGCGTTCAAGGATGTGGGCGCGGTGGCGGAGGTGCGCTATGTGCCGGGCAAGGGCCACTTCGACCTCTACGCCGAGGGCAAGGAACGGATGGCGCTGCGCCGCAAGATGGGCTGGGACATCTGGAAGATCGCCTACCCGGATTCGACGCTGACGGACCAGCCGCCGATGCCGCAGTCTGCGCAGCGATAATAAATCGACAACTACGGGTGCTAGGCTGTCTCATGCAGGCCACTGCGTGAGGAGACAGTCATGGACAAAATGTGGATGGGCGCGTGCTCCCTGGCACGCTTTGCGCTCGGCGTCGTGTTTGTGGTGCACGGCTGGCTGAGCGTACCGGCCTGGTCGGAGTACTACCTGTTCATGCAGTACAAAGACCTGCTGTTTCCGGTGGTGCTGGGCGTGCTGCTGGTGCTGCAGGTGGCGGGCGGCCTGGCCCTGATGCTCGGCTACCAGGCGCCGTTCATGCTGCTGCTGCCCATGGCCCTGATCCTGATCCCGGGCGCTTTCATGTTCCTCGGCTTCTGGGCTCCCCCGGCCGGCTACCAGGAACAGATGGCGCACTCCCTCAAGACCGTCGCCATCCTTGGCATTGTGCTCCTGCTGGTCGAGCGGGGCTACCGGCGAGGCTCCATCGCCGGGCACGCCGCCGCCGACTAATTCGCTTCCTCCCGCGCGCACCGTGCGCGCGGGAGCCTCCCTGGCGCAGCAGCTGCATAGCCTCGCGGCCATCCATCCCGCACGCCGTCGATTTGATGTCTTTTCACGTCATTCCCAGCAGGCGTGGTAGTCAATTCTTTTTCGCTTCTCCGCCTGCGCCTATCCTTCTCACGTGACGGACAAACGGACGAGGTGCGCTATGCCAGGCCATGTCAGCACGACCGCTTGCGATGCCTTATGGGAACTTATTTTCAAGTACAAAGCCACATTCGGCGACAGGTTTGACCAGATACCGATTGGGATCGGACCTGATCACCAGTTTTACACCGGAGCGCGAATCAAGAATGCAAAAAACGGCTGCGAAGCGCATCACCTGCTCGGCGAATCGAGCATGTGTACCTGCTACGCATGCGATGAACAGCTTCGCTTCACTAACCTAGCTGGCATTCCGCTATCGAACACTCACTATCGTCTTCACTTAGCGGACGGTTCGATACACGAAGGCATTACAGATGCGGAAGGACGGACCTTGCGTGTGGGAACTCAGGAAGAAACGGAAATTCAGCAGGTTGAGCTCATCCAGCCGGAAGAATTAATGTGCTGCGCCAGAAGCCGGGAACCCCGCCGTGTCATTCGATTCCTGGACGAGGTACGCACGACGCGCAGTCAATACGGAACATCCGTGTGGGAGCTGCCGCTGGAGCCGCGCGCGCGGTATCTGACGCCTGGAGAAATCAAAATGGCGTCGTCGATCTTCAAATTCAGCATTGATTACTCGCTCGTAAGAGTTCACGACGAGGAATATCTTTGGTTCGGAATGCAGCCTGATAACGCCGCTATTACACCGGATGGACAAATCTACGTTGGACAAGACTCATATCGGCCGGACTATTCGACGTGTCCCGAATATTACCTGCGTCGATTGTTCATGCATGAAATGATGCACGTCTGGCAATATCAGATGGGCTACTGGGTTAAACTGCGCGGGGCAGTTCGAATCGGCTTGGACTATTCATACGAGCTGGGAACTCACCGCGACTTGAGTGAGTACAACATGGAAGCTCAAGGGGACATTCTTGCTGACTACTTCGCGCTGATGAACCTCGGGTCGGATTATATTGCGGAGCTGCGATATCGCGGTCATGCGGACAAATCTCTTTACCTGTGCGTGGTCGGGCCTTTTCTCGACGACCCATGCAATTCCAAGTTCTTGGCCTCCCTGATATGAACTTCCGACGCATTCGGATGCTGGCTCTTGCCGCGCTCATCCTGCTGTCGCAGGTGGCGAAGGCAAGTTCGTTCCCTGGCAAACTTGTCATTCGCGACAAAGGCGGGGTTCCTTGCTTTTCCTTGAATGACCAAGATAGCGGCAAGCATCTCAATTTCCAGCTTATCGAGGTTGTTTCGCACGGAGAGCCGAAAGGTATCGTATGGATGCAATACACTTTGGCTGAAGGCCCAACATTTGAGTTCGATGGGGCGTCGAGCTGTCTGCCCTATGGCAGTACGTGGGCAAAAACCGGAGGCAGTGGAAACGCTGGTCAACTATTGCCAGGGACACCCTATTTCGTGTCGCTTCGGGCCGCGTCCCCGAACCGGGGGGGCAGCGGGCCGGTAGATTACTTTGGCTGGTTTTGCATCAGCTTAGCTGCTGACGGTCACCCGCATGTTCAACAAATATTCTATGACCCAGCACTAAACCGATTCCGCTGGGATATGTGCACACCTCCATTTTCCTATGATGTTCGGAAATGAATAGCGATAGCCGAAATTCCCGGCCGTATGTCTTCGTCGGTCGCAGGGAAATCCGCCCAGCGCAAGACATGGCCGACGGACGGGGACGCGGTGACGGTAGAGAGGATCGTCGTGGCGTGTCGTCCGTTCCACCTGCCTCCTGCATCGTGGCCAGCTATACGCAGCCGTCGTTCACGCCCGCGTGCGTTGGTTACCCGGGTGTCAATGAATTGCGTGTCTGCCGGGTTCTTCGACAGCGGCGCGGATATCCCGCCGCAGCGCCTTGCGGGCCACGCGCTTGAAGAGCAGCCCCATCGGCAGCATCATGAGCCGCGCGCCCAGGTTGACGGGCTGGGAGTCGTGGACGGTGGAGAGGATCGTCGTGCCGTCGGCTCCATCCACCACCTGCATCGTGGCCAGGAATACGCAGCCATCGCTCTCGGCGCGGGTGCGGTAGTAGGCACCCTCGGCCGCCTCGGTGATCCATTTCTCGACCGTCGCCGGCTTGCCGAAGAAATCCCGTGTCTCGCGCCGGCGCAGGCCCGTCAAACCGACCGCCGGCCGCTCGACGATCTCAATGCCGAGGATCCCGCTCACCATCGAAGCACTGTGTTCGATATCGGCAACCGCCGCCCACACGGCGGCCCGCGGCGCCTGAATGGTGACCTGGGCGTCAACGATCATGGCCCACCTCAGCGGAACGGCCGCCGGTCGTCATACATCGGATCCGGTCCGTTCTGCACCAGCTTGACCACGCCGCGCTCGTCGAAGTGCACGTGCATCATCGAGTTCCAGACGTCGTTCTCCTTGTACCGGTACGACCACACTTCAAAATTGCCGAGGAACACGCGCGAGGTCTCGGACGGCCGCCCCACCAGGCGCAGCACATCTTCCTTCTTCGATTCGCCGATGCGCAGCTTGGCGAAGGTTTCGCCGCGCAGCACCTGCTCGGCCGCTAGCACCTTGCCGTTGGCATCGAAGCGCACCATCCAGGTCCGCTGGCCGAACGGCCCGGTGGCGTACTCGAACTCCTGCCCGCCCTGGGGCAGCGGGTACACATTGGTCGGATTGCCCATGCGCGTACGGACGGTGTCGAGGGAGTCGCCGGCCACCACCTTCGGCTGATTCCAGGTGGCGCATCCGGCCAGCAGCAGGGCGCAGGCGAAGGAAAGAAGACGTGTCTGTTTGATCATGAAAAGCTCCAAAACCGAGATAATGCACCATCTTGCACTATCACGTGCCCCAGCGGCAGAACAGCGGACTAGCTAAGGCGTCCTTTTTCGCCTATAATCCCCGGTCTGGCCCAAAGCCAGGAGTTTATTAACAAATCACGGCAAGCCAGGTTCCGACTTCGCCTGCCGCATGTGAAAGGCACATCATGACCGTAGAAAACATCAACAAGTCCGCCATCATCGCGGACAACGCCCGTGGCCAGAACGACACCGGTTCCCCGGAAGTGCAAGTGGCTCTGCTGACCGCCCGTATCAACGAGCTGAACACCCACTTCAAAGAGCACACCAAGGACCATCACTCGCGCCGCGGCCTGATCAAGATGGTGAATCGCCGGAAGAGCCTGCTGTCCTACCTGAAGTCCAAGGACGCCAACCGCTACCGCGATCTGATCGCCAAGCTGGGTCTGCGTAAGTAATCGTTGCGACCAATCGGTTTTTAGAAAAGTGCCTGCGCCAGTTCGCTGACGCGGGCACTTTTTGTTTCAGGCGTCCGCAGTGGAAGACTGGACGTCGGTGGTGAGGTGAACGACAGCCCCTGAAAATCTGTCGGCAAATAGAAAAGGATGACCCATGTTTAACAAAATCACGAAAACCTTCCAGTACGGCCAGCACACCGTGACTCTGGAAACCGGCGAAATCGCTCGCCAGGCTTCCGGCGCCGTCCTGGTGTCGGTGGATGACACCGTCGTCCTCGCCACCGTCGTGGCCAAGAAGGAAGCCAAGCCCGGCCAGGACTTCTTCCCGCTGACCGTGGACTACGTCGAGAAGACCTACGCCGCCGGCAAGATTCCGGGTGGCTTCTTCAAGCGCGAAGGCCGTCCGTCGGAGAAGGAGACGCTGACCTCGCGCCTGATCGACCGTCCGATCCGTCCGCTGTTCCCGGAAGGTTTCCTGAACGAAGTCCAGGTCATCATCCACGTCCTGTCCGTGAACCCGGAAATCGACCCGGACATCCCGGCGATGATCGGTGCCTCGGCCGCCCTGAGCGTGTCCGGCATCCCGTTTGACGGCCCGATCAGCGCGGCGCGCGTCGGCTACGCCAACGGCCAGTACATCCTGAACCCGACCACCACCCAGCTGAAAACCTCCGAGATGGACCTGGTCGTGGCCGGGACCGAATCCGCCGTGCTGATGGTGGAATCGGAAGCCAAGCAGCTGTCCGAAGAAATCATGCTGGGCGCGGTCGTGTTCGGCCACGAGCAGGGCAAGGCCGTGATCGACGCGATCCACGAGCTGGTCCGTGACGGCGGCAAGCCGGAGTGGGACTGGCAAGCCCCGGCCAAGAACGAAGCGCTGATCGCTTCGGTGGCCCAGTACGCCGAGCAGAAAGTCCGCGCCGCTTACCAGATCAAGGACAAGCAGGCCCGCACCACCAAGGTCCGCGAAGCCTTCGCCGAGCTGATGGCCGACCTGGGCGCGCAAGCCCAGGCGACCGGTGGCGCCGAGCCGGATGCCGCCGAAGTCGGTTCCGTGTTCTTCGACCTGGAAGCCAAGATCGTCCGTTCGCAGATCCTGGAAGGCGAGCCGCGCATCGACGGCCGCGACACCCGCACCGTGCGCCCGATCTCGATCCGCACCTCGGTCCTGCCGCGTACCCACGGCTCGGCCCTGTTCACCCGCGGCGAAACCCAGGCTCTCGTGGTCGCCACCCTCGGCACCGCGCGCGATTCCCAGAAGATCGACGCGCTGATGGGCGAGTACACCGACGACTTCATGCTGCATTACAACATGCCGCCGTTCGCCACCGGTGAGACCGGCCGCGTCGGTTCACCGAAGCGCCGCGAGATCGGCCACGGCCGCCTGGCCAAGCGCGCGCTGGTCGCGGTGCTGCCGTCGCAGGACGAGTTCAGCTACTCGATGCGCCTGGTGTCCGAGATCACCGAATCGAACGGTTCGTCCTCGATGGCATCGGTGTGCGGCGGTTCGCTGGCTCTGATGGACGCCGGTGTGCCGACCAAGGCGCACGTGGCCGGTATCGCGATGGGCCTGATCAAGGAAGGCGGCCGCTTCGCCGTGCTGTCCGACATCCTGGGTGACGAAGACCATTTGGGCGACATGGACTTCAAGGTGGCCGGTACCGCCAATGGCATCACCGCGCTGCAGATGGACATCAAGATCCAGGGCATCACCAAGGAAATCATGCAGGTGGCACTGGCCCAGGCCAAGGACGGCCGCGAGCACATCCTCGGCGAAATGGTCAAGGCCATGCCGCACGTGAAGACCGAGCTGTCGGACTTCGCGCCGCGCCTCATCACCATCAAGATCAATCCGGAGAAGATCCGCGACGTGATCGGCAAGGGTGGTGCGGTGATCCGCGCGCTGACCGAGGAAACCGGCACCCAGATCGACATCACCGACGAAGGCGTGGTCACCATCGCCTCCGTGGATGCCGCCAACGGCCAGGAAGCCAAGCGCCGCATCGAAGAGCTGACCGCCTCGGTCGAAGTGGGCAAGACCTACGACGGCACCGTGCTCAAGCTGCTGGACTTCGGCGCCATCGTCCAGGTCATCCCGGGCAAGGACGGCCTGCTACACATCTCGCAGATCGCCAACGAGCGCGTGAACGCGGTGGCGGACTACCTGAAGGAAGGCCAGCACGTGCGCGTCAAGGTCATCGAGACCGACGACCGCGGCCGCCTCAAGCTGTCGATGAAGGCCGCTGCGGCCGACGAGGCCGCCGGCGCGCAGTAAGCCTGCTGAGCTTCATGGAGAACCGCTGGGTGCGTGAGCCCCGGCGGTTTTTTTTCAACTGTTAAAAACTGCCGGCAGCGCGCGCTCCCGGCGGTTTTTTCGTTGCGCCCATACATACGCACACAACTGTCGAGCACGCCGTACTGAAATCGTGCACAATGGCTTCCCTTGCAATTTTTTTAACGTGACGGAGGCGACGATGGGACCTGCACTTGCGAGCTACGTGGCCGCCATGGCGCTCTCCATCGCCCATCCGTCCGCGCCGTCCGCCGGCGCGCCCGCCGACCCGGCTGGCTTCACGGCTCATGTGGCCGCGCACGTGCGGCAGGTGACGTCCGTGCCGGTCACGGTGGCGGCCCCGCTGGCGCTGGATGTCGCGGGCCGCAAGGCCGACCTGCAAGCCCTGTACGACGCCTGCTGGACC
>NZ_SPVF01000205.1 GCF_004614185.1 Zemynaea arenosa | reverse complement strand
CCACCCATCCGCACGCGCTGGCCCTGCCCTTCGACGTGCTCGATCACGGGGCCTGGGCGGCCCGCCATGCCGACCTGCAGCGCGCGTTCGGCGGGGTCGACCTGGTGGTGTTCTGCGCCGCCGACTACCATCCCGAGCGCAGCTGGGAGGTCACGCCGGAAGGCGCCGGGCGCACGCTGGCGGTGAACCTCGGCAGCGTCTACAGCGGCCTGGCCGCCATCCTGCCGGACATGCTGGCGCGCGGCAGCGGCGGTCTGGCCCTCGTGGCCAGCGTGGCCGGCTATGTCGGCCTGCCCAACGCCAGCGTGTACGGGCCGACCAAGGCCGCGCTGATCAACCTGGCCGAGCTGCTGTATGCGGACCTGCACCCGCGCGGCCTGAGCGTGTACCTGATCAACCCGGGCTTCGTGCGCACCCCGCTCACGGCGCGCAACCGCTTCGCCATGCCCGCGCTGCAGACCCCGCAGGAGGCTGCGCGCGCCATCCTGCGCGGGCTGGCCGCGGGCCGCTTCGAGATCCACTTCCCGAAACGCTTCACGCTGCTGCTCAAGCTCCTGCGCTGGCTGCCGCAGCGGCTGCGCTTTGCCATCACCTCCCACCTGGTGCCCGCCCCATGAACTCCCTCGCCGCCCTGCTGGACTGGTATGCCACGCTCACCCCGGCCAGCCTCGATCGGATCGCGCAGTTCTACGCGGCCGACGCGCATTTCCGCGACCCCTTTAACGATGTGCACGGCGTACCCGCCATCGCCACCGTGTTTCGCCACATGTTCGCGCACACGGAGGCGCCCCGCTTCGAAATTGCCGAGCGCATCGAGCAAGGGGAACAGGCCTTCGTCACCTGGACCTTCCACTTCGGCCTGCGCGGCCGCGCCTACGCCGTCGCCGGCGGCAGCCATCTGCGTTTCGGCGCGGACGGCCGGGTCATCATGCACCGCGACTACTGGGACGCGGCCGAGGAGCTGTGGCAGCAGCTGCCGGTGCTCGGACCACCGGTGCGCTGGCTGCGCAAGCGCTTTCGCGCGGCCTGACTCCGGGCCTCAGGCCAGGCCTGGATCAGCAACGCCCGCGCGCTGGAGCTGCGCGAAGCCGCACTGACCGGCGGCCGTCAGCGCGCGCGCCGGTAATGCACCGCGATCGCGCCATTGCGCAACGGCTGCGCGGAGATCAGTTCCAGTTTGCGAGTGCTGGGCAGCCCGTTCTCGTACAGGGTCGGCCCGTGGCCGGCGATGCGGGGGTGAACGAGAAACCTGTATTCGTCGATCAGGTCCAGCCCATCGAGCGCGGTGGCGAGCTTGCCGCTCCCGAGCAGCACGCCGTTTGGCGTCGCGTCCTTGAGCTTCTGAATGCCCGCGCGCAGGTCGCCGCCGATATGGTGGCTACGATGCCAGGGAAAATCCGTGCGCGTCGAAGACACCACGTACTTCGGCTTGGCCTCCAGCTTGACCGCCCATTCGCGCAGCGCGGGTGGCGCGTCCACGGCGCCACTGGCGACCGAGGGCCAGTACGCCTCCATCATCTCGTAGGTGACGCGGCCCCACAGCATCGCGCCATGTTCGTCCATGAGCTGGGTGAAGAAGGCATGGGTTTCGTCGTCCGCAATGCCTTCCTGGTGGTCGACGCAGCCGTCCAGCGTGACGTTGATGCTGAAGGTTAAAAGTCCCAAGCCGTCCTCCGTGCGAGAAGTGATGCGGCGGAGATCATAGCACCTTGTTCAGGCTGCAAAACTCACGGACCGTCACCGCCTACTCGACCGTGAATTCCCGCACCCATCCATCGGCCAGGATGGCGGCCGGGTTGGCATCGGCACTGTGCGTGCCTGGGCCATTGCTCAGTCCCGCCGCCAGCCAGTGCTGCCCGCGCGCAGCCAGCGAGGTGACCTGGGTCTGCCGCGGACCGGCCGGCACGGCCAGGCGGCTCTGCACGGTCCCGTCGGCATTCAGCACCGCCAGCACGGGCTGCGTCGACTCGGAAATGCTGGCCCCGGCCGTGTTCTGCTCGTATCCGCTGGCGCCCGCCACCAGCAGCCGCCCGTCGGCCAGCGGCGCGGCGTCGAGGATCACATCGCCGCGATCGATGTCGATGCTGCGGATGGGTCCGGTCTCGCGCTGGAACGGCCGCACCTGGGCAACGTAGCCATCCCAGCCGGAGGACGCGGCCGGATTGTTGCGGATCCGCCCGGCCAGCACCACCGTCTCGGCGCCGATCCAGCGGACCGCCGTCAGCTGGGACTCGCGGGCTGTGTCCAGCAGCGTCGTATGCAGGCGCGTGCCGTCTTTGTCGAGCACGGTGACGAGGGCGCCGAACCCCGACCCGCCCGGAACCGGCTCGGCGAAGTGACGGCCATGCGCGGTGCGCAAGCCGGTGTAATTCACGGGCGCCGCCACCACCACGCGGCCGCCAGCGTCCACATCCATGAAGACGCGCCAGGGATGCTGCAGATCGCCGAAGGGGTCGTGCGTGCCGGTCAGCCAGACGTTGGCGATCGGCGCGCCCGGCTCCACCACCGTGCGCCAGCGCGCGCGCAAGCCCGCCTCGCCCTGCGCCAGCCGGTACGCCACCACGGCATTGTGGCCATTGCGCAGCAGCAGTACGACCTCGTCGCCCTGGGCCGCAAGCCGCGCGGTGTCGAGCGTGGGATAAGGATGCATCGCGTCCGGATCGCCGAGACTGGCGGAATCCCCGTAGTACGGATCAGTGAGGTGGGCGGGGTCGTCCAGCACGTCCTGGCGCAGCACCCGTCCCGCGGCATCGAGGCGCACGAGCGCCACGTTCTTGTCCCCCACCAGCACGAGGCTGAGCTCGCCGGACGGGTGGACATCGAAGTCGATCAGGCACCACTCCGGCGCAGGCTGGTAGCGCGCCCCGTTCGCCAGCAGCAGGCTGCGCCGCGGCGCGTTGTGGCCGTCCCGAATGGGCTGCAGGGTTTCCTCCAGCGCCGCCCAGGCCGCACCGGTGGTGCGCACCTTGAGCATCGCGCGATCTTGTACAGTCTGGTTGATCGCTGCATTCTGCTGACCAGTCCCGCCAGCGGTAACAGCCGGGCCGCCGCCAGCGCCCCCGCCGCAGGCCGCAAGCAACAGCGCGGCCCCGGCCGACCCGAGCCGGCAGACGCCCGCAGCCTTCGCCCTCCGCCACCACGACGAGCCCGTCGCCCGATGTCTCAGCGCCTGCCTGGGGACGTACCCCGCGCTCAGGTTTCTATCCTTGAACGCCTTCTCGGGGACGTACCCCGTGCGCGAGATTCTGGTCTTGATGCCCATAGCCTGGAAATTCATGGGAGAGGTCACCGGAGCCCGCCCTGACCGCGCACGGCGTGATCAGCTGCCGGGCTTCCGATGCCGCGTATTGTCAGTGGGGGCCGCCGCCCCGGACATGTCAGCCCGCGCAATTTTTATGTTCGAGCGTTCAGTTTCGAAGCGAACCCGCGCGGCACACGATGAGCTCGCGTACACTGCCCCCCATCCTCACTCGCCCCCGTGCCCATGACGACGGACGTTCTCGCCGACATCTTCCAGAGCATCCAGATCTCCACGCTGACGCACTTCGTCATGGAGATGCCCGAGCGCTGGGGCGTCGCCGTCGCCAGCCGCCATCGCGCCCTGTTCATCCTGGTCAGCGGCGCACCCTGCCTGCTGCGCCGCCCGGGCGGCACCGACCTGGTGCTGAACGATGGCGACATGGTGATCCTGCCGCGCGCCGGCGAATCGCACTGGCGCTCGCATGCGGACGCCGAACTCGTCACGTTCGAAGAAGCGGTGCGCCGCGCCCAGCTCTCGGGCCAGCACATCGCGCACGTCAACAGCCGGCGCGCAGGTGCGACGGTGCTGACCGGCGCCGCCTTCTGGACCGAGGACGTGATCGTGCACCCGGTCCTGGCCGCACTGCCAGATACCGTGCACCTGAAGCGCGACCTGCCCGGCATGCAGCGCTGGATCGCGCCCAGCCTGGCGCTGATGCAGGACGAAATCCAGGCCCACCAGGCCGGGTCCAGTGCGGTGCTCCGGCACCTGTCCAACATGCTGCTGGTGCAAGCCATCCGCGTGTTCATCGCCTCCTGGCCGGCCGATGCGCCGGTCTGGCTGCGCGGCATGGCCGACGCGCGCCTGGCCCCGGCCGTTGAACTGATGCACGCGAGCCCGGAACGCGAGTGGACCCTGGACGTGCTGGCCAAGGAGGCGGGCCTGAGCCGGACCGCCTTCGCGGTGCGTTTCAAGAGCGTGACCGGCGAGTCCCCCGTGCAGTACCTGACGCGCTGGCGCATGTACGTGGCCGCGCGCGAGCTGCGGCACAGCACCCGTTCGATGGAAGCGATCAGCGAGCTGGTGGGCTATGAAAGCGCAGCCGCCTTCCAGAAGGCGTTCAAGCGCGTGATGCGCATCGCGCCCGGCGAATACCGCCGGCTGTCGCCCGCCGCGCGCGCGGCATCCTCGTCCGGCCCGCCGCCCGCGCGACCAGCACGCTGAGCACGATTGCGCGACACATAATTTCCATGCGGAAATTTCTGGTACACTCCGTTTTGTCCTGGACAAACCAGAAACCACCCAAGGAAACCCATGTCGATCAATCAACTCGTCTACATCAGCCAAGCCGTCCGGAAAATGTCGCTGGAGGATCTCAACGCCATCCAGCGTGTCGCCAAAGCCAATAACGAGCCGATCGACGTGACCGGCAGCCTGTTCTACAACGGCGGCTGGTTCCTGCAGGTGCTGGAAGGCCCCGCCGCCACGCTCGACCAGTTGTACCGGAAGATCGAAGGGGACCCGCGTCACAAGAATTCGCGCGTGCTGTACAACGAGCCGGCCGCCTTCCGGACCTTTGGCCGCTGGAGCATGAACATGACCAACCTGGACAACCGCCAGGCGGACAAGTATGACCAGCTGGTCGAGGTGATCGACGCCGCCCGCACCAACCGCAAAGTGGGCGCTGCGACCCCGGCAGTGGCCCTGCTCCGCTTGTTCAACAGCTGAAAACAGCTGGCGCCGTCCCCGCTGGCTCGCGGCGACGGCCCGGCATGGCCATGCGGCAGGTTCCGTCACACTGCCGTCAAACATTCCCGGCACAGTAGCGATATTTCATTTCGGAAATTTTCGCCCGCCGATGACCCCCACCTCTTCCCACTCCATTGCCCCGCGCGTGCTGCGCTCCTTTCTCGGAATCTTCGTCATTCTCATGGTGCCGTGCGGCCTGGCTGCCTGGAACCTGCGCGCGGCCAGCGCGGCGCATGACGCATTGCTGCACGGCCCGCTTGCCAGGCAGCAGCTGGCCGCCGAATGGCTGGGCGCCGCCCGGCTGAACAGCGCACGGACCTGGGCGCTCGCCAAGAGCGACAGCCTGGAAGCCGGTGACTATTTCCAGCAGCAGCTGGACGAGGGGGACCGCCAGCGTGCCATCCTGCACGCCCGCCTGCGCCAGCTCCCGGCCGCCCCCGCCGAGCAAGACCCGGTGGTCACCGCCCTGCGCGCCGAGGAAGCTTTCCTCCGCCTGCGCCGGCAGTTGACCGCGTTGAAGGACAGCGGCCGCACACAGGACGTCGAGCGCCTGGCGGCCGGCCCGCTGAGCGCCGCGATGCAGCATTACGTAAGCAGCCTGGACCGCCTCGTACGTCAGCACAGCACGCAAGCCGAACGCATGAGTGCGGAGCTCACCGCGCAGTCCCGGCAGGCGTTCGCCTTGGTGGCCGCGTGCGCCGCCAGCGCGCTCGCCGCCGCCGTCTTCCTCGCTTGGCGCCTCGCCCGCAGCATTATTGCGCCGCTGCAGGATGCCGTCACCCTGGCCCGGCACGTTGCTGAGGGACAGCTGGACCGTGACGACGCCCTCTCCCCCGGCCGCGACGAAATCGGCCAGCTCTTTACCGCCCTGCAGCACATGACCGCCCGCCTTGCCGCCGTGGTCACGCAGGTGCGCGACAGCGCCCACCGGGTGGACGATGCCGCCCGCGAGATGAATCAGGGGAACGCCGAGCTCGCCCATCGCACGGCGCAGCAGGCCGTGGCCGTCGAGCGGACCGTCACCGCGATGTCCGAGCTGGCCGCCACCGTGCGCCAGAATCACCAGAACGCGCGCCTCGCCAGCGACGTGGCGACCGCGTCGTCCGATGTCGCCCGCCAGGGCGGCGCAGCCGTGCACGAACTGGTGACGGGCATGGACACGCTGGAGCACGCCGCCCGCCGCATCGTGGACATCATCGCCGTCATCGACAGCCTCGCGTTCCAGACCAACCTGCTGGCCCTGAACGCGGCAGTGGAAGCGGCCCGCGCCGGCGAGCATGGCCGGGGCTTTGCCGTGGTGGCGGGTGAAGTGCGGCGGCTGGCCCAGCGTTCAGCCGCGGCGGCGGGCGAAATCAAGGTGCTCATCCACGACGCCACCGGCCGCATCGGCATCAGCACCCGCCAGGCCCACGCGGCCGGCGAGACGATGCAGGAGGTAGTCGCCAGCGTCGCCCGCCTGACCGCCGTGCTGCGCGACATCGCCACCGCCAGTGCGGAACAGGACGCCAGCGTGCAGGCCATCGAACAGGCGGTCGGCGCCATTGACGACGTGACGCAGCGGAACGCGCACCTGGTGCAGCAGGCATCCGCCGCGGCCCGCAGCGTGCATGCGGAAGCGACCGGACTCACCGGGACCATGAAATATTTTTCCGTGCCAGCGGCACGCCTCTCAGCGTCGCCGCAGCGGGCTCTGGTGGCCGCCTGACACCGCGCGCTTCTCCAGGCAAGCGCACGGCGGGCGCCGGCGGCCGTGAGCGCACCGCTACCGGGGCGGCTCGTTGCCCCCAGCGGGGAAAACTGCCGCGCTAGACGCGGCGGTCGGTGCTCTGCCGCGCCGTCTGCCGCAGCTGGGTGGGGAAGCGCCGCACGAAGTCGTCGGCGACACGCGGGTGCACTCCGCTCAGCAGCAGATACGAGCGGGCGGCACGGTGGTCGAAGGCGCGGGCCGTCAGGACTGCCATCTCGATGCGTTCGGCAGTGGCCCGGTCATCCCGGCGGTTGTCCTGCTTGCGACGTTCTCGTGTTTCCATAACTCACCTTCCTGGCCTCCATGATCGCAGCTCCGCCCCGCCGGTTCCGTTCGACCGCGCACAGTTCGGCGCCGACGGAATCTCATGCCCAGCTGCATCCAACCGTGCCGGCGATGACGACAAAAGTGATACACTGCAAAACCTTCCGCAATCTCCCTCCTTCCGCCGCATGAACAACGCTGAGTGCTCCGCACTGGCCGGCCCCACCGCACGACTCGTAGCGCAGCATGACTGGTCGATGACCGCGCTCGGCCCGCGCGCCGGCTGGTCTGCGCGCCTGCAAGCGCTAGCGGACGTGGTGGTCCGCTCGCCCGTGCCAAGCGCCCTGCTGTGGGGCCCGGAAGGCATCTTGCTGTACAACGATGGCTATGCTGTCATCTGCGGCCGCAAGCACCCGGCTGCGCTGGGCCAGTCCGCGCTGGACGTGTGGCCCGAGGCGCGCGCCTTCAACGCCGGCGTGATCGCGGCCGGCCAGGCGGGCCAAACCCAGGTCTTCGAAGGGGCGCGCTTCATGCTGGAGCGCGACGGTGAACTGCGTGAATCCTGGTTCGACCTGTACTACGCGCCCGTGGTGGACGACGCTGGCAACGTGGAAGGCGTACTCGCCACGGTGATCGAAACCACGGACCAGGTCCACGCCGCGCAAGAGCGCGAGCGCCAGGCGACGGAGCTGCGCCGCCTGAACGTGGAACTGGATGGCCAGCGCGCGCGGCTCGAAGCAGCCAACCAGCAGCTGGCCGGGAACATGGCGTTCCTGAATGAGCTGTTCCAGCGCTCGCCCAGCTTCATGGCCGTGCTGCTGGGCCCCGAGCATCGCTTCGAACTGACCAACGCCAGCTACGATGCGCTGATCCAGAACCGTGCCGTGCATGGCCTGCCCCTGCGGGAGGCGCTGCCCGAAGTGGCCGCGCAAGGCTTCATCGCCCTCCTCGATTCCGTGTACGAGACCGGTGTGGCCTACCACGGCGAAAACCTGCAGGTGATGCTGGACCGCGGCGACGGCACGGTGGAGCGCAGGATCCTGGACTTCATCTACCAGCCGCTCAAGGACGACGCGGGCCAGACCTACGGCGTGTTCGTGGAGGGCATCGACGTCACCGCGCACGCGCTGGCCGAGGAGCGCCTGCGCGTGGCGCAGGAGGCGGGTGAAGTCGGCACCTTCGAGTGGTACCCGGACAGTGCGCAGCTGGTGGTCTCGGACAGCTATCGCCGCCTGTGGGGCATTCCCCCGGACACGCCCGTGACCCAGGATCTTCTGGTCGGGATGGTGGAACCTGCCTGGCGCGGCGTCTCCGGCGTGGCGCGCCTGGGCCAGATGAGCAATCCGCTCGAATACGTGGAGTACCCGGTCACGCACGGCGTCACCGGGGAGCGGCGCTGGATCGCGCGCCAGGGCCAGCTCGTGCCGCAGGGCCCGGACCAGGAACCGCGCTACCTCGGCGTGATCTACGATGTCACCGACCGCAAGGCCGCCGAGCAGGCGCTGCGCGATTTGAACGAGTCGCTGGAACGCCGCGTGAGCAGCGAGGTGGCCGAACGCATGAAGGCGGAAGACGCGCTGCGCCACGCGCAGAAGATGGAAGCGGTGGGCCAGCTGGCCAGCGGCGTGGCGCATGACTTCAACAACGTCCTGCAGATCATCTCCAGCAACCTGCAGCTGATGGACCTGGAGCTGGGCGCTTCGCCGCAGCTGCGCGCGCGGCTCGGGCACGCGATTGCGGCGGTGGAGCGCGGGTCCAAGCTCTCGTTCCAGCTGCTGGCGTTCGCGCGCCACCAGCCCTTGCAGCCGGTGGTCACGGATCTCACGCGCCTGCTGCGGGACATGGTGCCGCTGCTGCAGCGCGCGCTGGGCGACGGCATCGCGCTGCACGTCGATGCGCCGCTGGATTTGTGGGGCACGTCGGTGGACCGCTACCAGCTGGAGAACGCGGTCCTCAACCTGGCCATCAACGCGCGCGATGCGATGCAGGGCAGCGGGCGGCTGGACCTCGTGCTGTGCAATGACCCCAGTGGTCCGCACGGCGGCCAGGTGTGCCTGACCGTGTCGGACACCGGCTGCGGCATGCCGCCGGAGGTGGCGGCCAAGGTATTCGAGCCGTTCTACACGACCAAGGAACCGGGCAAGGGCACCGGCCTGGGCCTGAGCATGGTGTATGGCTTCGTGCGGCAAAGCGGCGGCGAGATCCATGTCGACAGCGCGCCCGGCCAGGGCACGCGCATCCGTATCGCCTTGCCGCGCGCGGATGGCGTGCACGCGGCGGCGGCGCCGGAGCCGCGCGTGGCGCCCTTGCGCGGGGATGAGACCATCCTGCTGGTGGAGGACGACCCGGCCGTGCGCAGCGCCGCGTCCGACCTGCTGGTGGGCCTGGGCTACCGCGTGCTCACCGCGAACAACGGCGAACAGGCGCTGGACGTGCTGCGCGGCGCGGGCCGCGTCGACCTGCTGTTCACGGACGTCTCCATGCCGGGCCGCGTGGACAGCGCGGAGCTGGTGTGCCGCACCCGCGCCAGCCTGCCCGACACCGCCATCCTGCTCACCTCCGGCCACGCGCTGGACCGCAGCCTGCTCGATCCGCGCATGCCGGCCTCGATCGAGCTCCTCCCCAAGCCCTACAGCCTCG
This sequence comes from Zemynaea arenosa, assembly GCF_004614185.1. Taxonomy (GTDB): domain Bacteria; phylum Pseudomonadota; class Gammaproteobacteria; order Burkholderiales; family Burkholderiaceae_D; genus Telluria; species Telluria arenosa. The sequence continues at coordinate 8,028 of NZ_SPVF01000205.1, read as the reverse complement.
CGCAGCTGGCGGCCACCGTGCGGCAGCAGCTGGATGCGCCGCGCAGTCCCGCCGCTGGCGTGGCGGGCGCTTTCGATGCCACGCCGGAGGCGGCAGCGCGCCTGCACTTCCTGGTCGTGGAAGACGATCGGGATGCGTGCGAACTGGCGTGCGAGATCCTGGCCGCGCTGGGCTGCCGCGCGACCGGCGTCGCCTCGGCCGAGGAAGCGCTGGAGCTGCTGCAGCGCTCCGCGTTCGACGTGCTGCTCACGGACTTCAACCTGGCTGGCATGCGCGGCGACCAGCTGGCGGTGCGCGCCAGCACGCTGCAGCCGCAGCTCGCCGTGATCGTGTCGTCGGGTGAAGGCACAGTGCCGGTGGCTCTGCCGCATGGTGCGGCGCTGCAGCTGCCCAAGCCATATGACCTGATGCAGCTGCAAGGGCACATCGACACGCTGCAGCAGGCGCGCGCGCTGGCCGCCGCTCACTGATCAAAGGAAGACGTCCAGGCGGACGTCCACCTGCTCGCCCACGTGCAGGTGCTCGGCGCTGCGGATGTCTTCTTTCACCGGCAGCAGATAGGAACCGGTCTTCTTGTCGGGGAAGATCGAGGTCTGCCAAGTCGATCCGCCGATGGTGACGGACACCCGCACGCTGCCCCACCCGCGCCGGTTCATGGCCGTGCGCGCCCGGATCTCTTCGCCCACTTCCACCGGCAGCGTCACGAAATGCCAGGCGCCCTTGCCCTGGTAGAGCCACATCTCGGCGCTGAACGGGAACGGCCCGACGGTAGCGGGCGGATGGCCCGGCACAGGCTTAACGGATGGCGGCATGGGGTCCTCTGGAGTGAAGAGGCGACCATCATAGCGCCTCTGCATGCACCGCGGCAGGCCTCAGCGCGCGGAGTCGCGGCCGCCTTGCAGGAAGCGGCGCAGGTAAGGGGCGGTGCGGCTCTCCTTGGACCGCGCCACGTCAGCGGGCGGCCCGCTGGCGACGATGCGGCCGCCCTCCTCGCCCGCGCCGGGTCCGATGTCGATCACCCAGTCGCTGGCCGCCACCACGCGCATGTCGTGTTCCACCACCACCACCGTGTTCCCCGCCTCCACCAGCTGCTGCAGCTGGCGGATCAAGCGCTCGGTGTCGGCCGGATGCAGACCGGTGGTCGGCTCGTCCAGCACATACAGCATGTTCCCGCGCGCCGCGCGCTGCAGCTCTGTCGCCAGCTTGATGCGCTGCGCCTCGCCGCCAGACAGCTCCGTCGCGGGCTGGCCCAGGCGCAGATAGCCGAGGCCCACATCGCGCAGCACCTCCAGCGGGCGGCACACGGTCGGCTCATCGCTAAAGAACTCATGTGCCGCATCGACCGTCATGCCCAGCACCTCGGCGATGTTGCGGTCTTTATACGTCACCTCCAGTGTCTTGGCGTTGTAGCGCGCGCCGTGGCAGGTCGGGCACGGCGCGTAGACGCTGGGCAGGAACAGCAGCTCCACCATCACGAAGCCTTCGCCCTCGCAATGCTCGCAGCGGCCCTTGGCCACGTTGAACGAGAACCGGCCCGCATCGTACTTGCGCGCCTTGGCTTGTTTGGTGGCGGCGAACAGCTTGCGCACGCTGTCGAACAAGCCGGTGTAGGTGGCGAGGTTGGAGCGCGGTGTGCGGCCGATCGGCTTCTGGTCCACGCGTACCAGGCGGCGGATGCGCTCCAGGCCTTGCGTGATGCGCCCTTCCAGCGGGCGCTCGGCGGGCTTGTCCAGATCGTCCGCTTCTTCCGTTTCGGCTTCGGCTCCGCCCTGCCCCAGCGCTGCGCCGACCAGTTCCACCAGTACCTGGCTCACGAGGCTCGATTTGCCGGAGCCGGAGACACCGGTCACGCTGGTGAACACGCCCAGCGGGAATGCCGCGTCCAGCCGGTCCAGATTGTTGCGGGTGACGCCTTTGAGCTTCAGCCAGCCGGTGGGCTCGCGCGGCGTGCGTGGCTCCGGTGGCGTATCGACGAACAGGTAGCGGCGGGTCTGCGAGTCCTTGGCCTTCTTCAGGCCCTCGGGCGCGCCGCTGTACAGCACCTGGCCGCCGCCCTCGCCCGCGGCCGGGCCCACGTCCACGATCCAGTCGGCATGGCGGATCACGTCCAGCGAGTGCTCGACCACGAACAGGGAATTGCCCGCGGCCTTCAGCTGCGCCAGGGCGGTGAGCAGCGCCTCGGTATCCGCCGGGTGCAGGCCTGCGGACGGTTCATCGAGCACGTAGACCACGCCGAACAGATTCGAGCGCACCTGCGTCGCGAGGCGCAGGCGCTGCAGCTCGCCGGGCGACAGCGTCGGCGTGCTGCGCTCCAGCGCCAGATAGCCGAGCCCCAGCGCCAGCAGCACCTGCAGGCGCGAACACAGGTCCTGCGCGATGCGCTGCGTGACGATGGCCTTCTCCGGGTGGTCTTCGTTGACCTGCAGCGTGGCGTAAGGCTTCATCACTTCCGCCAGGCGCTTGAGGGGCAGCGCGGAGAGGTCGGCGATATCGTAGCCCGCAAATGTGATTGACAGCGATTCCGGGCGCAGGCGCTTGCCGCGGCACAGCGGACATTCGGTGGAGACCATGTAGCGCGCCACGCGCTTTTTCATCGCCGCGCTTTCGGTGTTGGCGAAAGTTTGCAGCACGTAGCGGCGCGCGCCGGTGAAGGTGCCCATGTAGCTGGGCGTTTCCTTGCGCTTGAGGGCGGCCTTCACCTCGGCGAGGTCGAAGCCTGCGTACACGGGAACGGTCGGGGTCTCTTCGGTGAACAGGATCCAGTCGCGCGTTTTCTTGGGCAGCTCGCGCCACGGGACGTCGACGTCGTGGCCGAGGGTGGTGAGGATGTCGCGCAGGTTCTGGCCGTGCCAGGCGGGCGGCCAGGCGGCGACGGCGCGCTCGCGGATGGTCAGCGTATCGTCGGGCACCATGGACTGCTCGGTCACTTCGTACACGCGGCCGAGACCCGAGCAGGTGGGGCACGCGCCTTCCGGCGTGTTGGCGGAGAAGGATTCGGCGTACAGCAGCTCCTGGCCCTTCGGATAGTCGCCGGCGCGCGAGTACAGCATGCGCAGGGAGTTGGACAGGGTGCTCACGCTGCCTACGGACGACCGGGTGGTCGGCGTGCCGCGCTGCTGCTGCAGGGCCACGGCGGGCGGCAGGCCGTCGACTTCATCGACTTCCGGCACGGGCATCTGGTGGAACAGGCGGCGCGCGTAGGGAGACACGGATTCGAGGTAGCGGCGCTGGGCTTCGGCGTACAAGGTGCCAAAGGCGAGCGAGGACTTGCCGGAGCCGGACACGCCGGTGAACACGACCAGCGCATTGCGCGGAATGTCGAGGTCCACGTCCTTCAGATTGTGTTCGCGCGCGCCCCGCACGCGCACGTAGCCGCCGTCGGCCCGGTCGCTGTCCCGCATGTTGCCTCCTGCGCTCTATTTAAGCGCGGGACCGGCCGCGCTGACGGTGCGGCACTTCACGCTGGCGGAGCTCGGCGCGCGCTCTGTGTGTCCACGCAAAAGTGCAAACCTCGCACAGCTGTGGCATAGTGAAGACTATGAAAGCCCTCAAAAGCAAACTGGCCGCAAAACTGCTCTCCGACTCGACCGGGCGCGAGCAATTGCGTAAGGCTCTCATGCACCAGCGTGGACCAAACTCGCTGACCAGTGACGGCGCTTTGCTCACCTTGAACAGCGATAGCGGGCAACTGCGTGTCACTGCGAAGTTGGTATCGAAGGCCGCAAAGGCCGGCTGATCTCAGCGATGAACTTCGCCCTCCCGGGCGCTCGTTCTCTTCATTCTTCTCCTTCCTGGTTTCCTGTTTCGAAGCGGTTTAAAACGCGTCGAGCGCGAAGTCCTTGATTTTTCCCCATTCGGACGGGTGGTTGCGGAAGCCGTTCTCTGGGCGATATTCGTTCATGCAGCTTGGCTTTGGTTGGCTTGGGCTTGTTTTAGCCGTGTATTGGAACCGGGCACGTTGCTAGGGCTCCTGTCATCTGTGCCACCGACTCAAACTGCCGCACTCAGCGCTCTTGGCGAACAATTCGGGTGGGTTGCTGTGTACGTCGCCTCCCTGCTGTTCTCATGCCAGCTGATCCCGGCGGGGATTCGTAAGGCCATCTCAGCCTGGAGGCTTGATCGTCACGATGCTCCGTTTGGAACCTTGTTCCGCTTTCATCACGCGCCCTGGTATTACCTGCTGACTGGTGCAGACTTCAAAGCGGGCGAGAAGCCGGACATGGTTAGGGTGTCGGCAATCGTCGAAGTCGGTAAGGAACCGATCTTGTATGTGGGCGGTCTCGATGACTTCTTTTTTGCGGCAGATGGGCAGCTCGACCGGATCGTCCTGCAGCAGGTTGTCCGCCGCCCACTCAGTTCTGATAAGCCAGCAGCAGTGTCGCACTGTGGGAACGCGGAAGAAGCAGAATCAGGTCGCTTCTATCCCATCGATGGTGACTATCTGGTCATCCGCTACAGCGACGTAAAAACGCTGAATGTCCAGTTCATCAAACTCACGTCGTCACCGATGACGACCGAAGCTTAGCCAGGTAGCGCCTCAAACCAACGCGTGTCCCTTCATCCGCGACAGGATCGCCAGCGGGCTGGCGGCGACGTCGTACTGGTATTGCGGGTCCAGCGTCATGGTGTGTTCCAGCATGAATTGGCCAGACATGGCCGCGTGCGGGGTCTGGTCGGAGAAGCAGATCCACGCGGAACCGGGCGGGAACTCGACCCGCTCCTGCGGGGCGTTGGCCTGGAACTCGGCATCAGCCTTCATCGCGTCGTGCAGCTGCAGCATGGTGTGGTCGTACTCGCTGCGGAACGACTTGGTCACGTGCAGCAGCTCCAGCGCCTTGGCCTGCCAGCGCGAGTACGGTTTCAGGCGCGGCATGAAGCGCTCGGCAATCACCGGGAACGGCTCCCCCACCCGCCACACGCGCGGCACGCCGGACGGATTCACGTTGACGAACACGCGCAGCAGGCGCTGGCCGTAATTCGGGCGCGACGGAAACGCATCCACGTGCATGCGCTTGTCGTCGGCGCGCCAGGACTGCGCGCGTGTCTCGACTTCATTAGGCCGGTAGCTGGTGGCGCCGCGTACCAGGTGCTCGCTGTAGCGCGGGACGATGGCGGCAATGGTGCGCTCGGCTTCATCACGAAAGCGCGCGATCATCGCGGCCACGGCCTGCTGGGTCGCTTCGTCCCCGGCCACGCCGGCAATGCCGTCCTTCGCGTTCAAGCTGATGTTGCGCTTCTTGGGATCGCGGATATCGGGGCGCAGGAAGGCTCGTTCGGCGTCCGTCAGCTGGAACGAAAAGCGTGGCACGTACAGCACCTTGCCCGCCTCCAGCGCGGCAATCCATTCGCTACGGTGCTGCTCGACCGCGGCCGGGTCGATCGTGACGATCATCTCTTCCATCGGGGACCTCTTCCATTGAAGCCCCCGATTTTATCAGCCTCCCGCGCGGCCAGCCGCCGCCCGCTCACACCTCGGCGGCCTGCGAGCCGCCCGGCACGCCCGGCAGCGCGGCGATATCGCGCACGTTCTTCTGCACCGCCACCGCGGCGAACAGGCTCAGCACGAACGACATCGCATAGAACCCCTTCTCGCTGCGCGCCAGAGTGGCGTTCCACAGGCCGATGGTCATCAGCAGCACCGCCGAAATCAGCGCCACCCCGCACAATCCGTAATACAGGCTGGTCACCCGCCCGCCCTCGATCCGGTCACGCACCGTCTTCTGCAGCGACACGGCCGCGAACAGCCCATACAGCAGCAGCGTGAAGTAATAGCCCTTCTCGTTCAGCTGCATGTCCGCATTCCACAGCCCGATCAGATACGTCATCACCCCCGCCAGCAGCGCCAGCCACGACGCGCCCACGAAGGGCGTCGATGGTCCCTGTCCTTTGTGCATGTCCATGTTGAGTCCTTTGCCGTTGAAAAATCAGTTCACCCACAACAGGTACTTCAGAAAGTCCATTCCGCTGGCGCGCCCCGAGTCCATGCGTGACGAGTACTCGCGGATGAGGGGCATCAGCCCGGAGGCCGGGTGCTCCGGGCCGACCGGATCGCACCAGCCCAGCGCCGGCACCTGCTGCTCGATGTGGGTCAGGCTGGGGGCCGGTTGCGCATAAATCTTGCTCACATTGAGCCCGGTCCCGTCGGGACACACCCTGGCGAGAGAGCCCCACAGTCCGCGCGCCTCAGAGTCTCCCGGCAGCACGGCCGCGCCCTCGAACAGCCGGGTGATCTCGGGCAGGACCGCGTGCCAGATGGCATAGTCTTCTTCGTCCAGCGCCAGCGGAAAGACGCTCTGGCGCTGGTGCGGATTCGGAATCCATTCATCCTGGTCGTCGGATTCTGCCAGCGCCAGCTCACGTACCAGGTTCGAGGTCTTCAGGCCGGACAGAAGCAGCTGGCGGGCTCGCAGCAGCGCGGCAGGATCGATCAAGACGATGTCCCATTCATGTCCACTCGTCCGCATGGTGTACGCCAGGACGGTTTCGACCAGGGACTCCACGAATTGGTGGTAGCTCAGCGCCCAGGCGATGTCGGTCCGGTCCACCCGGATACGGGCAGACAGATCGTAGTGCGCCTGGTAGTAGTCGCTATCGTCAGAGGGCGGCCGCAAGCTCATCGGCGCCTCGCTGCGCCGCGCCGGGATAGCAAAGAAATGCTTTTCCCAGACCTCGATAGTGCCGTTGCTGTCCAGGTCGACCTGCCATTGGGCTGGCACCAGGACCAGTCCTTCGTCCCGATCGAGCAGGATCGCCCCCAGCATCTGACGGGCTATGCCCAATTGGGTGCGCAGGTGGTTCAACTCGGCACGCACATGGGCAGTCACCTGAACCGGCGCCATCCGCTGGCCATAGTTCACTTCCCGCGCTTTCCGCAGGAACGTGGCGACGTGCTGGATCAAGGCGACATCCCGGCAGATCACGGCCGCCTGCCGCTGCGCGTTCCCAGTGGGTAAGCGCAAGCGCAAGGCGGCGCAGGTGCGCTCAAAGCCCTGGGTGGTCGTGAGGTCGGGCGGCGGCAAGGGGGCGATGCCCTGGCTGCCAGGCGTGGCAATGGCGGCGGCCACAACGAGAGCTACTGCGGCGAGCGAGTATTTCATGTTCCCCTCGGTAACAGAAGAGGGGCCACGATAGCTCTGCATCAAGTGCCCAATTTGAGGTGAAACAAAACCTGAGTCCCGGGTAGCGCGGAACCGACGAAATCGCTCACCCAAGCGGACTGTGGCGATTTGACATCAACACAAGTCGGAAAGTTGTAACTTTTGTTTAGCGTGCGGATGAGCAGGCGTAGGATCGGCTGCGCGGTAACCCTTATAACTTTGATACGTAGGAGAACGGAAAGTGAACAAAAAATTGCTTGCTCTGCTTCTGCTGTCCCATGCGCTGGTTGCCTCGGCGTCCGAACAATCGATCTGCAACCAGACCGACAAGGGCTACTTCCTGTCGGGTACCATCACCACCTCGGCCAAATTCCAGTCGGCCAGCCAGACCATCCAGGGCGTCCAGATTTCCCACACCATCCTGTACATGCACAACGATGTCGATGGCCGCAACTACCAGGTCGCGCTGGACAATGTTTTTGCGACCGACTACGTGAAGAATTCGACCTCGATGCCGCCCTCGCTGGCGGCCTTGAAAGCGGGCGGCCGGATCGAGGTCTGCGGCGCCAAGTACTCGGACGGCACCGGCGTGCACTGGGCCCACACCAACTGTGGCGACGTGCCCACCACCTCCGCTCCCAACGGCTTCGTCAAGAAGATCTCGTCCACCGGCACGATAGGCTCCAACCTGGAACGCAGCCAGGCATACTGCTATCTGTGGAACTGAGACCGTAACCCGCAGTCTTACGTGGCGCTCCCGGCGGGCGCCACGCTTCCCGATTGGATGAGCCCATGACGCTGTCGCGCACGACTTTGCTGGCGATCCTGGCCCTGGCGGGCGGGGTGGTCGCGGCGTTCGCGCTGAGCCGGCCGCCAGTGCAGCCGGTGCCGCCGCTGGCGGTGGCTGAGGCCAAGCCAGCCGCGTCCGGGT
>NZ_SPVF01000207.1 GCF_004614185.1 Zemynaea arenosa | reverse complement strand
AGGCGGACACGCGCGCCTGGCAGGCCCGCCACTGGGACGACGTGGTCAAGGCCGCCGCCAGCCTGAACGGAGGCAGCCCTGGCGCCGCCGCGCCGACCAGCAACCTGCAGCAGGCCTGGCTGGATGCGTCCGGCGGCAAGCCGCGCATGCTCGACGGCACCACCTGGCGCTGGGTCAGCCAGGGTACCTGCCTCGCGATGCAGACCTCCGGCATCGGCCCGGCCCAGCTGCACCTGCCATACTCGCGCGACGATGCTCGCCTGGAGCAGCGCTCGGCCATGCAAGTCCAACTGGCGCGCCGCTATCCCGAAGCGGATTGGCTGCAGAACTTCACCCTGCTCGCGCCCGCGCAGCCGGGTACCCGCAGCGGCGCCAAGTTCATCGCGGTGTGGCGCGAAGGCGCCGAGGTCAAGGGCCAGCTGTGGATGCCCATGCGTGAAGGCGCCACCATGGTGCGCGCCCGCATCGTCACCGCGCTGGGCCGCGAGACGCTGCGCGACCCAGCCAGCGTCAAGCAGGTGGCCGTCCTGGTCCAGCAGGAGCTGACCGCCGTCGCCCATGCCTGGGAGGCGCGCCATGAATGAAGAACTGACCGCTCCGCTGTGGCTGCTCTCGCCGCTGGCCGTGCTGGGCGCGGCCTTGATGCTGGCCCTGGTCATTGGATTGACGTTGCAGCGCTTCCAGATTCCCAAGCTGTACGGCGCGGTGATCGCCGGCCTGGTGCTGGGCGCCAGCGGCGCCGGCCTGATCGACGAAGCCCTGCTGACCCAGTTCCAGGAACTGGCCAATGGCGCGGCTGCGCTGGTGCTGTTCGAGGTCGGGCGCAAGATGGACCTGGCCTGGCTGCTGCGCAGCGGACGCCAGGGGCGCAGCCTGCTGCTGGGCACGGTCGCGCGCGGCGGAGCCGCGACCGCCGTGCTGGTCCTGTGCGGCGTGCCGTGGGGCGCCGCCATCTTCATCGGCTCGATCCTGATCGCGGTGAACCCGGTGATCCTGACCTCCATGGTCGCCGACGAAAACGCCAGCGGCACCAGCACGTTCGCCACCGCCAACATGGTCGGTGTGAGCAACCTGGTCGCCCTGCTGGCGCTGGGCGTGACCCTGGCCTGGACCCGCAGCCATGGCATCGACGCCGACACCGGCTTCGGCGCGGAACTGATGCGCCAGGGCGGCAAGCTGCTGCTGGGCGTGCTCATCGCGCTGGTCAGCTACGGGCTGTACGCGTTGGCCACCCGGCTGTGCAAGGTGCCGGCCACCATGCGCCCTGGCCTGCTGCTGGCGGCGCTGCTCATCGACCTCGGCCTGTGTTCCGTCACCGCCGCCAGCGCCCTGCTCTCGCTGCTGCTGATGGGCGTGCTGCTGCGCAATGCCGAGAAGCGCGACAACGTGTTCCAGGCCCAGCTCAAGACCGCCCAGGACATCGGCTACGTGCTGCTGTTCCTGATCTCGGCGGCGCTGGTGGACCTGCAGCAGCTGCTGCATGGCTGGGTGGTGCTGGCGGCGCTGGCCGTGGTCGCGGTCCGCATCGTCGCCACCCGGCTCGCGCTGGCCACCGCCACCGCCTGGGACGAGCGCAAGAAACATGCGATGGCGCTGTCCATGTGCTCGCTGGTCAGCTACGGCGGGCTGGTGGTGGACAACACACTCAACGCCTACACCGGGCTGGACCAGGCCTCGACGGCGCTGATGTCCGCCCTGCTGGCCCTGAACGTGCTGGTCGCGCCGGGGCTGACCTGGCTCGGCCTGCGCCTGGCCGGCGAAACCTATCGCGGAGGAACCCCATGACCACCAGCCACATGCGCGACCCCAGCAATCGGTCGCTGGAAGCCCTGCAGGCGCAGGCGGTCTCGGGCGAAGGCGCGGCCTTCCTGCCGGACTTCAAGGACTCCACGGTCGGCACCATGGGCATCGAGCTGGAACTGATGGTGCTCGACCGGCTGACCTTCGACCTGTTCCCGGCCGCGCCGGACATCCTGCGCCTGCTCGATGCGCAGGACAAGCCGTGGGTGCACACGCCCGAGATCACCACCTCGATGCTGGAGGTGGCCACCTCGATCCTGTCGTCCTACGACGAGGCGGCGGACCAGCTGGAACACATCCGCGCCACCGTCAGCCGCGCGGCGTTCGAGGTAGGCGCCTCGATTTCCGGCGGCGGCGCGCACCCGTTCCAGAAATGGAGCGAGCAGCGCATCTACCCCAAGGAACGCTACTTTGCCTCGGAGCGCAAGTTCGGCTACCTGGCCAAGCTGTTCACCGTGTTCGGCATGCACGTGCACGTCGGCGCGGGCAGCGCGGACGAAGCGATCCGCCTGTGCGCCCTGCTGACCCAGCGCGCGCCGCTGTTCATCGCGCTGTCGGCCAATTCGCCCTGCTGGCAGGGCGAGGTTTCGGGCTTCTGCAGCTCGCGCAGCAATGTGGTGGGCGCCTTCCCGATGAGCGGCATCCTGCCTGCCGAGGTGCGCAGCTGGCAGGACTTCCGCGACCATTTCGACCAGCTGGCGCAGTACGGCATCGTCAAGAGCATCAAGGACTTCTACTGGGACGTGCGGCCCAAGCCGGAGTACGGCACCATCGAGCTGCGGGTGCTCGATACGCCGCTCAAGCCGGTCTACGCGGCCGCGCTGGCGTGCTACGCGCGCGAGCTGTGCCTGGAGTTCGCGGACCAGCCGCAGCGCTGGCCCACCAACACCAGCCGCGAGCTGTACATCTGGAACCGCTTCAACGCCGCGCGCGACGGGGTCGAGGGCAGCTGGATCGATCCGGACACCGGCACGTCGATGCCGATCGCGCAGGCGGTGCGCGCCGACCTGGAGCGCCTTGCGCGCCGCTCGCGCGACCCCGGCTTCGGCACCGCCTGCGCCGTGCTCGAACGGCTAATGCAGGATGGCGGCCAGGCCCAGTGGCTGCGCAAGCACCTCGCGGCCGGCGGCGCCATGAACGACCTGGCCCGCATGGCCAGCGAGTTCTTCGAGGAGCCCGGCAAAGCGTAAGCCCGCGCAGACGGGACACAATAAAGCCCCGCCTCCTTGCGGATGGCGGGGCTTGCGGTCAGGCGGGGACGATCAGCGGGTGGCGCAGAAACCGGCGTCGCTGTTGGTGGCGCCCGCGGCCAGATCCGGGTTCCAGTCCGGGCCGGACAGATGCATGGTGGTGCCATTCATCGTGTACTTGCCGTTCCAGAAGCCGGTGATGTTGCCAGCTACGTTGGGCACATCCACCGCCCACTTCAGCGCCTTGCCGGTGCCGCTGTTGGTCACCGCGATCGAGCCGCAGTAGCCCGTGCCCCAGTCAGCCGTGATCGACAGCTTGGCCGACAGCGACACCGTGCCCGGCGGCGGAGGCGGCGGGGTGTCGGTGGGCGGCTTGGCCGCGCGGGTCGCGCACCAGCCCACCTGCGCCGTCTCACCCGGGAGGATGATGCTGTTCCAGCCATTGCCCTTGACCGTCAGCTTGGTGCCTTCCAGCGTCTTGGTGCCGCTCCAGAACGAAGTCATGGTGTCGGTGAAGTTCTCGTTCACGTACTCCCAGATGCCGCCGCGCGTATCGGTGTTTTTGACCGTCAGGTCCGCGCAGTAGCCGGTGCCCCAGTCGGCGGTGATCTTCAGGTCCGGCGTGATGACCGGCGGCGTGGCCGGCGGCAGCGGATTCGGGTTCGGCCCCGGCTCCACCGCGTTCGGATCGAGGAAGCCTTTCTTGACGGCCGTGAGCAGCGGGTTGTTCACGCCATCGGTCGTCCCGTAGTTGACCAGCCAGATCACCGCGCCCGCGGCGCCTTCGCCGGCCTGCGTGGAATGGGCCCAGTCACCCTTGGCCTGGATCGAGCGCTGGTCTTCATAGGCGATATAGCCCGAGCTGAAGCCCGCCCGGTTGGCGGGGGTGTAGCCGCCCGGGTAGGAGCGGTAGGAGGTCTTGGTCGCTTCGTCCCAGCCGTACACGCCGTTCGACAGGTAGCCGTACTTGTTGAGCACCGTGTAGTTCCACTGCACGTCGTTCATCGACAGGATGCCCGAGTTGTAGTCGTAGTTGTCGGTCGGCTGCCCCGGTGCGGTGAACGGCGGCTTGTAGTTGAAGCCGTAGAAGCCGATGCCCATCCCCAGCTTTGAGCGCGGAATGCCCGCGTCCACGTACATCTGGAGGGTGCTCGCGATCGAGAGCGGCTCGCGGCCATGATGCCCGGTCAGCGCGTTGTAGTGCATGCTGTCCCAGCCCGTGCCGATCCAGCCCGCGGCGTAGCTCATGATGTTGTACTGGTCCACCAGGCTGGCAACCTTGATGTCATGCGCGGACACCTTCTGGTAGTTGGTGTTCAGCGAGCCGCCCGGGAAGGTAATGATCACGCCCTTTTCGGCGTAGCGCGGGCGCGCATTGGCTTCCTTGCGCAGGTCGGCGATCAGCTTCTCCAGCAGCACCTGGTTCTCGGTGTCCTCGCTGTCGATGCCCTCCCAGTCCACGTCGATGCCGTCGTAGTCATGCGCGACCATGTAGTCGACCAGGTTCTTGACGAACTTGGGACGCACCGCATCCACCGACGAATTATGGAAGCCGGCGTTGTCGCCCTCCCCGCCCAGCATGATGATGGCCTTGGTGCCGGCATGGTGGGCGCGTGCAATCAGGTACTCCTCGACCGTCATGCCGTACGGCGCGCCCGGCCCCATCTTGCGCTCGGTGTGGGCGCTGCCCGCGCCCGGGATCACGTCGCCGGGATTGCCGCCGTTCTGTCCCGCACCGGGGCCAATGCGCGCGAACACGAAGTGGGTCATGGCGGTCATGTCCACATGCTCCGGTTTCTGGTAGTCGGGGTTGTCCCAGAAGTAGCCGCCGTAGTAGCCGCCGACCCATTTGGATTGGCTTCCCGGGTCCGTTCCCGGGGTCTGGGCCAGCACGCTCCACGGCGACGCCACCGCGCACGCCAGTGCGGACAGGGCCGCGATTTTCTTCAGATTGTTTTTCATGAGCACGTTTTCCTTAGTGATGATGCATAGTTACCACAAGGAAACATGCTAGCAGGGCGGTCTGTCGGAATCCGTCCGAAAATTGTAATAGGCTGACGACAAGCTGACTCGACCATGAAGCAAAAAGCGCCGGACCGGGACGTGCACGCTTCTCATAACGCCCGTGGTTGAGGGCTTTTGGGCAATCCGCCAGGCGCAAAAGCAAAGGCGCCGCCCCCCGCACTGAGCGGAGCGGCGGCGCCTGTCTCCCCCCAAGCGAGGGGTTGGGTTTATTCGGCGGTGAGGGCGGCCGCGGCGCGGGCCAGTTCGGTGATGTGCTCCCAGTTCCCGGTGCGCATGGCTTCCTTCGGCGTGAGCCAGGAGCCGCCCACGCAGGCCACGTTTTTGCAGGCCAGGAACTTGGGCGCGGTCTCGATCGAGATGCCGCCGGTCGGGCAGAAGGTCACGTCCGGCAGCGGGCCGGCGATCGCATTGAGCATGCCGATGCCGCCCGCCGGCACCGCCGGGAACAGCTTGAGCTGCTTGTAGCCCGCCTCGCGCGCCAGCATGATCTCGGACGGAGTCATGGTCCCCGGCAGCAGCGCCAGGCCGCTCTTCTTCTGCGCCTCGATCAGCGCCGGGGTCAGGCCCGGCGAGACGCCGAACACCGCGCCCGCATCGCGCGCGGCCGCGAACTCCTCCGGCTGCGTGAGCGTGCCCACGCCGACGATCGCGCCCGGCACCTGGGCCATGGCCTTGATCGCACCCAGGCCGTGCGCGGTGCGCAGCGTCACCTCCAGCACGCGGATGCCGCCCGCCACCAGCGCCTGCGCCAGCGGCACCGCGTGGTCCGGATCGTCGATGGCGATCACGGGGATCACCTTGGCCGACTTCATGATCTCGAGGAGGGACATGTTCTGAGTACTCGTTTGGTTCAAGCTCATAATCTGGGTACGCTCACTGGTTGGCTTATTTATTGGTTTTGACGAGGAAGTCTTCATCGGAGCCCGGCATCGTGTCCCCCGTGTCCACGCCCTCGTGCAGTCCCACGGTGGTATCGATCGGCGACGGCAGCGGCACCACGGTCGCGCCCTGCTCCGCCTCGGTCACGGCATCGCGGAATACCTTGAACAGCTCGCGCCCCATGCCGATGTGGGACTTGGTCAGGTCCGCGGTGGCATGCTTGCGGGCGTGCCAGACGTCGGACGGCACCAGCGCCTCCAGCGAGCCGGTGGCCGCGTCGAGGCGAATGATGTCGCCATCGCGCACGAGGCCCAGCGGACCACCCGCGAGGATCTCCGGCGACACGTGGATGGCCGCCGGCACCTTGCCCGACGCACCAGACATGCGGCCATCGGTCACCAGCGCCACCTTGCGGCCCGCGTCCTGCAGGTTGGCCAGGGCCGGGGTCAGGGCGTGCAGCTCCGGCATGCCGTTGGCCCGCGGCCCCTGGAAGCGGATCACCGCCACGAAGTCGCGGTCCAGCTGCCCGGCCTTGTAGGCGTGCATGAAGTCTTCCTGCGAGTCGAAGCACAGCGCCGGTGCTTCCACCTGCTGGTGTTCGGGCTTGACCGCCGAGACCTTCATGATCGCGCGCCCCAGGTTGCCCTGCACGAGGATCATGCCGCCATCCTTGGCGAAGGGGTTGGAGGCCGGGCGCAGCACCGCTTCGTCGCCCGACTGCACCGGCAGGTCGCGCCAGACCACGTTGCCCGCGTCGTCCAGGAACGGCTCGCGGGTATGGGCGCGCAGGCCGCGGCCCATCACGGTCAGCACGTCCTCATGCGCCAGCCCTGCATCGAGCAGCTCGCGGATCACGAAGGCCGGGCCGCCGGCGGCCTGGAAGTGGTTCACGTCTGCATCGCCGTTCGGATAGATGCGGGTCAGCAGCGGCACCACGTCCGACAGTTCGTTGAAATCGTCCCAGTCGATGATGATGCCCGCTGAGCGCGCGATGGCCGGCAGGTGCAGCGTGTGATTGGTCGAGCCGCCGGTCGCCAGCAGCGCCACGATGGCGTTGACGATCGACTTCTCGTCGACAATGTGCCCAACCGGGATGTACTGCTCCCCCTGCTGCGAGATCTTCACCGCCTGGTGCGTCGCGGCGCGGGTGAGCGCGTCGCGCAGCGGCGTGCCCGGCACGATGAACGCGGCCGAGGGCAGGTGCAGGCCCATGATCTCCATGAGCATCTGGTTGGAGTTGGCGGTGCCGTAGAAGGTGCAGGTGCCCGCGCCGTGGTAGGACGCCGACTCGCACTCCAGCAGCTCCTCGCGCGTGGCCTTGCCCTGCGCGTACAGCTGGCGGATGCGCGCCTTTTCCTTATTCGGGATCCCGGTGGTCATCGGCCCGCCCGGCACGAACACCGCCGGCAGGTGGCCGAAATGCAGGGCGCCGATCAGGAGGCCCGGCACGATCTTGTCGCAGATGCCCAGGTACAGGCTCGCATCGAACATGTTGTGGGACAGCGCCACGGCGGTCGCCATCGCGATGGTGTCGCGCGAGAACAGCGACAGTTCCATGCCCGGCTGCCCCTGCGTCACGCCGTCGCACATGGCCGGCGTGCCGCCCGCGAACTGCGCCACCGCGTCCACTTCGCGCGCGGCTTCCTTGATCACTTTGGGGAAGTACTCGAACGGCTGGTGTGCCGAGAGCATGTCGTTGTAGGCCGAGACGATCGCCACCGACGGGCGGCGCTGCTCGCGCAGCACCAGCTTGTCGTTGGCGGGGAAGGCCGCGAAGCCGTGCGCCAGGTTGGTACACGACAGGGCGCCGCGCTGCACGCCCTGCAGGCGGGCGGCGTCGAGATGGGCCAGGTAGGCGGCGCGCGAGGCGCGGCTGCGCTTGATGATTCGGTCGGTGACACGCTGGACAACTGGATGAACCGCCATCGGGGGCTCCTTCTTCTGGATTGGATTCTGAAATTTTACTACAGAAGTGAACGGCCAGGTGTAATTGCCGCCCCGCCGGCCGTTGCGGCCAGATTCTCACAAAACCGTCGCGCTCACTCTGGCGCGGCGGCGTCTCAGTGCATGCCGTTGTGGTGTAGTGAATTTACGCCGTTTTCCTGTATGATGAGCGAACCGACAATACCCCTTCTTCGATCCCACATCATGCACCAAAGCGCCCTCACTACCACCGCGGCCTTCCAGGCCCTGGAATCGCACGCTTCCGACGCGCGCCGCTTCACCATGCGCGAGCTGTTCGCCGCGGACGCGCAGCGGTTCAGCCGCATGTCGCTGGAGGCGGCCGGCCTGTTCCTAGACTATTCAAAAAACCGCATCGACGGGCGCACGCTTGAACTGCTGATGAACCTTGCGCGCGAGCGTGGCGTGGAGCCGGTGCGGGACGCGATGTTCCTCGGCGCGCGCATCAACAACACCGAGAACCGCGCGGTGCTGCACACCGCCCTGCGCGCCCCGCGCGACAAGCAGATCACGGTCGATGGGCAGGACGTGACGGCCGACGTGCATGGAGTGCTGGACCGCATCCGCACCTTCAGCGACGCGGTGCGCAGTGGCGCGTGGCTGGGCCACAGCGGAAAGCCGATCACGGACGTGGTCAACATCGGCATCGGCGGTTCGGACCTCGGCCCCAAGATGGTGTGCCTCGCGCTGCGCCAGTATGCGCACCCGCGCCTGACCATGCACTTCGTCTCCAACGTGGACGGGCATGACATCGACGCCACGCTGGCGAAGGTGAACCCGGAAACGACGCTCTTCATCATCGCCTCCAAGACCTTCACCACCGCCGAGACCATGATGAACGCGGGGACGGCGCGCAAGTGGTTCCTGCAGCACGCGCCGGAAGACGCCCTCGCGAAGCACTTCGTCGCCGTCTCCACCAACGTGGACGCGATCAAGCAGTTCGGCATCGACCCGGCCAACATGTTCCCGTTCTGGGACTGGGTGGGCGGCCGCTACTCGGTGTGGTCGGCGATCGGCCTGCCGGTTGCGCTGTGCGTGGGCTACGGCTACTTCAGCGATTTCCTCGCGGGTGCGCACGCGCTCGATGAGCACTTCCGCAGCGCGCCGCTGGAGCAGAACCTGCCGGTGCTGCTGGCCATGATCGGCTTCTGGAACCGCCAGTTCCTGGGGTGCACCTCGGTCTCCATCGCGCCCTACCACCAGGACCTGAACCGCTTCCCGGCCTACCTGCAGCAGCTGGACATGGAATCGAACGGCAAGCGCGTCACCAAGTCCGGTGCGCCGGTCGATACGCCCACCTGCCCCGTAATCTGGGGCGACGTTGGTACCAACGGTCAGCACGCCTACTTCCAACTCCTGCACCAGGGCACGGACGTGACGCCGATCGACTTCATCGCCGCGCTGCGCCCCTCGCACGAATACCAGAACCACCACACGGCGCTGCTGGCCAACTGCTTCGCGCAGTCGGAAGCCTTCATGAAAGGGAAGACGCCGGACGAAGTGCGCGCGGACCTCAAGGCGCAGAACCTGAGCGAGGACGAGATCGAGCGCCTGGTGCCGCACAAGACCTTCCCCGGCAATATCCCCAGCAACACGATCCTGGTCGAGTACCTGACCCCGGCCGCGCTGGGCGCCCTGGTGGCGCTGTACGAGCACAAGACGTTCGTGCAGGGCGTGCTCTGGAACGTCAACAGCTTTGACCAGTGGGGCGTGGAGCTGGGCAAGGTGCTGGCCAAGAAGATCGAAGCGGAGCTGTCCGGCGCTGCGCAGCCGCAGGCGCACGACAGCTCCACCAATGGCCTGATCGCGCGCGCCAAGGCCGCGGTGTAAGGCAGGGGGGGGGACCAAGATGAAAGAGCAGAAGTTCGAGGCCGTCCACGATGAGCCGATGCAGGTCGGCGAATGCCCGACCTGGCACGCGGTGGAATCGGCCCTGTACTGGGTCGACATCGACGGCAAGGCGGTGCACCGGCTGCACCCGGCCAGCGGCAAGTATTCGAAGTGGCCGATGCCGAGCGAGCCCTCGGCCATCGCGATTGACGCCGACAATGGCCTGATCGTCGCCATGCGCCACGGGATCGCGCACCTCAACACCACGGACGGCACGCTGACGGACCTCGTGGCCTCGCCGTTCGATCAATCGACCATGCGCTTCAACGACGGCCGCGTGGACCCGGCGGGCCGGTTCTGGATCGGCACCCTGTTCGAGCCGCGCCACACGCCGCTGGCGGACATGTACGTGTTCGAGCACGGCAAGCTGCGGCGGGCGTGGGAAGGCGGGATGACCGTCTCGAATGGCCTGGGCTGGAGCCCGGACGGCAAGATCATGTACCACGCCGACACCACCAGCCACCGCATCGACAGCTACGACTACGACGTGGGCACCGGCATCCATTCGCACGCGCGGCGGCTGCAGACCTTCACCGCCGACAAGAAGGCCGCCGACTACGGCGGGCGGCCGGACGGCGCGGCGGTGGACAGCGAAGGCTGCTACTGGGTGGCGATGTTCGAAGGCGCGCGCATTCTGCGCCTGTCCCCGTCCGGCGAGATCATCCGCGAGCTGCCAGTGCCGGTGAAGTGTCCGACCGCGGTGGCCTTCGGCGGGCCGGACCTGCACACCCTCTTCATCACCAGCGCCAGCCACAATCGCTCCGATGACGAGAAGGCGCAGTACCCGCTGACCGGCAAGGTCCTGTGCACCCGCGTGGACGTCGCCGGCCGCCAGGAGCCCGCGTACAAACATTGAGCCCGGCCCCCGCTACAAGACCGGCGAAGGGGTCTGTCCCCGCATGGGGACCGACCCCGGTGTTTGCTCCGCGCCCCGGAGGGCGGACCGAGGAGTCGATCAGGCCTTGGTGGTGAACGTGTACGTATTGCGGTAAGAGCTATCGTTCCCCGCCCCCTTGCGCGCGCCCTGCTCCTCCCGCTTGACCACCACCAGCCGGTTGGCCGCCACATTGAACACCAGCTCCTCCCGGCTCTGGTCCTCGAACGAGATGAACACCATGAAGCTCGCCTTGATCTTGTGCGTCACCGTCGCCGCCAGCGGCAGCCCGTCCGCCCCGATCCACACCTGAGCGGTATGCGTGTTCTCCTTCATGTTGACCTTGGAATTCTCCTCGGCCGCCGGCGTGATCGCAAGCAGCAGCAGGCGGGCCGGCTTGCCCTGGTAGGTGTCGGCCTTTTCCGATACCAGCTGGGAATGTGCGACAGTCTGCAACAGCTTCGGCGCATAATTGACCGCGGCCGCCACCTTGGCGCCGGACGTCGAGTTGATGAGCATGAGCAAGGCGTTGTTGGGCTTGGGCCGCTTGGCGGCTTCGTCGGCGGCGCGCTTGAGCAGGGCCTTGTCCCAGCGCAGCGCCACCGCGCCGGCGTCGTCCTCGACGGCCACGGCCACGCTGGTGGTTTCCGGCCCCTTGGCCTTGGCGTCCAGGTCGGTCTCCACCTGGCGCGCCTCGTAGGTGCCCCGCAGCGTGCCCTGGCCTTGCAGCCCGGCCAGCGCAGCTTTCATGTCGTCCAGGCCGGTGGCTCCGGCGGCGTGGGCGGCGAACAGTGCAACGAATGGAAGAAGTTTCATAGGATGGTCTCTTGTCGAATGGGTCGTGGACGCCGCGATGTGGTCGGAATGACATCGCCGCAGCCACCCACTATAGCCGAGTTGCCCTCCCCAAACTTGCCAATTTGTAAGCGGTTGTACTCGCTTACGTAGTAAATTTACTTGATTTACCGGCCAATTCTGTAGTAAATTTTCAAGTACAGTTCTCACTCCCGAAAGCGATCACACCACTATGGCTCTTCAAGATTTCGACCTGGTTCTGTTCGGCGGCAGCGGCGACCTTTCGATGCGCAAATTGCTGCCCGCGATGTATGCGCGCGATGTCGCCAAAGACCTGCCGCCGTCCGCCCGCGTGATCTGCGTGGGACGCCATGAGTGGTCGCAGGAAGAATTCCTCGCCACCGTCGAGCAGAACTCCCGGCCGCACATCAAGAAGTTCGAGGCCAAATCCTGGGAGGCCTTCAAGAAGCGCGTGGTCTACGTGCCGCTGAACGCCACCGACGTCTCGACCTACAAAGCCTTGTACGACTGCCTGCGCCACGACCCGAACGTCACGCTGGTGTACTACCTGGCCACCCCGCCGCACCTGTTCGCGCAGATCTGCGACAACCTGGCCGAAGTGGGCCTGGCCACGCCGAATTCGCGCGTGGTGCTGGAAAAGCCGCTCGGCCGCGATCTCGAATCGGCGCGCCAGATCAACAAGGAAGTCGGCAAGGTGTTCGCCGAATCGCAGATCTACCGGATCGACCACTACCTCGGCAAGGAGACGGTGCAGAACCTGCTGGCGCTGCGCTTCGGGAACATCCTGTTCGAGCCGCTCTGGCGCCGCGAATGGATCAGCGACGTGCAGATCACCATCGCCGAGAAGATCGGCGTGGGCAACCGCATGGGCTACTACGACACCTCGGGAGCGCTGCGCGACATGCTGCAGAACCACCTGCTGCAGCTGCTCTGTATCGTGGCCATGGAGCCGCCCACCTCGATCGCGCCGGACGCCGTGCGCGACGCCAAGCTGCAGGTCCTGCGCTCGCTGAAGCGCTTCACGCCGACCACGCTGGCGCAGAACATCGTGCGCGGCCAGTACCGCGCGGGCCACGTGGACGGCCAGGCCGTGCCGAGCTACCGCGACGAGCCGGATGCACCGGAATATTCGCGCACCGAGACCTTCGTTGCCATGAAGGCGGAAATCGACACCTGGCGCTGGGCCGGCGTGCCGTTCTATCTGCGCACCGGCAAGCGCATGGCGGACCGGCTGGCGGAGATCGTGGTGCGCTTCAAGCCGATCCCGCATTCGATCTTCAACCAGCCGACCAGCAGCTTCCAGCCGAACAGTCTCGTGATCCGCCTGCAGCCGGACGAAGGCCTGAAGATGAACCTGATGGCCAAGACGCCGGGCGACGGCATGCGCCTCAAGCCCGCCGAGCTGGAACTGGACTTCAACGAACAGTTCAAGACCCCGCGCATGGACGCCTACGAGCGCCTGCTGCTCGATGTGCTGCGCGGCCAGCTCACCCTCTTCATGCGCGGCGACGAGCTGGAAGCGGCGTGGGAATGGGTGGAGCCGATCCTGCAGTCGTGGGACGCGGACGACAGCCAGCCGATCCCCTACACGTCCGGCACCTGGGGGCCGGCCGCCTCCTCCGCGCTCATTGGCCGCGATGGCCTGCAGTGGCGCGAAGAAGCGCTGCCCGAAGACTGACGGCGAGCGCGCATCGTGCTCCTCGATTCCATCCGCACCCAGCTCGACTCGCTCTCCAAATCCGAGAAGAAGGTCGCGCTGGCGGTGCTGGAGGCGCCTGGCGCCATCGTCCGCCAGAACATCACCGCGCTCGCGAAGGCGGCCCAGGTGTCCGAGCCGACCGTGGTGCGCTTCTGCCGCACGCTCGGCTACGACGGCTGGCATGAGTTCAAGCTCAAGCTGGCGCAGGGGCTGGCGCTTGAGCTGCCGGGGCTCAACGACAATCCGACCCAGGACGACCTGGCGTCGGACCTCGTCAACAAGATCTGCTCGCGCTCCATCAATACCCTGCTGGACCTGCGCAACAACCTGAAAGCGGAGCCGATCCAGCGCGCGCTCGATATCCTGTCGCGCGCGAACAAGATCGAGTTCTACGGCCAGGGCACCTCCGGCATCGTGGCGGCGGATGCGCAGCACAAGTTCTTCCGCTCGGGCGTGCCGACGGTCGCTTACGCCGATCCGGCTATCCACGCGATTTCGGCCTCGCTGCTGACCGAGGGCGATGCGGTGGTCGCGATCTCGCAGCGCGGGAACAATCCGGCGCTGGTGCGCTCGGCCAAGCTGGCGCGGCGCAACGGGGCGGAGGTGATCGTGCTCGCGCCTTCGGGTACGCCGCTGGCGGACAGCGCGTCGGTGCTGATCCCGATTGATCTCGTATTCAACATCGACCCGTACACGCCGATTTCGGCGCGCCTGGCCTATCTCGTCGTGATCGACGTGCTGGCCGTCGGCCTGGCGCTGCAGCGCGGACCCGAGTTCCGGCGCAAGATGCAGCAGGCGCAGAAGGCGCTGCAGGAGTTCGACCTGCAGTTCGACTCGTTCATCAGCTGACGTCCCGCGCGGCACGCTGCCGCGCCACGGCGCCGTGTGGCCGCGCCGGCGCGGCCCACGCCGATGGGCTAGAATCGATGTCTTTCGATCTGCTTCCCTGCCCGCTCCATCATGCACACCACACCCACCGCCGCCCTGCGCCCGGACTATCCCCTGCTCGCCAAGCAGGTCGCCAGCATCCTCGAAGGTGAGCGCGACCTGGTCGCCAACGCCTCCCAGTTCGCAGCCTTCATCTACGACACTGTGGCGGACCTGAACTGGGCTGGCTTCTACCTGACCCGCCCGTCGCGCGACGGCGCGAAAGAAGAGCTGCTGGTGGGTCCCTTCCAGGGCAAGGTCGCCTGCGCCCGCATCCCGTTCGGGCGCGGCGTGTGCGGCACCGCCGCCGCCGAGCGCCGCACCGTGCTGGTGAAGAATGTGCATGAGTTCCCCGGCCACATCGCCTGCGACTCCGCCTCCAACTCCGAAATCGTGCTCCCTTTGATCAAGGACGGCCGCGTGCTGGGCGTGTTCGATATCGACAGCCCCTCTTTGGAGCGCTTCACGGAAGAAGACCAGCGCGGCCTGGAACAGCTGGTCGCCGTGTTCCTGGAAGCCACAGATTTCGCGTAACCGCCGGGTTACAATGTACCCTCGGAAAAGAGCCGACTCTGCCATAACAAGCTAACAAGCATCACGCACAATGAATCAACTTGAACAGCTGAAGAAATTCACCACCGTCGTTGCCGACACCGGCGACTTCCAGTCGATCCAGGCCTATGCCCCGCAGGACGCGACCACCAACCCGTCGCTGATCCTGAAGGCGGTGCAGAAGCCGGAATACCTGCCGCTGCTGCAGAAGGTCGTCAAGGACCACCCGAATGCGTCCACCTCCGAAGTCATCGACTTCCTGCTGGTGGCCTTCGGCCTCGAGATCCTGAAAATCATTCCGGGCCGCGTCTCCACCGAGATCGACGCCAAGCTGTCCTTCGACACCCAGGCCAACATCGAAAAAGGCCGCGACCTGATCATGCTGTACGAGGCCAATGGCATCTCGCGCGAGCGCGTGCTGATCAAGATCGCCTCGACCTGGGAGGGCATTCGCGCCGCCGAGCAGCTGGAGAAGGAAGGCATCCACTGCAACCTGACGCTCCTGTTCTCGCTGCCGCAGGCGATTGCCTGCGCCGAAGCGGGCGTGCAGCTGATTTCCCCGTTCGTCGGCCGCATCCATGACTGGTACAAGAAGACCACCAACATGGAGTACACGGGCGCCGAGGATCCGGGCGTGCAGTCGGTCAAGCGCATCTACAACTACTACCGCAAGTTCGGCTACAAGACCGAGGTGATGGGCGCGTCCTTCCGCAACACCTCGCAGATCCTGGAACTGGCGGGCTGCGACCTGCTCACCATTTCGCCGGACCTGCTGCAGAAGCTGGCCGACACCCAGGGTCCGGTCGAGCAGAAACTGGGCACCGGCTCGACCGGCGCGCCGATCGAGAAAATGTCGATCGACGAAAAGACCTTCCGCTTCATGCTCAACGAAGACGCGATGGCCACCGAAAAACTCGCCGAAGGCATCCGCGCCTTCTGCGCCGACTCGGCCAAGCTGAAGCAAATCATCAGCCAGATGCGCTGATCCCTCCCCGCCTGCTACAGGCAACGCCTGCCGCATCTCCCGCGGCAGGCAGCTCCCATACCCGCTTTCTCCGCAAAGCACATCAGGCAGGCGCCAGACAGTCCAGCTGGGCGGCGATGACCTGGGCACCCATGCGCTCCAGGTTGAAGGCGGAGGGGTCGAGGAGCCAGATGCGCAGCAGGCCGTCCATGGCCGACCACAAGCCCATCGCCACCGCGCGCGGCGAGGTGCCTGGCCGCGCCAGGCCGCGCCGCATCGCCATCCGGATGCGGCTCTCGGCGCGCTCCATGAAGCGCCCGTGGCTGTCGAGAATGCGGTCGCTGATGGCACTCATCTCCCCCACCAGCTCCAGCTTGTGGGTCGCGATCTCGAACACCCGCCGCGTGTTTTCGTCGCGCGCCGTCAGGCGGAATACGCACATCAGGCACTCGCGCAAATCGCCGAGCGGGTCCTCGGCTTCCTTCGCGTCGAGGATCTGCATGGCCGATTCCAGCGGCATCTTGGCGCGTTCCATCAGCGCGTCGAACAGCGCGCTCTTGTCATGGAAGTGCCAGTAGATCGCACCGCGCGTCACGCCCGCGGCCGTTGCGATATGCTGCAAGGTCGTTCCCGATACCCCCTGCTGCTCAAACAACAGCCCCGCCGCGTCGAGGATGCCCTCGCGCGTTGCCGCCGCTTCTTCCTTGGTTCGTCTGACCATCGGGAATCTGTACGCCTTTAGAAAAGCTGAAGGTGGAAATTGTGGGCCCAAAAAACTTTTACATACACTCGTGATAGTATATTGCGGTTCCCCATAGCGCCAGTCCCGTTCCACCCTCTGCGTGCTGGTGTTGCCCGGTAAATACAAGAATTCCTCTTCAGCATAAGGATGCCAACAACAATGCGCCCCATCCTCTCTCCTCAGACCAACCTCACGCGGATTGCGGCCGCGACGCTGATGGCGGCAGCCCTGCTGTCCGCCTGCGGCAAGAAAGACGCTGGCGCCGGTGCCGGCGGCCCGGGCGGCCAGATGCCGGCGCCCGAAGTCGGCGTGATCACCACCCACAAGACCACCGTCGCGCTGCAGACCGAATTGCCGGGCCGCGTGGACGCCATCCGCACCGCCCAGGTGCGTGCCCGCGTCAACGGCGTGGTGCTCAAGCGCCTGTTCACGGAAGGCTCGGAAGTGAAAGCGGGCCAGCCCCTGTTCCGCATCGACCCGGCGCCGTATGAAGCCGCGCTGCAGAGCGCCCAGGCCCAGCTGGCCCGCGCCCAGGCCAACCTGACCCAGGCGTCCACCCAGGCCGAGCGCTACAAGCCGCTGGTCGAGGCCAACGCAGTCAGCAAGCAGGAATACACCAATGTCGTCGCCACCGCCAAGCAGGCGGAGGCCGATGTCGCCGCGGGCAAGGCCGCCGTGCGCACCGCCCAGATCAACACGGGCTACACCACCGTGACCGCGCCGATCTCCGGCCGCATCGGCCGCGCGCTGGTGACCGAGGGGGCGCTGGTCTCGGCCACTGAGTCGACCCAGCTGGCCACCATCCAGCAGCTGGACAGCGTGTACGTCAACGTGACCCAGTCCGCGACCGAGCTGCAGCAGCTGCGCCGTGCCGCGGGCCTGCAGCTCAAGACCGCGCAATCGATTCCGGTGACCGTGCTGCTGGATGACGGCACCGCCCTGCCCAACAAGGGCAAGCTGCTGTTCTCCGACGTGAGCGTGGACCCGACCTCCGGCCAGGTGCTGCTGCGCGCCGAGGTGCAGAACCCGGGCGGCCTGCTGCTGCCGGGCCAGTACGTGCGCGTGCGCCTGTCGCAGGCCGACCTGCCGGGCGCCATCCTGGTGCCGCAGCAGGCCGTGACCCGTAGCGACAAGGGCGACTCCGTGTTCGTCGTCGGCGCCGACAACAAGCCGGTGCCGCGCCCGATCAAGGTCGGCCAGCAGCAAGGTACCAGCTGGGTCGTGCTGTCCGGCCTCAATGAGGGCGAGCGCGTGGTGGTCGACGGCTTCCAGAAAATGATGATGATGCAGGGCGCGCCGGTGAAGGCCGTGCCGTGGACTGGCAATACCACCAGCGCTGCGCCGCAGGGCACTGGCGCAGGTGGCACAGCTGGTGGT
>NZ_SPVF01000141.1 GCF_004614185.1 Zemynaea arenosa | reverse complement strand
CGCGGAATACACACTGCTCCGTGCGTGAGGTAACAGAAGGGAAGCCGGGTTCGCGATACCCTTGACCGGCTTATCTTCCTATTCACATAAGCGCGCCGGCCGTTGCGGTTGAGCGCGCCACACCGGGGTGATCAACAATGTACGACTATCTGATCGTAGGCGCAGGGATGTTCGGGGCGACGTTTGCACGGCTGGCGAAAGACGCCGGCAAGCGCTGCCTGGTGATCGACAAGCGGCCACATATCGCCGGCAACTGTTTTACGGACTCCGTGGAGGGCATCAATGTCCACGTCTACGGGCCGCACATTTTCCATTGCAACGACCAGCGCATCTGGCAATTCCTCAACCGCTTCACCGTCTTCAACAATTTCCGCAACGCGCCGGTCGCGATGCACGGCGGCAAGGCGTATTCGCTGCCGTTCAACATGTACACCTTCAACCAGATGTGGGGCGTGACCTCGCCGTCCGAAGCGATGGCCAAGATCGAATCGCAGAAGCTGGTGCTCGACCGCCCACCCGAGAACCTGGAGGAACAGGCGCTCACGCTGGTCGGCCGCGACATCTACGAAAAACTGATCCGCGACTACACGAAAAAGCAGTGGCAGAAGGATCCGAAGGACCTGCCCGCGTCCATCATCAAGCGCCTGCCGGTGCGCTTCACCTGGGACAACAACTACTTCAACGACAGCTACCAGGGCATCCCGGAAGCGGGCTACTCCAAGATGTTCGAGGCCATGCTGGAGGGCACCGAGGTCAAGCTGAACGTGGACTATTTTGCCGACCGCGCGGCCTGCAACGCCAAGGCCAAGCGCGTGATCTTCACCGGCAAGATCGACGAGTTCTTCGACTACCGCTTCGGCGAACTGGAGTACCGCACGCTGGAATTCCAGACCGAGATCATGCCGATCGAGAACTACCAGGGCAATGCCGTCATCAACTACACCGAGGCGGACGTGCCGTGGACCCGCATCATCGAGCACAAGCACTTCGAGCCGGGCAACAAGTCGAAGAGCACGATCGTGACGCGCGAGATTCCGGCGGCCTGGTCCAAGGACAAGATTCCCTACTACCCGATCGGCGACGCGCGCAACATGAAGATCTACGAGCAGTACAGCGAGCTGGCCGAGCATGAGCAGGGCGTGCTGTTCGGGGGGCGCCTGTCCGAGTACAAGTACTACGACATGCACCAGGTGATCGGTTCGGCGATGGCGCTGGCCAAGCGCGAGTTCGCCGCCGCACAGAGCGGGACGAGCAAGGTCTCGACCCTGGTGTAAAGGCGCAAGAAAAAAGCCCCTCGCTCAGGAGGGGCCCGTTGTGACGCAGGCCGCAGCGCGCGCACCAGCGCCGCTGCGGCCTTTTGCATTGTCAATCAGCGCAGCACCGGCAGCTCGATGTAGCTCTGCGCATCGCCCGCGTGGTGGATGGTATTCACCGCGGTCACGCCCGTCTTCTCGCTCTCGTTGGGGCCGCCTGTATTCAGGTTGCGCACGAATTTCGGGAAGTTGGAGGAGGTCACTTCCACCCGGATGCGGTGGCCCACGCCGAACTGGATCGCCGTGGTGATCGGCGTCGGGTGGATGGTGTAGACCTGGCCCGGGCTCATCATCTCCGGCTTGTCGTAGCCGTTGCGGTAGCGCGCGCGGAAGATGGTGTCGCCCACGATCCAGGCGGTGCCGTCCGGCGCCACGTCCACCAGCTTGACCGCGAAGTCGGTGTCCTTGGCACTGGACGAGACCTTCAGCACCGCGTCCACGTAGCCGGCCACGTCCACCGCCTTGGTCAGCGGCTCGCTGGTGTAGACCAGCACGTCGCCGCGCGCCTCGATCGGGCGCTGGTCGAAGGCGCCCGGGATCACCACGCCGCCGTTGCAGCAGTCGCCGCCGCCAATGGTCTGGACCGGGTTCATCGGGTCGTAGGTGTAGCGGTCCGCCGCTTCGGTCGCAGCCGGAACCTCGGCCACCAGGCGGCCGTCGCCGTACAGGCTGTTGGCCTTGCCGCCGGAGCGCAGGTACAGGCGCAGCGGCTTGGCGTTCTCGGGCGGCCACTGCGCGGCGGTCTGCCACTTGTTGGCGCCCATCATGTAGTAGCGCACGTGCGGCGTGCTGGTGGCGAAGGCCTTGGTGTCGCCCTTGAGCCAGCGGTCGAACCAGCCATAGACGGCGCCGTCGACATCGAAGCTGGTGTCGCCCAGGTCGCGCTCGCCGACCACGGTGTTGGGGCCGAGGCGCGCGTACTGGCAGTGCGGCACCGGGGCCACCACGGCGTACTGGTGGGCGCTGGCTTCCTTGTCGGTGTTGGCGGCGCGCGCCACGTTGAACGCTTCCAGGTTCGGGCCGATGGACACGTCGTACCAGCTGTTGAACCACAGCGCCGGGACGCCCCAGCCCATGTCCTCGTGGTACAGGCCGCCCTGACGCCAGCCCGGGTCGGCGGGCGTGCGGCCGATGAACTGCTCGAAGGTGGCGGGCGGTTCGCCCAGCGAAGTCAGCATCTCGTTGACCGGCAGGTGGCGGATCTGCTTGTTCCAGTCGACCTTGGGCTTGCTGGCGTCCAGGTCGTTGTAGGCTTCGATGCGGGCACGCATCTTCTCGTCGGTCAGCGAGGTCGGCAGCTCGGCGCGCAGCGGGTTCTCCACGCCGTACAGCCAGACGAAGAACAGGTTGCGCGGCACGCCGCCGGTGTACCAGTTGCCCTGCTCCTGGAAGCGGCCGACCTTGCCGATTCCGGCACCGGCCGACATCGGCACCATGGCCGCGTGCGCCGGATGGTTCAGGCCGGCCAGCGCCAGCTGCCACTCGGCCGAGGACGAGCAGCCCAGGGTGCCGACCTTGCCGTTCGACCAGGGCTGCTGGGCGATCCAGCTCAGGGTGTCGTAGCCGTCGGTCTGCGGCTTGCCGAGGATCTCCCATTTCCCTTGCGAGAAGTAGCGGCCGCGCTCGTTCTGTACGATGAAGATGTAGCCGCGCTTGACGGACTCCAGCACGTAGCGCTGGGTGCCGCCGCGCAGCTTGTGCTCGTTGTACGGCGTCTTCCACAGGATGGTGGGCAGCTTGGCGGTGGCGTTCTTCGGCAAGTAGATGTCGGTCGACAGGGCCACGCCGTCCCGCATCGGGATCATCACGCCGAGGCGGGAAGTGGCGGTTTTCGCCAGTTCGCTTTCGAGCGCGGCGGGGCTGTACTTGGCGTAGTCCTGGAAGGCGTAGGCCGGGCTGGCACAGGACACGATGAGGGCGGCTGCGACGAGCCGGGCGAGGGTCTGGTTCAAGGGCACTCCTGCTATCGGATGGACATGGGTGTGGTCGCGCGGGCCCGGGTGCAAGCCCGGGGGAAGTGTAGCAGAGCCTGCTGTATGGACTGGACGCCTTTTGTTCGCGCGGCGGCGCTGCTACGATGGCGGGACCAACCTTTTTCTGGGGACCAGCATGTGCCGCAATATCCGGACACTCTTCAATTTTGCGCCGCCCGCGACGGATGACGAGGTCCGGGCGGCGGCGCTGCAGTTCGTGCGCAAGCTGAGCGGGTATAACGCGCCGTCCAAGGCCAACGAGGCGGCCTTCGAGCACGCCGTCGAGCAGGTGACGGCGGCGGCGCGCGAGCTGATCGACAGCCTGGTGACCACCGCCTCACCGCGCGACCGCGCCATCGAGGCCCAGCGCGCCAAGGTCCGCAACGCCACCCGCTTCGCGCCGCGCAAGGCCTGATCCCCCCGGCCTGCCTGGTCCGCCGGGCCCGCCCCGCCCGGACCAGCGCAGCCCCCGCGAAGCCGGTTTCATTCCCGATTGAACGGGATTCGTCGGAACGGCCAGCGCCGCCTGGCCGCCGTGCGTACATTGCCCCTGCCAACACTTCAACAAGGGGAATAACAATGTGTGCCACCCGTTTCACCCGCCCGGCGGCCAGCCTCGCCGTCGCCTTCGCCGCTATGCTCTGCATGAGCGCTCCGGCCAGCGCCAGCACTGACGCCGCAGGCGCCGCCGGCAGCACCGCGACCACGGCCGATCTCAAGACCCGCCAGCTGCAGGACTTGGAGGCCGCCCGCACCGGCTACGTCCTCGCCACCAGGGCCTACTCCGAACCCGTCCGCGCCCGCGCCCTCGCCGCCCTCGACGCCGCCAAGGCCCGCGCCGGCAGCATGAGCGACGCCGAATTCACACTGGCCCTGGCCCGCGTCGCGGCCATGGCCGACAACGCCCACGACGCCCTGCACCTGAACGGCAAGCTGAACGGTCCGCGCCTGCCGCTGCGCGTGGTCTGGATCGGCGACGAACTGGTGGTCGCCCTGAGCGCCCCCCAGCTGCCGGAACTGGCCGGGGCCCGCATCCTGTCGCTGTGCGGCAAGCCGGTGGCGGACCTGCCCGCCCTCGCGCGCACCGTGATCGGCGGTCCGGACCAGTACGTGCGCAGCCGCTCGACCTGGCTGTGGGAATCGCCCGCCCTGCTGGCTGCGTTGGGCCTGCCGGTCGACCAGGGCCGCGTGCGCGCCAGCTTCCGCCTGCGCGATGGCCAGGTAGTGGAGCGCACGCTCGACCCGATCGACAGCATCCAGGTGCCCACGGCCTCCACCGGCGAACTGCTCCGCGGCGCCCACAGCGCCGCCGCCTCCGGCACCGTCTGGCACAGCGCCCTGCTCGGCGCCCCGGTCCCGATGGCCTTCCAGGAACCGGACAAGCGCTTCCGCAGCGTCTACATCCAGGCCTACGACACACTGTACGTGCAGTTCCGCGGCAACTGGGACAACGACAATGGCCGCGAGCTCGGCAAGTTCGCGGGCGACACCGCCGCGCTGGCCGTCAAGACGCATCCACGCTTCATCATCATCGACCAGCGCTACAACGGCGGCGGCAACACCAACCTGACCCAGGAGCTGATGAAGTTCCTCGGCACCGCCGCGCGCGACCGGGTTTACATCTTCACCAGCGAGTACACCTTTTCGGCGGGGATCGCCTCCACCGCCATCGCCCGCCAGGCGGCCGGCGGCAAAGCCAAGATCGTCGGCGCGCCGGTCGGCGACCGCCTGCGCTGGTGGTCCGAGAATCCGCAGCGCTGCCTGCCCAACTCCGGCCACTGCCTGTCGCCCTCGTACGGCCTGTGGGACTTGCAGAAGGGCTGCGCCAAGGAAGACAGCTGCTTCGGCGACCAGTATGGCGTCAAGGTCAGCACCCTGGACCCGGACATTCCGGCCCCGCTGACCGCCGCCGACTGGCTGGCCGGCTACGACGCCGCCCTGATGGCCGCCGCTGCCGACGCCCTGCCCGGCGGCCCGCGCTGAGTCTCCTGTCGACCGGCCCGCGCCAGGGCCGCACGGCGCGCAGCTCGGCCGGGCCTGCATTTCCGGCCGGGTCTGCGTTGTAATGACCGGCGCGACCGCTGGCCTGCGATACACCAAATGGGGAATGGACAGATGCTCACCCGCCTGCTGGAATCTCGGTCAAGCTCTTCGCCGATCATTGCTTCATGCGCATCCGCCTGCTCGCCGTCACTCTGCTCTGCCTCGCCTCCGGCACCGCCTCAGCCACCGCCGAGCCGTCGACGCTCAAGCAGCGCTCACTCGGCATCCGCGCCGAGGAGGCCCAGCGCCGGACCGCCGAAGCCGCAGTCCACCAGAAGGAACAGGCCGACCGCAACCACCTCGCCGCCCTGCGCACGCAGATCCGGATCGGGGTCAAGGCCTGCGGCCAGGACGATATCCGGGTCGGCGGCGTGCTGCCCGACGGCAGCGAGGATGCCGGCCATATCCGCGTGAACTTCACCGTCTACTGCCCGGGCAACATCGGGGTGCGGGGCGCCGACAACGATTTCCAGGGCGACGGCTATTCCTGCGTCGGCTCGGACATGGTGCAGGTGAGAATCCCGTGCGAGGCCAAGCAGGCGCGCGTGGTGCTGGACAGCGTGAGCCGGCCGAAGTAAAAATATTTTGGCCGGGCCTGTCGAATTGGCGCTGCGCGGTACGTCGTACCCTTGCCAACCACATGAAAGGGGCCACGCCATGAACAAGCAAATCTTCGTCAACCTCGCCGTCAAGGACCTGGAGAAGTCGAAAGCGTTCTACAGCGCGCTGGGCTACAGCTTCAACCCGCAGTTCACCAACGAGCAAGGGGCCTGCATGATCGTGGCCGAGGACAGCATCTTTGTGATGCTGCTGGCCAGAGAGTTCATGCAGACCTTCACCGACAAGGCGCTGGGCGACCCGCGCGAGGTCACCACCACGCTGATCACCCTGAGCTGCGACAGCGAGGAGAAAGTCAACAGCCTGGTCGCCAAAGCCGTCGCCCACGGCGGCAAGATGCCCCGCCCGCCCGAGGACTACGGGTTCATGTACACCCACGGCTTCGAGGACATTGACGGCCACGGCTGGGGCCTGGGCTACATGCGCGGCGCCCCGGCCTGACGCCGCCGCCCACCGCTGACTTTGACACTGACGGTGCCGTCCTGTCCCAACGGACGGTCCGAGCGCGGCTTATTGCATCAGCGAGCGCAGGGTCTGCACCAGCTCGACCGGCTCAACCGGGGAAGTGAGGTAGCCGTCCGCGCCATTTTCGAGGCCGCTTTCGACATCGCTTTGCGTGATGTAGGCGGCGGAGGTGTGCACTACCTTGATGTGGCTGGTCGCCGGGTCGTCCTTGATCCGGCGGCACAGTTCGCGGCCGTCGAGGTCCGGCAGTTTCACGTCGAGCAGAACCAGCCGGGGAGGATCCTCGGCAATGCACTCCATCGCCTCGGCCGCCGTGGCCGCTTCCGCCACCCTGAAGCCGGCGTTGCGCAGCAGCCGGGTCTTCGCATAGCGGCCCGCTTCATTATCGTCGACGTTCAAGACTGAATTTGGCATACGCCCTCCAGCAGCCATTCTAGCACCCCGGATGCCACATTTATAAGAGCGGTGGCATCTGTCGTGCCTGGGCCTGGGAACGTGGCCGTCCGTCGCGGCATCCGATGGCGTACACCACCCTCGTGGCCTGACCACGCGCCACCGGCACCACGAACATCGACAGCGGCATGCGGATAGGTCGCGCGCGACCACGCTGCCGATGCCGTGCGCGGTCCTGCCAGCAAACCTACGATCCAGTGCCCCTGTACCGTCGGGCATCTCCGCGTTTCTCGTGTCATCATTCACGGATGACCCGTAGCGAACGTCTCCTTGCCATTCTCGACTACCTGCGCGGCCGCACGCAGCCGGTGACCGCAGCCCAGCTGGCGGAGCATTTCCAGGTCAGCGAACGCTCGATCTACCGGGACGTCTCCTCCCTCAACCGGCGCGGCGCACGCATCGACGGCAGTGCCGGCGTGGGTTATGTGTTCCGGGAAGGCTACTTCCTGCCGCCACTCGCGTTCACGGCCGAGGAAGCGGCGGCCATCCTGCTGGGCCTGCGCTTTGTGCTGCGGCGCGGCGATGCCCAGCTAGCCGAGGCGGCCCGGCTGGCACGGGCCAAGATCGCCGCCACGGCGCCGGCCACCTTCGGCCCGGGAACCGAGCGGGCGGTGCCACTGCTGGTTGCGCCCCGGCGCCCAAAGCTGTCCGACGCACGGCTGCAGGCCCTGCGCCAGGCCATCGCGTCCGAGCGCGTCGTCGCGCTGTCATACGAGGACGCGGACGGCCGGCTCACCGAACGGCAGATCTGGCCGGTGGCCATCGGCTGGTGCGAAGAGGTCGAAATCGTCGGTGCCTGGTGCGCGCTGCGCGGCGCATTCCGCACCTTCCGGCTGGACCGCGTGCGCGGGCTGGACGTGCTGGACCAGCCCTTCCCTCAGCCCCGCCAGGCACTGCTGGCCGCCTACCTCAAGCACGAACCCGGCATCCAGCTGTGACGGCTGCTTCGCTGCTGACGGAAACTGACAGGAGCACTCGGCTAGCATGGACTCTCAGTCAAG
The DNA here is from genome assembly GCF_004614185.1 of Zemynaea arenosa. GTDB lineage: Bacteria > Pseudomonadota > Gammaproteobacteria > Burkholderiales > Burkholderiaceae_D > Telluria > Telluria arenosa. The sequence goes on along the minus strand of NZ_SPVF01000141.1, from coordinate 9,855 downwards.
CGAACAAGGAGAACGGACATGTTTGTGATCATGGGAGCGAGCGGCCATGTGGGCGCGGAAGTGATGCGGGCGCTGGTGCAAGCGGAACAGCACGTCATCGCGGTGACGCACGACCCGGCACATGCGCGCGCTTGGGAAGGCACGGGCGTGCAGACCGCCATCGCGGACCTCGAGCAGCCTGAGTCGTTGCGCCAGGTGTTTCGGCGCGGCCGCCGCGCCTTCCTGCTTAATCCACCCGCCGCGGTGGACGGCGACACCGATGCGCGCGAGCGCCACACCGCCGCCTGCATCGTGGAGGCGGTGCGGGACGCGGGGCTGGAAAAGGTGGTCATCGAATCCACCGGCGGCGCACGGCCCGGCGAGCGGCTGGGCGACCTGAACGTGCTGTGGGAACTGGAAGAAGGTGTCCGCCGCCTGGGCGTACCGGCCGCCATCAACCGCGCTGGCTTCTACATGAGCAACTGGGACGCCCAACTTCCTGCTATCCGCGAGACCGGCAAGCTGGTCTCGCTGTTCCCGCGCGGCCTGAAGCTGCCCATGGCCGCGCCCCGCGACCTCGGCGCGGCCGCGGCCAAGCGGCTGCTGTCCCCGGTGACGGATACTGGCATCCGCTACGTTGAAGGCCCCGAACGCTACAGCGCGGACGACGTAGCCGCCGCCTTCGCGGCAGCACTGCAGCGCGACGTCCAGGTGGAGGTGGTGCCCCGGGACGGCTGGGTCGCCTCCTTCCGCAGCCTCGGCTTCTCCGAGCCCGCAGCCCAGTCCTATGCCCGCATGACCGGAACGGTGATGGATGACCTGGATCTGCCCGGCGACCCGTTGCGCGGCACGGTCCCGCTGCAGGACTACATCCGCAGCCTGGTCACCCGGGCGCCTTGAGGCGGCGACGGCGCACTCGCTTTCCTCATCCGCACCGAAGTCAGCGTGGTTTCGGATTGCGCCGCCGCGGTGGCCGCCGCAGGCAGGAGGCGCTGCATAGTGTGGATTTCCGCGCGGCGAGGCCGTGGACGAGTCGAGCCAGACCGGTTCTGTGCGCTGGCCGCTTGCCGGCGGGATTGGCACTAGCGGCCCGCTGTTTCGGCTGGCCATGCCTCGAGCGCCAGCAGGGCGCGGCGCGTGGAGTTTGCGCGCGTCTCGTCGCCGAGCCGGATGCGGATGGCGAGAGCCCTGTCGAAGTCGGCGCGCGCGCCAGCGAGGTCGCCCGTCTCGGCGCGCAGGCGGCCGCGGTGGTGGTAGGCGTAATGCGTCAGCTCCGCGTCCTGAAGCGCGGCTGCCAGTCGCAGAGTCTCGTCGAATTGATGCGCCGCGTCCGTCGATGCGTCCAGATATTGGTTCGCTGTTGCCAGATAGAGCATGGACCAGCCTTCCGCATCCCGTGCTCCCGCGGCCCTGGCTTCGCGCAAGGTCTGCTCCAGCAGCGCCCTCGCCTCCTGCTCGCGGCGGGCCGAGACCAGCAAGCCGCCCAGCTCGGCGATGGCCCGTAGCGCGTCGTGTGGCTTTCCTTGAGCGCGCAGTTGCGCGGCTTCGGTGCGAACCTCTTGAATGTCGCGCTCGAAGGCCACCGGATCGGTTGGCGTGTATCGCTGGAACGATGTCCCCCGCCCAGGCTCGGGCAGCGCACAGCCGCTTGCCGCGAGGGCGGCAGCCAGCATGAGGGTTACGAGGACTTTGCTCATTCGTCTCACCAAGGCAGTTCACCATTCACGTCGTGGAAGCTTTCGGGGGACCGTCGGCTGCGAGCACGCTCAGTTTCACGATCATCGTGGCCGCTTGCGGCACTGGCCTGGTGCCACGGTGGCCGTTGGAATCGGTATCGGCGACGCCCGGACACGCCGCGTTCAGCTTGATACCTGCATCTTCCAGTTCCTTCGCAAATTCTACCGTGACGGCATTGAGGGCGGCCTTCGACGACTGGTTTTGCAGGCTGTTGATACCGTAGAACATGTCATCGGGGTCAAGTGCCAGCGTCAGCGATCCCACACTGCTCGATACATTCACGATCCGCGCCTGCTGGTGGCGGCACTGTCAGCGCAATTTCCGAACCCGCCAAGTGGCCGCGAGCACCACCACCCCGGCCCCGACGGCATAAGGGGCACTGGCCGACAGCCCGTAGAGCCAAGCCGCGAGCAATGGTCCGGTGGTACGGGCGATGGCCTGCTGGGCCTGATTCGCCCCCTGCACTTCCCCTTGCCGCTCGACGGGCGCGGCATTCGCAATGAGCGCACTGACGGAGGGTTGAAACAAGCCATCGCCGAACGTGACGATGGCAATCCCGGCGACCAGCACGGGCACAGCGGCATGCAGCGGTAGCAGCGCGATCAGCGCCAGGCCGAGTCCATTGATCACCAAGCCTGCAGTGGCCACCGGCTGTTCACCAAAGCGCCGCTGCAGGCGGGGCGCAGCGATCCCTTGGCTCACCACATCCATCACGCCGACGCAGGCCAGGATGAAGCCGATGCCAGCGGGCCCGAAGGCAAAGAGGTCCCTCAGGATTACCGTCAGATTGGCCTGCATGGCGGCGCCGGCGAAGGCGAAACAGAAGACGGCCGCGAACAGCGGGCGGATGCGGCGCTCGCGCAGCACATGAAGAAGCTGGGCAATGGCGTTGAAGTGATGCAAACGCCATGGCGCTCCTTTGGACCGTGGGCGGCTCTCCGGGAGGAGGAACCAGACCAGGCCACAATTCGCCAGGGCGAGGCCCGCCGCCCCGAACAGTGGCGCGGAGAGCGAGACCTGCCCCAAGGCACCGCCGACGACCGGCCCGGCCATGAACCCGAGCCCGCCGGCTGCACCCAGCGTGCCAAACACCCGGCCCCGTTCCGTCGGCGCGTGGGTGTCGGCAACATAGGCGTATAGCGCCGAGATGCTGCCTGCGGTGAGGCCTTCGATCACGCGGCCAACGACCAGGACGGCTATGCTGCCGCCAACGCCGAACAGGCCGAAGCCCAGGGCGGCTCCGCCGAGCGATAGCAAGATCACGGGACGGCGGCCGAAGCGGTCGCTCATGGCACCCAGGACTGGCGCAGCCAGGAATGCGCAGAGTGAGTACAGCGCGAGGATCAGCGACACCCACCACGCGACATCGGTAGGTGTGACATAGCGCGCCACCGAAAACGGCAGCACGGGGATGATGAGAGTGAAGCCCGCAAAATTGAGGAAGACCGAGATCGCGATGATCCAGGCCGGCCTGAACAGGCCCGGATGGGCTGGGGAGATGTGGGAAGGTGCGCTCATGAACTGCTCCGAGTGGCCTGTTCGACCGGAGCAGTTCATCGACATGACGACCACACGGACGAACAGGAGGCGCCCGCCGGGCGCCATTGTTCGTCGAGGGTTCGCATGCGAGACAACGCATGAAACAGAGCTTTCGTTTCCGAAAGGACTTGGGCCTACCTATAACCAAGTCTGCCTTTTCCGACTCGGGCATTGTAGCCGAGTCCACGTGGCCCAGCAATTCACGGGCGCACGCCGGTCTGGACCGCACCTTGGCGGCCAGCCAGACCCTGGCGGCCTCAAGAAAGTGCTGGGACCGCTGGTTCTGATCCTGCCCGGGCCCCGCGCACCGTTCCGGGCGGCGGCGGGGTGCAGTGACGAGGCCGTCAGGACGACGGCCTCCTCGCATCAGCGCGCGCGGCGGCGGCGGATCAAGCCGGCGGTCGCAGCGCCGAGAGCGAACAGGCCGAGGGAGGCCGGCTCAGGCAGCCGGTTCGCGTCGTCCGGCGTTTGCGGGTCCTCCACCACCTGTTTCAAGTGGTAGTTCAGAGCGAGGGTGGAGCTCACGAACTCGTAGTTCTGGCCGGCCGCGCCCACGGTCAGCTTCACGCCCAGGATGCCGTCGGCGCCCAGGTCTGCCAGCGAGGCGGCCAGGTCGACCAGGTAGTCGGTCTTGGATGCGCCGTTCGGGATGTTGGTGCCGCTGAAGACGTCGGTGTTGGCGCCGGCGCCCACGGTGAAGATATAGGTCTCATTGCCCTGGTTGGCGCGGTCGTACAGCTTGAGCGTGAGGCTCGCACTGTCGATCAGCCAGGTGCTGGCGTCGAAGCCCTGGCTGACGAAGCTGTGGCTATAGCTGTAGGGGTGGGTGAAATCGATGACCGTGTAGGGCGAGGACGGGCCGCTAACGGGATCGGTGATGAGGGTGGCGTGGGCGCCTGCGGCCATGCTCAGCAGTACCGCGCCGGCAGCCAGTTGGAAGCGTTTCATTGAACGGTTTCTCCGGAAATTTCGCACACATGTGCATGTTTCCCTGTATGCACAAAACATGCCACCAATAAATACATTCCAACATTCAATGACTTACGGAAACTTCACATGATCCAGTGTAAATATTCCCGACAGTCGCTCACCCGGCCTTTCCGGTTGCGGGCTTATCAGGGCGCGTTGGCCGGGCGGTTGTGCGCAGCAGGATTCCAGCTTGAGGGAGCCGCTCGGAATCGTTGCGCGCTCACTCCTCGCCCACCGGACAGCATGGGGATGCCTCTACCGGTCCGCTGAGTTTCCTTATCGCCTGCTGACGCGTGTGCCAAGCTGGCCACCTATCCAGACCCGCGAGGCCGACTTCCAGCCCGCCCGCGAGGCCCGCAGTGGCCCTGCTCCTCTCGGTCAAGACAAACAAAAAGCCGCCCGAAGGCGGCTTTTCGTTTTGTTCCTGGCGGAGACGGTGGGATTCGAACCCACGATACAGGTTTTGCCCGTATGCTTCCTTAGCAGGGAAGTGCCTTCGGCCACTCGGCCACGTCTCCAAGTTGAACGGGTCAACTTATCTTGCCGCTGCGCAGAGCACCGCAACAAGAGACCGCGATGATACGCAACGGATTCCGTTTGGTCAACGGTGCGCGCGTAAATTGGGGGAAATTTATTCCTTGTCCAGCTCGAAGGCCTTGTGCAGCGCGCGCACTGCCAGCTCCATGTATTTCTCGTCGATCAGCACCGAGATCTTGATCTCCGACGTCGAGATCATCAGGATATTGATGCCCTCGTCCGCCAGCGTCTGGAACATCTTGGAGGCCACGCCCACGTGCGAGCGCATGCCCACGCCCACCACCGAAATCTTGGACACCTTGGCGTCGCCGACGATGCTCGAGGCGCCGATCTCGCCCTTCACGCCTTCCAGCACGCCCATCGCTTTCTGGTACTCGCCGCGCGAGACGGTGAAGGTGAAGTCGGTCACGCCCTGCACCGACTGGTTCTGGATGATCATGTCCACTTCGATGTTGGCCTCCGCCACCGGGCCCAGGATGTGGTAGGCCACGCCCGGACGGTCCGGCACGCCCAGCACGGTGATTTTGGCTTCATCGCGCGTGAACGCGATCCCGGAGATGACAGCTTGTTCCATGTTGGTGTCTTCCTCAAACGAAATCAGGGTGCCCGAGTTGGCTTCTTCTTCGAGCGGCATGAGCGGGTCGGTCAGCGACGACAGCACGCGCGTCGGCACGCGGTAGTTGCCCGCGAATTCCACCGAGCGGATCTGCAGGACCTTGGAACCCAGCGAGGCCATTTCCAGCATCTCTTCGAAGGTGATCTTGGACATGCGGCGCGCGTCCTCGACCACGCGCGGGTCGGTGGTGTAGACGCCGTCGACGTCGGTGTAGATCAGGCATTCGTCCGCCTTCAGCGCGGCGGCGATCGCCACGGCCGAGGTGTCCGAGCCGCCGCGGCCCAGGGTCGCGATATTGTCCTCATCGTCCACGCCCTGGAAGCCGGTGACGATCACGATCTTGCCTTCGTCCAGGTCACCACGGATGCGGGTGTCGTCGATCGACTGGATACGCGCCTTGGTGAAGGACGAGTCGGTCTTGATGCCCACCTGCCAGCCAGCGTACGAGACGGCCGGCTTGCCCAGCGCCAGCAGCGCCATGGCCAGCAGGCCGACCGAGACCTGCTCGCCGGTGGAGGCGATCATGTCCAGTTCGCGCGGGTCCGGCTGGGCCATGATTTCCTTAGCCAGGCCGATCAGGCGGTTGGTCTCGCCGGACATGGCCGACGGCACGACCACCACTTGGTGCCCTGCGTCATACCACTTCGCGACGCGCTTGGCGACGTTCTTGATGCGTTCCGTCGAGCCCATCGACGTACCGCCGTATTTGTGGACAATTAAAGCCATAACTCTGAGTTTTCCGCGCTGGTGGTTTAGATATGGAGCCCTTAACTCTACATGTTGCGGTGCAAAACCACAAGTTCATGGGCTGGCCGCTTTCATACGAAATTGGCATAAGGTAATTACCAGATCGGGTGGTACTCAGCGGGCGGGTTGCCAGCGCAGGATGATGCCGGGGTGGGCGGTCAGGTGGTGGCAGTCCATGCCGATGCTGGCGGCGTAGAGCAGTCTGCTGCCGGCCTGGACCAGGGGGGCCCGTTCGCGTTCCCAGGTGGGCACGCCGAGCGCCTGGTAGTGCTGCTTCAGGCTGCGGGAGGGACGGTTGTGGGCAAGCTTGAGGCGTTCGCCGCCACTGCGGGCAGCGAGGGTGAGGCCGGCGGTGCGCAGCCAGGCGGGGTCGAGGCCCTGCTCCGCCGGGTCGAAATGCAAGGTGCCGCCAAAGGTCGGGAACGCCAGCGCGGATTCTCCCTGCCAGCGGAAGGCGACGCCTTGTTCGGGCAAGGCGGAGGTGCGTGCGACGAGGTGCAGCTGGCCGCGGTGGCGGCGCACCTCGCACTGGGGATGCGTGACTTTGAGCTGGGCATCGTCGACGGCGTCCAGGGCCTGGCTCCGCATTTCGTCGAGCCAGGCGGTCGACGGCATGGCGTAGCCGTGCAGGCGGAACCAATGGCGCAGGAGATTGTTCGCGCGCTCCACGCTGAGCGCGCGCACGCGGGAGCAGATGAGGCCAGGCGCGGCAGATGCAGCGTCGCGTGCAACCGATGCGGCTACTTCAGCGACTGAGTCGGCAGGTGCGACGCAGGCGGCGAGATCCTGAGCGGCCAAGTCGTCGAGCAGGTGCTGGGACGCGCGGGCGTGGGCGGCAGCGCGGGCGATGCGGTCCTGGTAGCCAGGGAACGCGGCGGCCAAGGCGGGCATCACCTGGTGGCGCAGGGCGTTGCGGGCGTAGCGGGTGTCGGCGTTGGACTCGTCCTCGACCCAGGCCAGCGCCTGCGCCTCGGCGTAAGCTTCGAGCTCGGCCCGGGAGGCGGCCAGCAGCGGGCGGGCGATCATGATGGCGTTGGTGTGCAGCAGCGTGGGCGCGAGATTGAACGCGTCCATGCCGGACAGGCCGGCGGGGCCGGAGCCCCGCAGCAGCTGCAGGAGGACGGTCTCGGCCTGGTCGTCCGCGTGGTGCGCGGTGAGCAGCAGCTGTACGCCATGCTCGACGCACAGCTCGCCAAGCGCAGCGTAGCGCGCCTTGCGGGCGGAGGCCTCGGTGCCGCTGCCATCTGCGGCCACGGACACGCGCCGGGCTGCGAACGTCACGCCTGGCCAGCCTGCGGCTGCGGAACCCGTCGCGCCAGCAGCGGCGGCCCGAGCAGCAGCCTCCTCATGCGCGGCGGCCGCTTCGCAATGGGTGAGCCAGGCGTCGGCGTTGGGGCTGAGGCCGTGGTGGACGTGGAAGGCGTACAGCGGTAGCGCACGCGCCGCGCAGTACCCGGCGGTCAGGCGCAGCAGGACTGCGGAATCGAGCCCGCCGCTGAACGCCACCGCGAGCGCCGTAAACGAATGACGCGCGCGGACCGAGTCGATCGCGCGCGCGAAGAGGTCAGCGAGGGCCATTGATCCGCCCTCGCCTAGCATGCCGCTCACTCTTCCGAGGGCAGCGTCTCTTTGAACTTACCGTAGCTCATCAGCTTCTGATGGCGCGCTTCCAGCAAGTCCTTGGTCTTGATGCCCTGGAACTGGCGCAGCGAATCGGCCAGCGCGCGCTTGAGCAGGCGGGCCATCTCCTTCGGATCACGGTGCGCGCCACCCAGCGGCTCGTTGACGATCTTGTCGATCAGGCCGATGGCCTTCAAGCGATGCGCGGTCAGGCCCAGCGCATCGGCCGCTTCCGAGGCCCGGTCCGCGGTCTTCCACAGGATCGACGCGCAGCCTTCCGGCGAGATCACCGAATAGGTCGAGTATTGCAGCATCAGCACGGTATCGGCCACGGCCAGCGCCAGTGCGCCGCCCGAACCGCCTTCGCCGATGATGGTGGTGATCAACGGCACCTTCATCTCGGCCATCGTGTACAGGTTGTGGCCGATCGCCTCCGACTGCCCGCGCTCTTCCGCGTCGATGCCCGGCCACGCGCCGGTGGTGTCGACAAAGCTGAACACCGGCAGGTTGAACTTCTCGGCCACCTTCATCAGGCGCATCGCCTTGCGGTAGCCTTCGGGTTTGGGCATGCCAAAGTTGCGCATCGCGCGTTCCTTGGTGTCGCGCCCCTTCTGGTGGCCGATCACCATGCACGCCTGGCCATTGAAGCGCGCCAGGCCGCCCACGATCGACTGGTCGTCGGCAAAGGTGCGGTCGCCATGCAGCTCGTGGAAATCCGTGAAGATCTCGTTCACATAGTCCATCGTGTACGGCCGCTGCGGATGGCGCGCGATCTGCGACACCTGCCACGGCGTCAGCTTGGCGTAGATGTCCTTGGTCAGCTGCTGGCTCTTCTTGGCCAGGCGGTCGATCTCTTCGGAGATGTCGACGGCCGAATCGTCCTGCACGAAACGCAGTTCTTCGATTTTCTGGTCGAGCTCGGCGATCGGCTGCTCGAAATTGAGGAAGGTTGTTTTGGTCATTGGTCCTCCGTATTTGACGCGGCCGCAACAGGTCATGCCCATCCGGCGGATTCTGGCGCTATTCTACCGGAATCTCACGCCGCCAAGCCAAAATCCCGTCCCTGCGGCAGCCACCGCGGTGGGCGGTTGGGCGGAGCCGCCCACCGCAGCGCCACGCGGAGTCAGCACCGGGCGGCCTGCCATTGTTCCAGCGTGGCGGCATCCATGGGCCGCGCGTACAGATAGCCCTGTCCCGTACGGCAGCCCAGGGCGCGCAGCAAGAGGCAGTCGTCCTCCGTTTCGATCCCCTCCGCCACGGTGTGCAACTGCAGCCGGGATCCGAGGTCAAGGATCGCTTCCAGCACCGGCCGCGCCTTGTGGGTGGTGCCGAGGCAGGCGACAAAGGAGCGGTCGATTTTCAGCTCCGTGAACGGCAACGCACACAGCTGGGCCAGCGAAGCGTAGCCGGTGCCGAAGTCGTCGATCGACATGCGGAAGCCGTGCAGGCGCAGGTGGGTGGCGGCGGCCTGCACCCGCTCCGGCTGGCGCGCCACGGCGGTCTCGGTCAGCTCCAGCGTAATGCAGTGCGGGTCCACCGCGTGGCCGCGCGCGATCTGCACCAGCTGTTCCGGCAGCGCGGCATCGTCCAGCGACCGGACCGAGAGATTGAGCGCCAGGTCGTAGGTCCCGCGCCAGCGCGACCGCCCCAGCACTCCTGCGAGGGCCTGGTCGAACAGCGCCAGGGTCATCCGGCCAAGCAGATCGTGACTTTCCAGCGCATCGATGAAATGGTCCGGCGCCAGCACGCCCAGCTCCGGGTGCCGCCAGCGGGCCAGGACTTCAAGGCCGGCCGGGCGGCGCGTGTCGAGATCGAACTTGGGCTGGTAGAACGGCACGAACTGGCCTGTATCCAGCGCCGCGGCCAACTCGGCGCGCGTCCACGCCCGGGCGGCCGCCGCATCCCGCGGCACCGCCCAGGCCTGGCCGAGCCGTGCCAGCAGCTCCCGCAGGCGGGCCAGATTGATCGGCTTTTCGATCCAGCCCAGCAAGGGCAAACCCTGGGCCCGCGCGGCCGCCGCGGCGGCATCCAGCAGGGCCGGTTCCATGGCGGACGCCAGCGCCAGCGCCGGCAGGCCCGCATCGCGCACGGCGGCCAGCAACTCCAGGCCG
>NZ_SPVF01000020.1 GCF_004614185.1 Zemynaea arenosa | reverse complement strand
GCACTGAGTTCACCGGCGGTGCGCGCCGCCGACTCGCGGGCCCGCTGCAAGGCCCGCTCGCTCTCGCGCCGGTCCCGCTTGGCCGCCGACAGCAGGCTCGCAAGGAGCGTCACGCCCACGAATCCCAGCGCCACCCACACGGACGCCGCATCGAACAGCAGCCCCGCATACCAGAACAGCGCCGCCCCGCCACCGAACAGCCCTGCCGACAGCACCAGTCCCGCCGCAGCCGCCGCGCGCAGCGAAAAGCGCGGCAGCAGCCAGATGGTGAGCGCCGCCAGCAGTGCGAACAGGCCGACTTCCGCCCAGCGTATCGAAGGGGGCCGCTGCACGAAGCGCCCGTCGAAGAAGCTCTCGATCAGCTCCGCATGCACGTCCACGCCCGGCACCACCTGCCCGCGCGCGGTGGTCTTGTAATCGTTGAGCCCTATGCCGGTCAGCGCCACGATGGCGATCCGGTTCTCCAGCCGGTCCGGTGCCACGCGGCCATCGAGCACCTCGGCGGCGGAGACGTAGCGCTCCGGCCAGGACTTGGAAAAGTGCGGCCACACGCGGCCACCCGGCTGCGTCGGCACCGTGAGGTCGCCGACGGAGACCGAATCGATGCCGCCCTCCCCCACATGCACGCCCACCGCGCGTTCGCCCGTGGCCACGCGCAGCAGTTCCAGCGACAGGGACGGCAGCAGCGATTCGCCCACGCTCGCGACCAGCGGCACGCGGCGCACCAGGCCCGTCTCCAGGTCTGCCGACAGGATGGCCTGGCCGCGCGCGTTCGCTTGCATCTGCGGCAGCGACGCCAGGGCTTGCGGATAGTGGCGCACGAACTGGCGCGCTTCCCCACCGAGCGAGCGCACGGGCCATGCGCGCACGACGTCCGTGGTGCTGGCGGCCGGAACATCGAAGCCCGCCACCCCCAGCACCACCGGCGCCCGGCGGATACTGGCGGCGAGGACGTCATCGTTCGGTGGCAGCGCCGCCAGCGACTCCGCGAGTTTGGCGTCGGTGCCGCGCAGGCGGGCGGCCAGCGCTTCCGGCGAGCTGCTGTCCGTCTCCGGCATGATGATGTCCAGGCCAATGGCCAGCGGATGGTGCGCGTTGACAGCGTCGATGAGATGCGCGAGCTGGGTGCGCGGCCACGGCCACTGGCCATAGCGCTTGAGCGCCGCCTCGTCGATGCCGATCACCGCCACGGGGCCGGACAACCGGGGCCGCGGCAGCGCGGTCTGGTAGAGGTCGAAGAGATTGAGGCGCAGCCAGGGGAGCGGGCCATCGCCCGGCAGCGCGAGCCAGGCCGCGAGGGCCAGCGCCAGCACGGAGGCCAGCGGGCGGCCTTGCGTGGCGCGCAGGTGCTGCTGGAAACGGCGCAGCACCAAGGCTTAGAGCTCGATGTCCATGCCGTCGTAGGCGGCCATGATCTCCAGCGGCGCCTCGCCGGTGATCTCGGCGTAGCGGCGCGTTTCGCCGAGCACACGGCTGATCTGTGCGTCGTCGAAGATGGGCTCGTGGTGAAACAGGCACAAACGCTTGGCACCGGCGAGCTGGCACAGCTCCACGCCGACCACGTTGCTGGAATGGCCCCAGTCGGCCTTCACCGAGATCGCATCGGCCAGCGAATACATGGCGTCGAAGATCACGAGGTCCGCAGCGCGGAAGAAGTCGACGAAGCCTTCACGCTCGGCGGCGTTATCGAGCTTGTGCTCGGAGTCGGTCGAGTAGATCAGCGTCTTGCCGCCCTGCTCCAGGCGGTAGCCGTAGGAGTCGCCCGCGTGCAGCTGCAGCTTGGGCGTGATGGTCACGTCGCGCAGTTCGAAGCGGCGCCCCGGTTCCAGCTTGCGGAACTCGATGGTGGCGCCCAGCTGGTCGAAGCGCACGGGGAAGCTGATCGGCTCCTGCTGGCGGCGGAACGCGGTCTCCAGCTCCTCGTGGCAGCCGTAGATGATGATGCGGTTGCCCGGGATGTAGGCAGGCGTAAAGAACGGGAAGCCCATAATGTGGTCCCAGTGGAGGTGGGACATGAACACATGGTAGGTCTGCGGGTTGCCGCCGCCGTAGCGCGCCAGTTTAGCTCCGGCCAGCGGACGCACCCCGGTGCCGAGGTCGAAGATGATGTGCTCTTTGGTCGTCGCGGGGTCCCAGGCTTCCACTTCCACGCAGCTGGAGTTGCCGCCGTAGGTGCCGGCGATCTCGAACGGCAGCTGGTCCACGTAGGCCGCGACCTGCTCCTTCGTTTCCAGGCGGCGGTAGAGCGCATCTTCCAGCGCGGTGGTGATCTTGGCGCGGATCTGCTTGTGCGTCAGCGCGACGGGCAGCGAGCCGCGGGCGCCCCAGATGCGGACCTTCATACCGGCACGCGCTGGGGGCCGAGGGCGTCGAGGGCGGCGGCGCGGTCCGCAAAGATCTCGAAGACCAGGTCGAAGCGGCTGATGCGGAAGACTTCCAGCACCAGCGGCGTGAGCGCGGCCAGCACGATGCGGCCGCCCTGGGCCTTGGCCTGCTTGGCGGCGACCATCAGGGCGCGCAGGCCGATACTGCTGATGTAGGTGACGCCGGAGAAGTCGATGACGATCGCGGCGCCGTCGCGCGTGCACTCGCCCAGCCAGGGGTCGAGCGACTGCTTGAAGGCGTCGGCGTGGGTGTGGTCGATGCGGCCGACGGGGGCCAGCACGACCGCGCTACCGGTCCGTGCGGGATGGAGGTCCATGGCGTAGTCCCTTGCTGGTGACACTGAACGAATTGCCGAAAGTGTAGCAGCAAGTTGATTGCTTTAGTGCATTTTTTACAATTTTCGGCTACGCCATGGGTCACGCTTACTTGCGCAGGTGGGTGCGGACGGCAGTGACCGAGGGGCCGACCGCTTTCACGGCCTGCTGCAGCTCCTCGGCCGAGACGCCAAGTTCCTTGGTCCAGTACTGCAGCTCCCAGCGTTCATTCACATTGATGCGCGAGCGGTCCTGCTGACCGGCTTTCTGAAGATTGTCTGCCATGATGGCCTCCTTTCCATTCTTACTGCCCCAGCATGGCACGAACCGCCTCGGCGTTCAGTTAACTGCCTAACGCTAACAAAAACGTGGCGGGGGCAACAATGAGGCGACTGAAGGCATTAGAACTCCTGGGTCGTTTGCTCAAGATCAAGCTTTGCTTTCATAAGAATCACCAAAGTTGAGCCAAGTCCAAACGGAGGTGCCCGTGAAAAACTTGAGCTCGGTGAAGAAGCAGCGTAAGCAAGCCCAGTTGGCGGAACGTGACCCGAAAGATGTTCCTTGGCTTGTCCAAGAAGCATTGCGCACCGCAATGGAGATCAAGCACGCCCCCGTGATCGAATATCGGGATTTCTTGTGGATCATCGCGCAAGAATCATCTGGTAAGGTTGGCGTTCGAAATACTCACTCCACCGCGCAAGGCCTCTTCCAACTACTGCGCGCCCAATACAGTCTCAATCCCAATGGCGAAGCGTCGTTCGGAAACGCGATCGAAGAGTGCCAGGGCGGCATTCGCTACGTCAGGAGCCGATATAAAACGGCTGCGGCAGCGAAGCGCTTCTGGATCTCCCATCATTGGTATTGATCGGCTATGAAACCGAAAAGTGGTGTCGTTCTCGCTGTGTTGCTAGCCAGCGCAGCGAGCGCATTCGCGCACTCGCCCGCGCCAACATTCAGACAGTACACAGTCAGCGAGAAAGCTCCGGCACGGACGGCGGCTCCGCAGCTGAGTGGAGAGCGGGAACGGGAGTTTACGACGGTGCTGAGGAGCGCGGCCAAGCGGAGGCCAAACTTCGCGGGGCGGTACGTCCTGACGGAAATTGGGTGCGGCGCATCGTGCGTGATGTTGGCGGCGCTGGATGCGAAGACGGGGGACGTCGTCTGGTGGCCGGGGACCTTGTGCTGCTGGGAGCTTGCGGTGAAGGAGCCTGTAGAATTCAGGCGAGGCAGTGAGCTGCTCATCTTGCACGGGCAGGTCGACGAAGCCGGCCCGGCCGGGCCGCATTACTGGCGGCTGACGGGCGGGCAGTTTGTGCAGGTGAAGCCTTAGCGCACCAGGGTCTGGATGGCGTGGGCGGGGATGTCGACGGGGAGCGAGCGGCGGTCGACGATCAGGGTGTAGCGCTGCGGCTGGTCAGTGCGGTTCATGACGACCACGGCGAGCTGGCCGTCGGCATTGCGGAAGGCGACCGTATCCAGCGTGCTGCGGCTCGTGGTGGCGCTCACGCGGCGCGCGTCTGGGCGGATGAAGCGCGAGAAGTGGCCAAGGAAGGCGTAGCTCGGCGTGAATACCAGCTTGCCGTCGTCGCTCGCGTGCAGCGGCGCGAAGCAGTAGTTGCCGACGTGGTTGGGGCCACCGCGGCTGTCCAGCAGCACATTCCAATCCACCCAGCCGCTCGCCCCCGCATTCAGGTCGCCCATGATCTCGCTGCCATAGCGCTCGCCGTTGGCCCATGACTGCAGTTTGGCCGGGTCAAACTTCTCGATCGATGCTTCCGTCATCAACAGAGGCACATCGGGGTAATCCGCCTTCACCGCAGCCACGTTGCGGTGCATCGGCGCCCCGCCCGTCCACGTCTCGTACCAGTGGAAGCCCACGCCCCAGATGTAAGGCCGCGCCTTCGGATCGGACAGGATGTGTGCGGAGCGCTGCGGCAGCAGGTCCCGGTTGTGGTCCCACACGATCAGCTTCTTCCCGCCGAGGCCAGCCGCCTTCAGGGCCGGGCCGAGATGGTCGCCCACGAAGCGCGTCTCGTCTTCCGCCGTGTAGATCATCGACTCCCAGGTCTGCTTGGCCATCGGCTCGTTCTGCACCGTGAGGCCCCACAGCGGAATGCCTGCCTTCTCATACGCCTGGATGAACTTGACGATGTAGCGCGCCCACAGGTCACCATCCGCAGCCAGCAGCGAGCCGCCCTGCAGCATGCTGCCATTGGACTTCATCCACGCCGGTGCGCTCCACGGGCTCGCGAACACGCGCATGCTGGTCCGGTGCGCACGCGCCTCGGCCAGGGCCTGGCGCAGCAGCGGCACGCGGTACTGCATGTCGTGCTCGATGCTGAAGGAATTCAGTGTGCGGTCGCCGTCCTTCACGTACGTGTAGCTGCCGCTGCTGAAGTCCGAGCTATGGATCGTGGTGCGCAGGATGCTGTAGCCGATGCCCTCCTTCGGATCGAAGTAGGCCTTGAGGAAGGCCTGCTGGTCCGCCGGCGTGAGCTTGGCGTAGACCTCGGCCGCTGCATCCGTGATCGCGCCGCCGAAGCCGAGGATCTGCTGGTAGCTGTGCCCCGTGTCCACGGAGATGAAGGTCTCGGTCTCCACCGGCTGGGTGGAGGGCTTGGCGACATCCAGCTTCTCCATGGCGAAGCGCTCGGCGCTGCCTTGCGCGGAGGTGTACACCGTCCACGGCACATTCGGCCCGGTGCGCGGGGCGGCGGCCATGGCGCTGGCGATGGACATGCTGGCGATGAGGGAGGCGGCGCCGAGATGGCGGAGAGTGTCGCGTCGTGTGGTCACTTCGATTCCTCGTGGGGACGGGTCAGGCCGAAAGGATCCGGCGGGATGGGGCTGGTGAGCCAGCGCTTGAGGGGGCCGTGCGGTTCGTAGCGCATGGTGCCGAAGCGCTTGAACAGGGATTCGATCTGCGCCAGCGAGGCGGTGTTGAAGTCCAGGTCCGGCACGCGCTCGCCGGCGGCGTTGGTCACCATGCCCCAGGTGCCCTGGCCATGTCCACCCTCGTTGCTCACGTATTTGTAGGACCACGCGGTGACGGCCCAGCCATAACGCGCGTAGGTATCGAAGCTGGCCCGGGCCACCTGGCCGCCGGTTTCGAGGCCCATCTTGGCCCACGGCTGGACTTCGCCGAAGTACAGCGGCGTGTTCAGGGACTTCATGCGCTGGTCCCACGCGCATACAGTGTCGGACTTCTCGTCCGTGCAGAGCAGCCAGCCCCGGTGCACGGCGGGTCCGGGTTCGCCCCAGCCGAAGTGGCCGGGGTATGGGTGCATCTCGAAGGCGACGTTGACCATGCCGCGCTTGGCCGGGTCGCCATACGCGCCGATACCGGTGTGGTGTCCGGGCAGGATGATGATGTGATTCGGGTCGACCGCGCGCACGGCTTTGTACATGGTCGTGATCACGTCCGCCATGTTCTCGGGCGGCGTGCCCCAGGGTTCGTTGAGCAGGCTGTAACCGGCCACCGAAGAGCGGTCCTTGTAGCGGGCGGCGATCTGCTGCCACAGCCAGATGCTGCGCTGCTGGTACGCGGGCGTGGACCAGAACTGGTTGAGGCCCGCGCAGCCGCTGTGGTGCTCCCAGCCCTGGCTGCCCGCGGCGCCGTGCAGGTCAAGGATCACGTACATGCCGCGTTTTTCCGCCTGCGCGATGGCGTCATCGAGGTAGCGCCAGGCGTCGGCACGCAGGTGGCCGGGGTTCTTTTCGTCCTCCACCACGGTGTGGATGAAGGGGACGCGCACCACGTTCAGTCCGAAGCTGGCCAGCATGTCCCAGTCCTTCGTCGTGATCCAGTTGTCGCGGTAGAGGCGGAACAGGCGCTGGCGCTCTTGGTAGCCGAAGCGGTGGTCCAGCACTTCCTCCAACTTGCACTCATCGTCGATGCCGTGCGAGCCCTGGCCCATCATCCAGAATTCGTTGATCAGCCAGTTGCCGAGGTTGGCGCCCTTGAGGTTGACCTGGGTGCCATCGGCGCGAACCCATTTGGTGCCTTGGGCGTGGAGCATGTGCTGGGGGCCGGTGATGGGCGCCGGTTTCGCCGCAGCCGCTTCACAGGTGCTCACCGCACAAGCCGCGAGCAGGATCAGACCTGCCATCTGCCGCCATTTCGTCATCCCTGCCATCGCCATCCTCCGCATTTTGGAAACGTTACCAACTTGCGGAGACGACTATAGCAGAGATTCCGTCAGGGCTCACCCATGAGTTTGCGTATTGATATCGCGGGCGATGCGGCTGAGGTCGTTGGTGAACTGGTGGCCGCCGGCTGGCTGGCGGGATGCCTGTGCTTTCGGCAGCAGGGTCTGGTACAGCACCAGATGATCGGCAGGCACCGTTTCATCGTCGGCGCAGTGGTAGAGGAAGACCGGTAACTGATCAGCAAGAGCGCGGGCATGTTCAGGTGCCAGCTCCAGCTGCTGGTAACCGTCGTAGCGCCAGCCGGCCCCGCCCCAGAACGGCGCCGCCAGGATGAACGCGCCCTGAACGCGGTGCTTGCCGGGATTCTCGCTGAGCCATTTCAGCGCCACGGCGCCGCCCACCGAGTGGCCGACCAGAACGACTGGTCCACCGATGGCGCGGAGCTCGGTCCCGAGCCACCGGGCCAGGTCGGCGTAGCTGGCGTCTCCGTCATTCGGCATTGCGGGGTAACGGACCTCATAGCCGTCGCCCAGCGCGTGACGGAGACTCTCCGCCAGCTTGGCGTCTTCCTTGTGTGCGCCGTCTCCGGCCCCTTGGATGAACAGGACTTTTTTGAGCATCGCAACCTCCATTTTGCTGTCGAAGTTTTTACCGTTCAGGTCGATGTGGCCGCATTCGCATGCACAAACCCTTGGCATTCAAGCGCTTACTTTGCTGGTTCGAAATTTGCTCCATCGATGATGACACCTTTTTATCGACCGTACTGGAGTGGACACCCTCCACTCCATCTTCAGGAGAACGACATGTTCGCACGCATGAAACAGGCGCTAGCGGCCCTGCTCGCTGCCGCGCTGGCCCTGACCACTTCGATGGCACAGGCGACACTCATCCAGAATGGGGGCTTCGAGTCCTACAGCGGCACTCCGCCGCCGGGAACTTTCGGCGCTGTCCGACCTGATCCGTGGCTCTGTGCAGGCCCATACTGCAACATCGCGGCAGTCAAAATCTATGCCCAAGGCACTGCCCATCTGAATCTCGATGGCGGAATGCATGTCTATCCTGGCTTCCCGAGTCAAAGTCCGGCCGGAGGGAATTTCCTTGCGGCCGACCCGTGCTACGGGCAAAACCCTGGACCGTGTTCCGCGACAACGTTCCCCGGAACGTCAACCATCTATCAGCCCGTTGGGATCCTGACGCCTGGAAAATACGTCGTGAGCTTCTGGCAGGCGGAAGGCCAATGGGAAGGCTTTACCGGAGACACCACCGGGCAGTGGGAAGTCGGGCTGGGCGATATCTGCCTGAACCCGGTCAGCTGCACTGGACTCTTTTCTGGCGATATCCATTTTTCGCCCCTGATGACAAACACTCTGCCGCCGGGTGGTTTCGTGCCTTGGAACTTCGTGACCTTGAACTTCACCGTGCCCACCACAGCCGCCGGGGTCCCTCAGTATCTGAGCTTCATGGCGCTGGGAAATCCTTCGGTTCCTCCGATGGTATTTCTCGATGGCGTCAGCCTGACGCAGGTTCCGGAGCCGTCCAGTCTGTCGATCTTGGGCTTGGGGTTGTGCGGTCTGGTCATGCTCGGTCTGCGCAGGCGCCGGGCTTGACCGAAGTTGTCAGCGTTTCTCACGGCCGCAGCGACGTTGCGGCCGATTCGTCAAGTGCCGGAGACGACTCGTGCCAGAACTTCCCGAATTGCCCGCCTTCGTGAACGACGTCCTCCGTCTTTGCCTGGGCCTCGCCGTTGCCTGCGCGATCTTCCTTCCGTTGGAGCGGCTGGGCGCCCTCCACCGGCAGCCCGTATTGCGCCGCGAAGTCGCAGCCGATCTCGGGTACTACTTTCTCAATACCTTGCTGCTCGGCGTCGTGCTGAGCGGTCCGCTAGGCTTTGTCGTCTGGGGCGCTGACCGCCTGCTGCCAGCCAGCTTTCAGGCAGCGCTCACTGAGCTGCCCATGTGGACACGAGCGCTGCTGGCGTTGGTCGTCGGCGAATTTGGCTACTACTGGGGGCATCGGCTGAGCCATGAAATCCCGTTTTTGTGGCGCTTCCACGCGGTGCACCACAGCGCTACCCAGATGGATTTCCTGGTCAACAATCGTGCGCATCCGGTCGACCTGGTGGTGGCGCGGCTGTTCACCTTTGTGCCGATCTATGCACTCGGAGTTGCCAATCCGCTGAGCCCGTCAGACAACGTCCTGGTTGGTCTGTTGCTGGCGATAAGCGCCCACTGGAGCTACTTGATTCACGCGAATGTGCGCTGGCGTTTCCGTTGGATTGCATGGCTTCTGACCACCCCCGCATTCCACCACTGGCACCACACACGGACGGGCGCAGTCAATCGCAACTACGCCTCGGTATTGCCCTGCATGGATCTCATCTTCGGCACCTATCATGTGCCGAAAGGGGAATGGCCGGAGGCGTACGGAATCACGGAGACAATGCCGGAGATGCTATCCGAGCAACTGGTCCATCCCTTGTTCTCCCAGCGTGACCCAAGCATGAAAAAAGGGACTACAGGCCGAGGCATGTAGTCCCTTGATTCTTTACAGCTGAATTCTGGCTCCCCGACCTGGACTCGAACCAGGGACCTGCGGATTAACAGTCCGTCGCTCTACCGACTGAGCTATCAGGGAATGGAGGCAGAACTATACACTGCAATCCGGAAATCGTCCAGCGTCACGGCGCCAATTGTGCGAGCGGCAACCACATGTGGATCTTGCTGCGGTACCCCGCGTCGTCCAGGACCGCGCAGGGCTCGACGCCGAAATCGCGGAAACCGGACCGGCGGTACAGATTGTAGGCGCGGGTGTTGCCTTCGGTGACGGTGAGCTGAACCACCGATACACCCCGTGTGCGGGCGTACGCCAGGCAGGCGTCAACCAATGCGCGGCCCGCGCCCTGCCCGGCGTGAGCTTGATCGACATACATGCCGAACAGTGTGGCCTTGTGGCGCGTCTTGAAGCGGTCGCTGAACTGGAGGCCGGCGGTGCCGATCAATTCACTGCCCTCGAATGCCCCGAACACAACGTCGGGAGCCTCGCCATCGCGCAGCCGCTTCTCCCACCACGACATGGGCACCCGCGCGCGCTCCTCGACGGTGGAGGTGAAAGCCTCCGGATGCGCGGCGAACGCGGCCAGCGTCAAGGAGCGATAGGCAGCTGCGTCGGCAACGTCGAGGCGGCGGATGTTCATGGCGCGGCAGGCGATGGCTGGGCGGGGGCGTCGTGCGCGCGGACGGACCAGATGGTGCCGGCGACCATCAGCACGATGGCGAGTGCCTCGAGCGCACGAGGCATGCGCTGCTGGTAGATGAAACCATACAGGAAGGCGAACAAGGTCTCGGAGAGGATCAGGGTGCCGCACAGTGTGACCGGCACGCGGCGGCTGGCCACGTTCCACAGGTGGTTGCCGATGACGGAGGCGCCCAATGCCAGCAGCACATTGACCATCGCGTAGCGTCCCCAATCGCGCCCGCTCGCAACGGCTGCGGCGCCGGTGACCTGGCCGCTGAACAGGGCCAGCGCGACCACGCCGATCACCAGTGCAATGGCGCCACTCGCGAGGCCATACAGCATCGACCATTCGGCGCCGGTGAAATGGTGATTCCGCTTGAGGAAGCGCGCGTTGTCCAACGCGTAGTAGGTCCAGCAGGCCAGCGCCGCGGTGGCGCACAGGATGCCGAGCACCTTGCCGGCCACGGTGGCGCTGCCCGCACCCGGCCCGGCGTGCATGAACACGTCCGCATTCATGCACAGCACCGCGCCGCCGATCATCAGCAGCGGCGCGGCGAGGTCCCTGAGGCTCGCGGCGCCGTGATCATTACGGCCCAGCAGCGTCACGGACACCGGCAGCATGCCGACGATGAGCGAGGTCGCGGGCACGCCCGCCAGCTTCACGCCCAGCGCCAGGAACACGTAGTAGACGATGTTGCCTGCCAGCGCCTGCCGCACCATGGCGGCAATGTCGGAGGGATCCAGTTTGCGCAGCAGCGGCAGGAGGCGCGGCGCGGCCATGGCCAACGCGATCAGGCCGTACGCGACATAGCGGCCCACCGCCAGCTCCAGCGGGGAAAACGCCGCCAGCAGCACCGGCACGATGAACACCATGCCCCACAGCGCACCCGCCGCCAGCCCACACGCCACACCGATCCACATCCCGCTTCTCCTGTACTTCCTGCTGCTTGAACCGGCCGATGGTAGCACCGATGGCACGGCAGCGCGGGAGCGATAGTTAAGCATATGCTTGACTATTCAGCGCACCACGTAGATACTTAAGCACATGCTTAACCATGAACAAAAACTCGACGCGGTGTTCCGCGCCCTCTCCGAGCCGAACCGGCGCGCGATCGTGCTGCGGCTGGCGCGCGGCAGCGCCAGCGTCAGCGAACTGGCGGCGCCGCTGGACATGACGCTGGCCGCAGTCGTGCAGCACATCCAGGCGCTGGAGCAGAGTGGCCTGGTGCGCACCCAGAAGGAAGGCCGGGTGCGCACATGCACCCTGGACCCGCACGCCATCAGCCTCGCCGAGTCCTGGCTCAGCCAGCGCCGCCAGCAATGGGAATCGCATTTCGACCGCCTCGGCGCGCTGTTCGCGGAACCGGCCGCGCCCAGGAAGCGCACATCGAACAAACGCTAACAAGGAGACCGCATGCAAGAAGACCCCATCTATCACGGCGCATTCGTCATCGAGCGCCGCTACCCTGCCCCGCCCGAGCGCGTGTTCGAAGCGTGGACGGACATCGAACTGAAGGCCAAGTGGTTCACCGGCCCGGAGAGCTGGACGCTGATCAACCGCGAGCTGGACGTGCGCGAAGGCGGCGTCGAGCTCCTGCATGGCCGCTTTGGAGGTGCTACGCCGCGCGAGACGCTGTTCACGGCGCGCTACCACCACGTGGTGCCGGGCGCACGGCTGGTCTACATCTACGACATGCACCTCAACGGCAACCACCATTCGGCCTCGCTGGCCACCGTGGAATTCCTGCGCGATGGGGACGGCACGGTGCAGCGCTTCCATGAGCAGGTGGCCTTCCTGGACGGGACCACCGCCGCGCAAGGCGTGCCGTCGCGCGAATTCGGCACGGCGGCGCACTTCGACCGCATGCCCAGCCTCTTTCAATGATCACTGGAGACCCGACGATGACCCTGCACCTGTATGGCCACCCCTTCTCCGCCTACCACCAGAAGGTGACCACGGCGTTCTACGAGTACGAGCTGCCATTCACACTGCGCATGTTGAACGATGGCGATGACAGCGTGGACAAGGAGTTCGCAGAACTCTGGCCGATCCGCATGATGCCGCTGCTGGTGGACGAAGGCCGGACGGTGGCCGAATCGAGCGTCATCATTGAATACCTGGGGCGCTACCGCGGCAGCCACCCTGCCCTGATCCCGGCCGACGCGGATGCGGCGCTGCGGGTGCGCTTCATGGACCGCTTCTTCGACAACTACGTGATGACGCCGATGCAGCGCATCGTGTTCGACTTCCTGCGCGCGCCGGAACAGCGCGATGCGGTGGGCGTGAGCGAGGCCAAGGAGAGGCTCGAGCGCTCATACCGCTGGCTGGATGCGCAGTTGGAAAAAGGAGGTCCATGGGCCACAGGCGACAATTTCTCGCTGGCCGATTGCGCGGCTGCGCCTTCGCTGTTCTATGCGGACTGGGTGCACCCGATTCCGCAGGAGCTGGAGCACGCGCGCGCGTACCGCGCACGCCTGCTGGCCCGCCCGTCGTTTGCGCGGGCCGTGGAGGAGGGCCGCCGGTTCCGCTCCTACTTCCCGCCCGGCGCGCCGGACCGCGACTAAACCACGGCTCCATAAAAAACGGGCCACCCGCCGCGAGGCTGGGTGGCCCGTCGCATCTCCGCGCGGAGATTACTTCTGCATCGTGATGGTTTGCGCGCCGATGGTGAAGGTACGCGAGGTCGTGGTCTCGGTCATCTGCACCGCAGGCTTGTTGCAGCCGACGTCGATCATCATCACAAACTCACCCGCCAGCGCGGACGGTAGCACGTAGGCCGCATGCGCCTCGTAGGTGCCGGCCTTCGGCGCCGGACCGGTACGGGTCTGGAAGCTCATGCCGGACGCATTCACCAGCGGACGCACGCACACCGACCGGTCCACGTTGGTCGAGGAGACCGAGTTGTCCGCCGCGGTGAAGCTCATCGCCGCTGGAGTATGCAGGTTCCACTCGAAGGCGCGGGCGGTGGCCGAAGAGACCTTGTCCTGCACCAGGATCACATCCTGTCCGCGCAGGTACCAGACCTTGCGCAGGGCCGACTTGAGCGCGCCGGCGTAGGCCGCGGTGGCGTCGCCTTCCGCGTAGTCCAGCGACGGGGTGGTCGAGAAGCCAGTCACCGCGCCGGTGCGGGTCAGGTTGATGGTGTTGCCGTCCACCGGCTCGCCCACGCCACCATCGAAGGTGATGGCATTGTGCGCCTTGGTGGTCTTGTACCAGTCCAGCTGCAGCGGAGAGCCGTAGTAGTCCATGTAGCCCGCTTCGATCAGCAGGGGGCGGCCACCACTCGACACGGTCAGGCTGTTCTGGTCACCGTGGCTATGGTTGTACGAGCCGTAGGGGCTGGACTTGAAGTACACCGAGGTGCGCTTCAGGTCCGCAATGTCGCTGTGCATGGCGACCCAGCCGATGCTCGGATACAGCGCGGCATTCGGCGGCGCGACCACGCTGGTGGCGCGGGTGTACGGCAGCGGATACGGCGCCTGCAGGAAGGACAGGGTGTCCTCGTCGCCGCTGATGTTCTTGGCGTACCACGCGGCCTGCGGGGTGTCGAAGCGCGAGGCGTAGGCCTTCAGCAGGCGGAAGTCCGGGGCCACTTCGTTCTCGTCGCCGAACACGTGGCGGGTCGCGCCAGGCGGCACGAAGTGCGCGAAGAACTGCATGAAGCCATTCGACCACGGTTTGGTGAACAGATTCACGCCCAAAGCCTGATTCATCGGCTGCCAGATCTGGATCGCGTAGTCGGCCGCATACTGGCCGTAGGCGGAGCCGTTGGCGTAGCCGCCTTCCGGGCCGCTCCAGGCGTAGATGCTGTTGATGTAGGCGCGGGTGGCGAAGTCGAACCAGGTGTTCGCATTCGGGATGTCGCCGACGGCCAGGGTGGCGATCAGCGCGAGGAAGCCCAGGTTGTTACCACCGTGGGAATCGAACGGGTACTGGTCCAGGCGCATGTTATTGCTGGATAGGTCGTTGTACATGTCGGTCGCGCGCAGGTCGATCACGCCGAGCCACTTGGCGCGGCGGGTGGCGTCGATCTCGTTGTGCAGCATGTCGATCGCCTTGATCATCGACAGGCAGATCACGCGCGTGCCCTGGTCCTGGTTGGCGTAGGACGTGGGGCCGGTCGGCGACAGGGAGGCCAGCTGGTCGCCGCGGGCCAGGGCTTCATTCAGGTACTTGGGGTCCAGCGTGAGGCGGTACAGCAGCGCAGCGCCTTCCAGCTGGCGGCCCATGTTGTTGATCTTGGTGCGGATGTCCGAGGCCTGCGCGGCCAGGGCGGCAGCGGTGCCGGTGCTGCTGGTCAGGGGCCACAGCGCATCGCTGACCGGCGCCATGCCAGTGATCTTGTAGTCGATTTCGCTGCGCAGAGTGGTCAGCGGCTTGGAGCGCTCGGCCGACATGGCGGCAGTCCACTGGGACGCGGGCACAAAGCCGGCCGGCAGCTGGCGCGGGCGCACGCGCTGGGTCACCGCGGTGCGCAAGGCAGCGTTGTCCGGCACCAGGAAGGTGCTGGCGGTGGCGGTGACATCGAACTGGCGGACGTCCGACCACGCGGTGGTGGAGGTCGACGGACGCACCCGCCAGGTGTAGTGGCCGGCCGGGAAAGCCTGGGTCGGCAGGTACCAGTTACGGGCGCTGGTGAAGGTATAGGCGACGGCGCCGTCCCTGGACACTTCCACCACGTAGGACGGCGGGTTGCTGCTGTGGCGCGACCAGGCGAACGATGGCGGATTCTGCGGCTGCACCGAGAAATTGGCGGGAGAGGGCTTGATGGCTTCGACATCGCTGGCCACGACCCAGTCCGCGTGCGCGGATGCGGCGTAGGCGAGGCAGGACAGCACGGCAAGACGGGCTGCGGTACGGACTGGGGACTTCATTGGGAGGACTCCGGGTGGCGAATCGTGTCTGGAAAAATGGCCGTCGAGCTGTAGGATCAGGCCTACGAACCAATATACACGAATTTCCACACGGCAAAATTCACGACACACTTTTTTCGCGCAATCGTTTGCAGACCGCCACGAAAGTGTCGCGCTTTGCGCACACAGATATCAAGACATACAGAGGTGTTATCGCTTGGCTACGGGGTGTTATGGACTTGCCAAAAGTGTGGCGCCGCAGGGCGGGCGGCGCTGCAGGAGGAACTTCGAATTGTTAAATCGAAGGTGGCGCGGAGGACTGCATCATGGCCACGACGCGGCAGTCACCACACATCTTCAGGCGCTCGGGGTGGGCGCTGAAGGCGGCGTGGCCGGCCAGGCGTTCGAGCATCCGTTCCACCATCAGGAGGGTGCCGAATGGTTTGCCGCAGCTGATGCAGTTGAAAGGCTGGGTTTCGTGCACCACCACGGCTTGGCGGCGCTCGGGGGTGAAAGTCAGGCGCGGGACCAGGGTGATCGCGTCTTCCGGGCAGGTGGCGGCGCACAGGCCGCACTGGATGCAGTTTTGCTCCACGAAGGACAGGCGCGGGTGCGAGGGGCTGTCCATCAGCGCGGAGCTGGGGCAGACGCCGACGCAGGACATGCACAGGCTGCAGCGGGTGCTGTCGACGCGGGCCTGGCCGAAAGGGGCGCCGGGCGGGAGGCCGATGTCCTGCGGCTGGAATGGTGCGTGGGTGTGCAGGTGGGTGAGCGCGAAGTCCAGGGTGTTGCGCTTGTCGTTGGCGACATGATAAGTGGCGCGGGCCTGCGGGACCTCCCCCTTCGGCAGTGCGGCGATGGTGCCGGTGCTGAGGGCGAAGTGGCGGCCGGCGTAGCCCAGTTCGCGCAGGACGGTTTGGGCGATGGTCATCTGGCCACGCAGCGCATCCAGGTAGGCCGGGGACTCGCGGCCGGTGGCCAGCAGCACGATGCCGGTGGCACCATAGGCGATGGCGGAGAGCCAGACTTCCAGGCCGACCGAGGCGATGTGGTGCAGCTCGATGGCGATGGCGTGGTCCGGGAGCGGATCGGCCTCCAGCAGCGCCCTGCCCTCTTCGGCGTGGAACACGAGCACGGGATCGGTGCCGCCGGCACTGGCGTAGGCTGCGAGCAAAGTGCGCAGGCGCGCGCCGGTGTAGGCGGCGCCGGGATAGGCGTACGAGATCGCGCCCGAGGGGCAGACGGTGGTGCAAGCGCCGCAGCCTTTGCAGAGGTAGGGGTCGACCTTGATCTTGTCGCCGTCGCTGGCGATGGCGCGCGCGGAGCAGATGTCGATGCAGGCGGTGCAGCCGGTCTTGCGGTTGCGGGAGTGGGCGCAGGTGCGCTCTTTATAGGCGAAGTATTTCGGCTTTTCGAACAGGCCGGTCATGGCGCTCAGTTCACCGATGGCTGCGGCACGCGCTTCCTCGGCCGGCGCCGGGGCGAAGTAGCCGAAGGGCGGGTCGGCGCGGTTCAGCAGCGGCGGATCGCAGAGGTCGAGCACGAGGTCGAAGGTGCCTTCGAGGGTGGCGCTGCCGTTGCGCCACCTGGCAAAGAAGGCGCCCAGGTGGCCTGCGAGGGCGATGTCTTCATGTGTACGGATGAAGGCCATGCTGGCCACCAGCGGGGCGGGGATGGTGTCGGTCCAGCGCACCACGTCCGCGGCACAGCCGACCACCAGGACGCGGCCTTCGGAACGGTAGGAGACGGTGGGGACGGGGTCCGGGTCCGGCAGCGCGGCCGCAGCGGCCAATGCGGCCGCACGGGCCAGGCCGTTGGCGCCGGGGAGCGCGCTCATGTCCATGTTCAGGTCCTTGCTCATGTAGTTTCGGGGGCCGCTGCGGTAAGCGCTGCGGCGTGGGGATCGGTGGTGATGGACGCCGCGGGTGCGCTGGGCGCTGTGGCGTCCGGCGCGGATGCAGTGGGCGCAGTGCTGGCGGCCGGGCTGTCGCTGGCGGCTGGCGGCGCGGCCGTGGGCGCAAGGCTCGGGGATTCCGGCGACAAGTCAGCAGCGGCGGTCGCGCCGTGTGACGCATCGGAAGCAGCGGCGGTCGCGGTGGCTTCAGCGTCTTCCGCTGGCGGGCCAAAGATGTTGCGGGCGTGGTCGAGGGCGGCGAGCATCGCGGCGGGCATGGGGGACGCCTGGGTGTAGTCGCCGATGTAGACGTCCAGGCCGTCCATGCGGTTGAAGTGCGGGTCCGTGAACAGCTTGCGCAGGGCGCTGCGGCGGACGTCGGCGTCGACTGCGCGGGTAACGAAGGGGGCGAAATCGGAATCGGCCGTCAAGGCCGCGACGTCTTCGAGCGTAGGCCCAGGAGATGGCGGCGCGGACTCCAGGGCAGAGGTACGGCCGGCGGGCGCACATTGCGTCAAGCCGGGCCGCGCGGCGGACTTGGGCTGGGGGGCGGCGGGCGTGAGCTGGAGCGCGGTGGACGCGGGCGGGGGCGCGGCGGGCATGGGCTGGGGCGCGGTGGGTGCGAGCTGCGACTCGGTCTTCAGGCGGGACCAGCGGCGCAGGAAACCGTCAGCCATGGTGGCCTCTCCGGCGCCCGCGCTCGGGGGGCTCGTAATTATGGGCCAGGTAATCGGCCAGCCAGCTTTGGATCTCGGCGGGCATCGTGACCCCATCCGCCCGTTCGCCGGAGTCGAACATGCGAGTGCCTTCGGCGTAGCTGACCGAGGCCTTCACGGGGATGGCCCGGCCGTCCTGCATGCGCCACAGGACGAAAACTTTCGCTTCGGGAGCGATGCAGTTCTCGTAGTAGCCATCGTGTTCGTCACGGTGCAGCTGGAGTTCGAGGCCGGGGACGAGGTAGGTGTCGCGCTCCGGGCTGGTGGTCAGCATGGTGATGGCGGGGGTGCTGCCGCTGTCGGGGACGACGGCGACCGCCTCCCAGGTGTCGTCGGCCCAGATGTGCTGCGACGCACGGCGCTGCATGAGAACCGCGATGGGGAGGCGCGCTTGCGCCGCCATCAGCGTTTGCCTCCGGTGGATGCGCTGGCATCGCGACCGGTGGCAGCTTGGCCGCTGGCGGGCTGCTTGCCGGCGGCTGCGTGGCTGGCGGCTTGCTGGGACGAGGCCTGGGCTGTAGTGCCTTGGGCTTTCTGGTCGGTCGTCGGGCGCGTGGCCGGAAGCTGCGCCATGGGGCGCTGGCCACTGGCGACGGCGGACGTACCGCTCGCTGCACTGCCTGAGCT
>NZ_SPVF01000046.1 GCF_004614185.1 Zemynaea arenosa | reverse complement strand
GAACTGCCGAGCGACCTCCCGGCCTACCTTGAAAAAATCGAGCGTGACATCATATTAAAAGCACTGGTCCAGACCCAGTTCAACCGCACCCAGGCCGCCCAGCTGCTCGGCATTAGCTTCCGCCAGCTGCGCTACCAGATGCAGAAGCTCGACATCCAGGCCCCCGATGACTGACCGGCCGCCGGATGAGCATGACGAGCGCTCTTTAATCAGCGCGGACGGCTGGTACTCCTCCGCGCACCGCTACGACTCCCCCAATTTCGACGCACGCCCGAGTGGCGAAGCGGTGACCCTGCTCGTCATCCATAACATCAGCCTTCCGGCCGGGCAGTTCGGCACCCCGCACGTGCCGGACCTGTTCACCAACCGTATTGACTTCAGCGCCCACGCGACCTTTGACAGCCTGCGCGGCGTGCAGGTCTCGGCCCACTTCCTGGTGCGGCGCGACGGCCGGGTAGTGCAGTTCGTGTCCGCCGACCAGCGGGCCTGGCATGCCGGCGTCTCGTCCTTCGAAGGGCGCGAGAACTGCAATGCCTTCTCGGTCGGCATCGAGGTGGAAGGCAGCGACTTCGTGCCCTTCGCCGCCGCACAATATGTGTCCTTGGTCACCCTCGCGCGCGCACTGCTGGTCCGTTACCCGATCACCGCGATCATGGGTCACGAACACATCGCACCAGGCCGCAAGACCGATCCCGGCCCCTGGTTTGACTGGCCCAAGTTCACGAACTTGCTCACCGATTCTCACGAAAAAAAACCCGTGTTAGCGCACACTCACCGGCCAGTACGCATCGTTTCCAGCCTCGCCGAAGTCAAGCTTCCTGGATGAAAAAAATCTTCCGGAAACCCATTGCTTCCCCCTTTTCGAGGCACTACAATTAGTCTCATATCAAGACTCATCACTAGATGTAGTAGCGCCGGGACCCCCTCCCACCACAACCCGAGTTTCCGAAAATTGAGGCGATAGCCGTTCAGGCTGCATCGGTTGGCGGAGCTTTTTTGTTTTTTGACTTGTACAGACGCGGTGCCCAGACACCGCAGCAGCTTGGAGGCCGAATGCAAACTTCCCACGACATCTCCCCCGCAGCACTGCCGCCTTCGCAGGGCATGGACACGCCGGCCGTCAAGCCGACGGAAGCCGCCGCGCAGGGTGACTACCGCATCATTCGCCGCAATGGCGCGGTGGTCGGGTTCGAACCGTCCAAGATCGCGGTCGCGATGACCAAGGCCTTCCTCGCCGTCCATGGTGGACAGAGCGCGGCCTCGGCACGCGTGCGCGAGATCGTGGAGCAGCTGACCGACAACGTGGTGGCCGCGCTGATGCGCCGCCAGCCGTCGGGCGGCACCTTCCACATCGAGGACGTGCAGGACCAGGTCGAGCTGGCGCTGATGCGCTCGGGCGAGCATGACGTGGCACGGGCCTACGTGCTGTACCGCGCCAAGCAGATGGAAGAGCGCCGCAAGGCGCGCGAGGCGTCCGGCGCGACCGACATCGCCGCACCGCAGATCCACGTGGTCGATGGCGGCACCCGCCGTCCGCTGGACATCGCCGAAGTGCGTGGCCTGATCGGCGCTGCCTGCGTGGGCCTGGAGAAGCACGTCGACGCGGAAGCCATCCTGGCCGAAACCGTGAAGAACCTGTACGACGGCGTGCCGGTCGAAGAGCTGCACAAGTCCGCCATCCTGGCCGCCCGCGCGCTGATGGAAAAGGACCCGGCCTACTCGCAGGTCACCGCCCGCATCCTGCTGCACACGATCCGTAAAGAAGTCTTCGGCTCCGAGGTGAAGCAGGCCGACGCCGCGAAAGCCTATGTCGAGTACTTCCCGAAGTACATCGCCAAGGGCATCGAGGCGGAACTGCTGAATGAGGAACTGGCCAAGTTCGACCTGGCCAAGCTGTCCAAGGCGCTGGTCGCCGACCGTGACCTGCAGTTCGGCTACATCGGCCTGCAAACCCTGTACGACCGCTACTTCCTGCACGTGCGCGACATCCGCATCGAGATGCCGCAGGCCTTCTACATGCGCGTGGCCATGGGCCTGGCGCTGAACGAAGAGAACCGCGAAGCGCGCGCCATCGAGTTCTACAACTTGCTGTCGACCTTCGACTTCATGTCGTCGACCCCGACCCTGTTCAACTCGGGCACCCAGCGCTCGCAGCTCTCCTCGTGCTACCTGACCACCGTGTCGGACGACCTGGAAGGCATCTACGAGGCGATCAAGGAAAACGCCCTGCTGGCGAAGTTCGCCGGCGGCCTGGGGAACGACTGGACCCCGGTGCGTGCGCTCGGCTCGCACATCAAGGGCACCAATGGCAAATCCCAGGGCGTGGTCCCGTTCCTGAAGGTGGTGAACGACACCGCCGTCGCGGTGAACCAGGGCGGCAAGCGCAAAGGCGCGGTCTGCGCGTACCTCGAGACCTGGCACATGGACGTGGAAGAATTCCTCGACCTGCGCAAGAACACCGGCGACGACCGCCGCCGCACCCACGACATGAACACCGCGAACTGGATTCCGGACCTGTTCATGAAGCGCGTGATGGAGAAGTCGCACTGGACGCTGTTCTCGCCGTCCGAGTGCCCGGACCTGCACGACCTGACCGGCAAGGCCTTCGAAGCCGCCTACACCGAGTACGAAGCCAAGGCCGCGCGCGGCGAAATCCGCGTCTTCAAGAAGGTCGAGGCGCTGGACCTGTGGCGCAAGATGCTGTCGATGCTGTTCGAGACCGGCCACCCGTGGATCACTTTCAAGGATCCGTGCAACATCCGCTCGCCGCAGCAGCACGTGGGCGTGGTGCACTCGTCCAACCTGTGCACCGAGATCACGCTGAACACCAACGACAGCGAAATCGCGGTCTGCAACCTGGGCTCCGTGAACATGCCGGCCCATATGAAAGAGGGCAAGCTCGATCACGTCAAGCTGCAGAAGACCATCCGCACCGCGATGCGCATGCTGGACAACGTCATCGACATCAACTACTACGCCGTCGACAAGGCCAAGAACTCCAACCTGCGCCACCGTCCGGTGGGCCTGGGCATCATGGGCTTCCAGGACTGCCTGCACATGATGCGCGTGCCGTTCGCCTCCCAGGAGTCGGTGGAATTCGCCGACCGCTCGATGGAAGCGGTGTGCTACTACGCCTACCTGGCCTCGACCGAGCTGGCCGAGGAGCGTGGCCGCTACGAATCGTATGAAGGTTCGCTGTGGGACCGCGGCATCCTGCCGCAGGACTCGGTCAAGCTGCTGCTTGAGCAGCGCGGCGGCTACCTGGAGCAGGACATGTCCGAGTCGATGGACTGGTCCGTGGTGCGCAACCGCATCAAGCAGTTCGGCATGCGTAACTCGAACTGCGTGGCGATCGCCCCGACCGCGACCATCTCGAACATCATCGGCGTGTCGGCCTGTATCGAACCGACCTTCCAGAACCTGTACGTGAAGTCCAACCTGTCGGGCGAGTTCACCGAGATCAACGCCTACCTGGTGCGCGACCTGAAGGCCCGCGACCTGTGGGATGAAGTGATGATCGCGGACCTGAAGTACTTCGACGGCTCGCTGACCAAGATCGACCGCGTGCCGCAGGACCTGCGCGACATCTACGCCACCGCGTTCGAAGTCGAGCCGCGCTGGCTGGTGGAAGCCGCTTCGCGCCGCCAGAAGTGGATCGACCAGGCCCAGTCGCTGAACATCTACATGGCAGGCGCCTCGGGCAAGAAGCTGGACGAGACCTACAAGCTGGCCTGGCTGCGTGGCCTGAAGACCACCTACTACCTGCGTACTATCGCGGCGTCGCACATGGAGAAGTCGACCACCAAGACCGGCGCGCTGAATGCAGTGGCCGTGGACGGTGGCATGTCGGCTGGATCGGCCGCCCCGCAACCGGCAGCCGCCGCCACGGAAGTGGCCGAGGGCGCCGCCTGCTACCTGCGTCCGGGCGACCCGGGCTTCGAAGAGTGCGAAGCCTGCCAGTAATACCGTAAGCATCCGTAACGCGCCCGGCCAGTCCGGGCGCTTTTGACTACACTATATAAATACGCACTAAGGACATCATCATGCTTTCTTGGGACGACGAAGCCACTTCCTCCGCACCCGCACCGCGCGCCCCGGCCGCCGGCGACACCGGCGCGTCCGCCGAGCAGATCGCGAAGCGCGTCAACGCCGACGACAAGCGCATCATCAACGGCAAGACCGACGTGAACCAGCTGGTCCCCTTCAAGTACAAGTGGGCCTGGGACAAGTACCTGGCCGGCTGCGCCAACCACTGGATGCCGCAGGAAGTGAACATGCAGCGCGACATCGAGCTGTGGAAGAACCCGAACGGCCTGTCCGAGGACGAGCGCCGCCTGGTCAAGCGCAACCTGGGCTTCTTCGTGACGGCCGACTCGCTGGCCGCCAACAACATCACCCTGGGCACCTACCGCCACATCACCGCGCCGGAGTGCCGCCAGTACCTGCTGCGCCAGGCGTTCGAAGAGGCGATCCACACCCACGCCTACCAGTACATCGTGGAGTCGCTGGGCCTGGACGAGAAAGAGATCTTCAACGCCTACAACGAGATCGCGTCGATCCGTGACAAGGACCAGTTCCTGATCCCGTTCATCGAGACCCTGACCAACCCGGAGTTCAAGACCGGCACGCTGGAAGCCGACCAGACCCTCCTGAAGTCGATCATCGTGTTCGCCTGCCTGATGGAAGGCCTGTTCTTCTACGTCGGCTTCACGCAGATCCTGGCGCTGGGCCGCCAGAACAAGATGACCGGTGCGGCCGAGCAGTACCAGTACATCCTGCGCGACGAGTCGATGCACTGCAACTTCGGCATTGACCTGATCAACACCATCAAGATGGAGAACCCGCTGCTGTGGACTCCGGCCTTCAAGGAAGAGATCAAGCAGCTGTTCCTGAAGGCGGTGGACCTGGAGTACCGCTACGCCGAGGACACCATGCCGCGGGGCGTGCTGGGTCTGAACGCGACCATGTTCAAGGGCTACCTGCGCTTCATCGCCAACCGCCGCGCCACCCAGATCGGCCTCGACCCGCTGTTCCCGCAGGAAGAGAACCCGTTCCCGTGGATGAGCGAGATGATCGACTTGAAGAAGGAGCGCAACTTCTTCGAGACGCGCGTGACCGAGTACCAGACCGGCGGGGCGCTGAACTGGGACTGATCCCAGGCCGCACCGCTGCATGCAAAAGCCGCCTTCGGGCGGCTTTTTTCATTTAGATGGTGCGCTGGCGGGTGGCGGCACTGAGACCGGCTCGGTGTTCGAGAAGCTCATTTGAGCGCGCGGGGGTGGGCCACGTTTCTCGCCCAGGCGGGAGATGATGGCGATGGCGGTCAGCAGGATCACGGTTCCGATCACGATCCAGGCCAGGGCGCGGTTGCTTTCGACGTCGGGGGACCAGGGGCGGGTGTCGCCGGGTGCCGGCAACGCGCGGGCCTTGGGGAGGGTGGCGTAGCGGGCGGTCCAGCGGTCGAGAGCCGACAGGTCGGTGATGGTGGCGGTCCAGGTGGGGAAGCGGCGGACCATGTCAACGGCGTGGGGGACGCGGTACAGCAGCTCTTCGTCGGACGGGAGCTCGGGGCGGCGCAGCCGGCCGGCGATGTAGCGCTGCAGGAAGCGCAGGCGGTCGACCTGCTGGTCGAAGGTGCGCTGTTCGTCGAGGGCTTGCTGCAGACGCTCGCCGGCGGCGCCGTGGCGGAGCAGGGTGGCGGGGGCGGTGTCCCAGCCAAATGCCGACGGGGCGACCCAGAACAGGGCGTCGTGGCCCGGGCGCCAGCCGCTGGCCAGGACGGTTACCAGTTGCTGTTCGAAGGCGGCGCGGGCGGCATCGGTCTGCAGGGCAGGTTCCGCCAGCGTGTCGGTCAGCATGGCGCGCCACTTGTCGGGCTGCGGGCCTTCCCAGTCGTCGGCGATGGCGGCGCAGCGCGCGAACAGGCGCGCCAGGGCGTCCTGCGCAACGGCGGTCGGCGTGCCGACCACGCTCGCGGTGTCGGCGGCTTCACGAGCCGTGCCGGTGTCGGTGGCGGCGGCAGCCGGACTTACGGCGGTATGGGCTGCGGGATCGGGCCCGGTCATGTGCGCTCCTGCTCTGTTCAATAGCAGCGCAGGATCATAGCGCAACAGCCGCACGTGCGCGACGTATGCACGGAGGGGCCTTGGGGCGGGCCCAAGGTTCGCCAGCGGATGATGCAGCGCTCGTGCCAGCCGAGTCCGCCGTTCCAAATCCGACACACATGTGCGCCTCAGCCCGCCCGGGACGTACCCCGGCGTGCTGAGCGGCAGAAGTGTAGCGCTGGTGAGTCAGGCGGAGCCGAGCGGGCGGGGCGGTGGAGACGCCAGCCTAGGCGTCGGCGCCGAGGAGTTTGGCCAGGAGATCGGCGGTGCGGACGGCGCCCATGCGGCGGGCGGCGTCCAGGGCGGTGGTGCCGGAGAGTTCGCGGGCAACCGGATCGGCGCCGCGGTCGAGCAGTAACTGCAGGATCTCCACCCGGTCGAACATGGCGGCGAAGGTCACGGCGGTCTTGCCGTCGGGGGCGGCGGCGTTGGGGTTGGCGCCGTGGTCCAGCAGCAGGGTGGCAATCGGCTCGTTGCCTTTGAAGGCGACGCCGAACAGGGGGCTCTGGCCGGCGTCGTTGAAAATTTCGGGATCGGCGCCGTGATCGAGCAGGGTTTGGGCAGCGGCGTAATGGCCGTGGTAGCAGGCCAGCATCAGCAGGCTGTCGCCGCGTTCGTTCCGCAAATTGGGCGGAAAGCCCTGATCAAGGACGGCTTTCAATTCGTCGGCCTGGCCGGCGCGGACCCATGAAAATACCTGGCGCATGAATTCCAGGGTTTTGTCGTCGAGCGCCGGACGGGGATGGGCGGCGCCGGACGGGTTATCGGTGT
Source organism: Zemynaea arenosa (assembly GCF_004614185.1). Lineage (GTDB taxonomy): Bacteria > Pseudomonadota > Gammaproteobacteria > Burkholderiales > Burkholderiaceae_D > Telluria > Telluria arenosa. The sequence continues at coordinate 11,543 of NZ_SPVF01000046.1, read as the reverse complement.
ACATGTCGGTCTCCTTCAGCGGCGATTATCTCCTCTTCCATATTCTTGAGGCGCGCGCTGATGGTGGCGTCGGTGGCGTATTTGATTTTCAGGGCGGCCAGAGCGTCGGCGGAGCCGCGGCAATAGCGCTGGATATCTTTTGGAACGGGGCGGTGGCAGGTGTCCCATTTATCCAGCAAGCGCTGGATATCGGCGGGTAGCGGGTGGCGCTCGGCGGCGGCCACCGCCATTCCCAATAGAAGAGACAGCGCCAGGACGGCATTGAAGGCGGCGGGAGCGAGCGGAGAATCTTGTTGAAAAGGCGTCATGATCGGCCTCTGCTTTCTGGCGGTGTCAACCGGAACCATCATTAAGCCGAGAGAGCGAGGGGCTAGCTTTGAGGTAGCGCAAAACTGCTGAGGCGGACTCAGCGGCTATTTCTTGTGGCGCGCGGGCTTCGGCTCGGGCGGGGCTTCGATCACATCCTCGAAATCCTTCAGGCGGGTGATGACGGCGGGATCATGGGCATACTTCGTTCGGAGTCGCGCCAGCGCTTTATCGGTGCCGGTGCAATAGCGGTCGAGCTCTCGCAGAATCTCCTTCTTGCGTTGTTTGTCGCCGTCCCAATCTTCACCGCGGAAGTGATCACAGGCTTCACGGCGGTCGATAAACCGCTGCACCTCTTTGGGGAGCGGGGCAGATTCCGCCCATTCGGCGCCCAGACAAAAGCCAAGCAAGATCACGGCAGTCAGAGTCTGTCGTATGTGTCTGCAGGCGGCCATCGCCTCTCCCGTTCAGTCAAGCGGAAAGCCCAATTGCATCGGGAGCCAGACACGGATGTTTTGACATCGCTCAAGCTGAGCGAGCTCGGCGGAGCGCCGACTATCTGGTCAGCAGGTAGAGGAGTGACAGCGTCAGTTGGATTGCGGTACAGACGCCGGCAAAAATCGTCACCTGCTTCATCAGCCGAAGCCTGGCTTCGCGCTGCTCTATGTATTTCGTAAACCAGGACACAAGACCTCCCATCAATTGGCCATCGCCCACATGTGGCTGCGCGCCGAGAGCGCAGCACTAAACAAGACTAAGCCGATGGAAGTGCGGATCAGGAGCGGAGTAGCGCCGGCTGTGTAGTCTCCAGCATCCTCGGCAAGCACCGCGTCCATCACGCCGAGCAGAACAATCACGGAGGCCACGACGATGATCAGCACATGACAACCCACGAATCCCCAACCTAGCGCGATCTCGCCACTGGTGTCGCCAGCAAGCGCGATGCGGGTCAGGACGTCTGCAGCTTCGTACGTGGCTGCGGCGGAGAGGGCGATGGCGGTCCAGCACAGCTGGCCTTCGCGGATGGAGCGGTGGAGGAGCTCGCGGGCGCGGTGGCGGAAGCGGCGGCTGAGGGCGAGCAGGGCCAGCAGCGCTACGGGCGCGATCAGCGGGACCACGATGGTCAGCAGCAGCCAGGCGAGGAGGTGGGAGACGTCGAACATGATGTGCGCGCGCGCGAAATCGTCAGTGTCGGTGCGCGCGAAATCGCTTTGCTTATGCGTTCTCAATCGTGCGCAGACTCGCTTTCAATCGTGCGCGGGTGCGATTGTGCGTGCGTTGTGTCGCAAAGATGGGACAGTGAATGCATCGCATGACTCACGCGCGTGATGCGCGCTGCTGCGAATCTCCCGCGCGGCGCCGAATTGAAAGAAACCCAATTGGAATAAGGCCTACTTTGAAGCGGCCATTTCACCGCAGCCGCCCAAAAATCCCAGTGCACTCATCCACAACGCGCGCCGCGACGCGCACGCACGCGCTCATGCGTGCGTCCTCGCGAAAAAAAGAATGAGAAAATCCGCATCGCCAGTTGCGTGCTAGTAAGGTTTTCGTGTACTTTACGTCATTGAATTTGCCGGACGCTGTCAACAAAAATTTTTTTGTGTGTGCAGCGCCCCAAAAACCGATCAAAAGTGGGACGTTGATTCAAACCGATATGCACTTAAAGCCAGCGCTGAACACGTCGAGCCGCACTGCCTGAGAGATCGGGTAAGGCGGCTTTTTCGTTTTCGGCCGGGCCGCATGTCCGGGTTGAATCAGCGACTTGAAGCAGGAGAAGTAAGAAGTCGCGCAAGCGACAATGGCTGAAGTGCTTCAATTCGTGAGGAGTTGAAGCAGTTCAGCTGGTGCCGAATTCATTAGCATAAACACCGCTCCAACGGTTTGTGCCGATGAATAACCCGCCAGGACCGCAAGGACCGGACGGGTTTTAAACATGAACTTTTCATCCCAGATGAAGGAGAACTCAAATGGCAACAGCCGCTAAGAAAGCAGCAGAACCGAAGAAGGCAACGGCGAAAACCGCAGCCGCCAAGCCGGCAGCTAAGAAAGCCGCCGCTAAACCCGCAGCCAAGGCAGCCGCTAAACCGGCAGCGAAGAAGGCCGCCGCTAAACCGGCAGCTAAGCCGGCAGCGAAGAAGGCAGCCGCAAAACCGGCAGCCAAACCGGCAGCAAAGAAGGCAGCAGCTAAGCCGGCAGCGAAGAAGACCTCCGCCAAGGCAGCAGCTAAACCGGCAGCGAAGAAAGCAGCAGCCAAGCCGGCAGCGAAGAAGTCCACTGCCAAGGCAGCAGCTAAGCCAGCAGCCAAGAAAGCCGCAGCCAAGCCAGCAGCCAAGAAAGCTGCAGCCAAGCCGGCAGCGAAGAAGTCGACCGCCAAAGCCGCAGCCAAGCCTGCAGCTAAGAAGGCCGCCGCTAAGCCTGCAGCGAAGAAAGCTGCTGCCAAGCCTGCAGCGAAAAAAGCCGCCGCCAAGCCTGCAGCGAAAAAAGCTGCGGCCAAGCCGGCCGCCAAGAAAGCCGCTGCGAAGCCTGCAGCTAAAGCAGCTAAACCCGCAGCCAAGTCGGCAGCAGCGAAGCCGGCAGCCAAGAAGCCGGCAGTAAAGGCAGCGGCTAAGCCAGCAGCAAAAAAGCCTGAAGCCAAGGCCGCTCCGGCAGCTAAGCCGGCAGCAGCCAAGAAGGCCGCCGCTCCGAAGAAGGCAGCAGCTCCGGCCGCCAAGCCGGCCGCCGCTCCGGCTCCGGCCGCAGCAGCTCCGGCACCGGCCGCCGCCGCTCCGGCAGCACCGGCCGCTCCGGCCGCCAAGACCGTGCTGGCTCCGGCAGCAGCATGGCCGTTCCCGACCAGCAGCCGTCCGTAACGCCCGCTGTGCCTGGAATAAGGCAAAATACCGCTGTGTGAGCAGTCACACAGCGGTTTTTTTTCGTTGAAGGAGCAAAGGAGAGCTCGTGTTTCGTATCGTTCAGCTGATCATCGATGCCGCGGTCAGTATCCTCGGCGGCGTGCTGCTGCTGCGCTTCTGGATGCAGGCGATCCGTGTGCGTCCACCGCAATCGGTGGGGCAGTTCATCTTCACGCTGTCCGATTGGCTGGTGCGTCCGCTGCGCCGCATCGTGCCGGGCGTGGGCGGCTATGACTGGGCGAGCCTGATCGGCGCCTTCATCGTGGTGCTGCTCGGGACCTCGATCTACCTGGCAATCGGGATGAGCGGCCAGGGCATCGTGCTCATGGCGCTGTACCGCTTCCTGACCTGGATTATCTACGGCTTCATCGCACTCTTGATCATCGAAGCGATCTTCAGCTGGGTGAACCCGCATGCGCCGCTGGCACCCTTCGTGCGGGCGCTGAACGACCCGATCCTGCGGCCGCTGCGCCGCGTGGTGCCGCTGGTCGGTGGGCTGGACTTGTCGCTGCTGGTGGCGGTGATTCTCCTGCAGATCGCCAAGATCATCCTCGACAACATCTTCCCGTTCGGATGAATCACCCCTGGTGCGCCGCCATCGCGGGCGGCGTGCGCCTGGCTTTCCATGTGCAGCCGGGCGCCAAGAAGACGGAGGCCGTCGGCCTCCATGACGATTCCCTCAAACTGAAGCTGCAGGCGCCGCCCATCGAAGGCCGGGCCAATGAGGCGCTGGTGCGCTTCGTCGCCGAGACGCTGGGCGTACCGCGCAGTGCCGTCACCATCACCCACGGGCTGACCAGCCGCCGCAAGCTGGTGGAGGTGCGCGCCACGGGCCTGGACCCGGCCGCGGTGGCGCTTCGCTTTAACGTGCCGGCTTAGCGGCGCGGCGGCGCGCAGCCCAGAACAGGATCCCGCCACCCACCATGGCCATCGAGATGGGCGCCGGTTCCGGCACCGCCAGCATGCCGACGAAGGTGCTGGCATCGCGCTGCCAGACGATGTCCATGGTCGACGTGCCGGTGTTCTCGATGCTGAAGCTGATGCTCTCGGTCAGGCCCGCTGTCTGCCCAGGCGCGATGGACGCCGCGCGGTAGTAGCTTTGCGCGTCGCCGCCGTCCACGGGCGCGAACACGGAGTAGAAGCTGTATGAGGCGCTTTGCCAGGGCACGTCCATGCCCAGTTCCGCGTTCAGGTCCACATCGGCCGTCAGGGTCAGGCGGGTGTGGGGGGCGAGGTGAAAGAGAGTCTGGACGGACTGCTGGCTGAAGGCGCTGGCCCAGTCCTGCACACCGGATGCCTGCGACAGGTCGCTCACGGAAATCAGCGGGCTGCTGGAGAACCAGGTCCAGCTCGAGATCACGATCGCGTGGTCGTGTTCCGTGGTGCTGTGGGTCAGGTTGAGGGGGCCGTTGGAGACCGCGCTCCCGCCGTCCCCCCAGGCCCGCCCGGCCGTATCAATCGCTTCCATGCCGAAGCTGCGCTCGTCCGGGCCGCGCGTGGCGCCGCCGTTGGCACCACTGCCCACCGCACTGGTGGTCAAGGTGAGATTGGACAGGATGACGCTGGCGGTGCCGGTCTGGTCCTGGGCCAGGGCCGGGATGCTGGCCGCAAGCGCCAGGATGAACGGCGCGGCGGCGCGCCCGAGTGAACGGCAAGACATGATGCTCCTCCATCGATGAGTTCCGCCCTTGCGGCGGACGATGGCTGAAGTATGCGCCTGACCCCGGTCGCGCACGGTTGAACTGTGACGCGGGTCTCAGCCCAACTTGCTGTCGAGATCGATCGGCATTTCCGCGAGCAATTCCAGGGCCTCATCTTGCAGCTTGGCGGCGCCCGGATGGGCACGCAAGGCAGCGTCGCGCCGGTGCATGAGCTCACGCAGCTCGGGGCCGCACAGGCACACCACCGTTTCCAGCACGGCGTCCACTTCGGGGTGGCCAGTGTCGAGGGCCATCCTGTCGAGTAGATCCAGGGTGAGGCCGGCGCTCAGCATCAAGTCCCCGGTCACCCAGCTGTTCACGGTGAACAGCGAAATGGGCAGGCCCTTCGCGTCGAAGCTCACGCCCAGCAGATGGCGAGTCGCCGGGCTGGGCTCGGGATGGCCGCACAGTTCAGCGAAGGCGCGTTCGTTCCGCGAATTCAGCCGGCGGCTCCACAGGGGCCGGCGGGCGAACAGGTGGATGTGCCCATGCTCGGCAGCGCCGGCGCGGTCTTCGGGATGATGGGAATGGTAGAACCACTGGTAGCCACTGGCGTGGTCGATGGCGTCCTGCTCGGGGTAGTGATCCCATTGGCGCGGCGCCTGGCCGCCCAGCACGTGGCCCAGCAGATGGGCGCCGCGCGCCGCCAGGGCGGCATAGGTTTGCAGCAGGCGCTGTCCGGCTTCCGCCCGGAGCTGCACCGGGTCGGACCAGCGGGACAGCGCCTGCCGCGTCACGTCAGTGCTTGGCCGCGCACTTCGGGGCGCACTTGGCGGCACATTTCGGCGCGCATTTCGGGGAGCACTTGGCGGCGCACTTGCCGGACATCGACGCATGCTTGGCGCTGCATTTCGCGCCGCACTTGGCCGTCATCGAGGCGTGCTTGGCGCTGCACTTGGCGCCGCATTTGACCTTGGCGCCGCACTTGGCCATCGGGTGCGGGGCGCATTTGGCCGGAGCAGATGCTTGCTGCGCGGCGGCCGGCAGGGCCAGGGTCGCGGCGGTAAGGGCGGCCAGCGAAGCGAGTTTCAGGTGGGTCGTCATACAGGTCTCCTTGGATTGGTATAGTCGGGGCGGTTTGCACCGCGCAGCGAGTATCCCACGAAACCTGGGCCTGCGGCCCGCCGGACATGCCAAAAATCGGCAGGAGCGGCGGCGCGTGCGCCGCCTGGAATCAGAAGCGGTAGCCGAACGCCGCCTCGAAGCGCTGGGCGATCTCGTCGCGCGTGAAGCTGTGGTTCTGGCCGCCCTGGTGGGCGATCTTGATGGCGCCCAGCAGGCTGGCGATGCGCCCGGTGGTTGGCCAGTCCAGGTCCAGCGTGATGCCGTACAGGAGGCCGGCGCGGTAGGCGTCGCCGCAGCCGGTCGGGTCGACCACGGCTTCGGCCTGCACGGAGGGGATCTCATGCCGCTGGCCGTCGGCGTAGATCTCGGAGCCCTTCTCGCCGCGGGTGACGATCAGCGCCTTCAGGCGCGACGCGATCTCGGGCAGCGTGAGACCAGTGCGGTCCATCAGCATCTCGAATTCGTAGTCGTTGCAGGCGAGGTAAGTGGCCTGGTTGATGAATTCAATCAGTTCCTCGCCGTTGAAGCGCGGGAGCTGCTGGCCCGGGTCGAACATCAGCGGGATGCCCAGCTGGGCACAGTCGCGCGCGTGCTTCAGCATGCCGCCGCGGCCATCCGGGGCGACGATGGCGACGCGCAGCTCGCCCATGTCGGCTACATTGTTCTCGTGCGCGAACTCCATCGCACCGGGGTGGAAGGCGTTGATCTGGTTGTTGTCCTGGTCCGCAGTGACGAAGCACTGGGCGGTGTAGGCGTGCGGGATGGTCTTGATGCCGCGCGTGCTGATGCCCTGTTGTTCGAAGCGCTTCAGGTAGTCGCCGCCGTCCTGGCCGATGGTGGCCATGATCAGCGGGTCGCCGCCCAGCATCTTGAGGTTGTAGGCGACGTTGGCGGAGCAGCCACCGTACTCGGTGCGCAGGGTCGGCACCAGGAACGACACGTTCACCTTGTGCAGCTGATCGGCCAGCAGGGCGTCGCCGAAGCGGCCGTGGTACTGCATGATCTTGTCGAAGGCGAGCGAGCCGCAAATCAGGGCGGTTTTGGTGGTCATGGTCTGGGGTGTTGTTTGACTGGTTACGGGTAGAAGACGGCGATGTGGTAGCCGGACGCTTTCAGGTCTTTCAGTTCGAAGTAGAGCTTCACCGGCTGGTCGGTGCGCGGGGCGAAGCCTTTGTTCTGGTCGGTGCCGGCGGGGAGGTATTCCGCTGGCGTGATCACGCGGCGCATCAGCGGCTTGTCGTTGGCGTCCGTGAGCGCCAGTTCGATGTGAGGCCAGGTTTGCTGCAGGGCGCTGGTGTTGTGCAGCGTGGTCGTGAACGAGAAGGTGTCGGCGCCCAGGGTTTGCAGTTCGCCGGTGTCCACGGCCAGCGCTTCCGGCTGGGCAGGCAGGGCGATGCGGCAGCCCAGCACCTGGCAGGTGGCGCTGAGCGTGGGCTTCAGCTGCGGGTAGCGGGCGGCGAGGACGCTGCCGAAGGTGAGGGCGGCTTGGGCGAGCAGGGCGGTGACGAGAATGATGCTGCCCACTGCCATCACGATGCGCATGACGCGGGTGGTTTTTTCCTTGCGCTTGGACTTGGTGACGAAGCTGGGTTCGTCGGGCTCTTCCTCGGCGGCCGGTTCGACCTCGGCTTGTGCCTCCTCCTTTGCTTCCCCCTGTGCTGCCGCTGAAGCTTCCTGATCCGCTTCCGCCGCTGGTTCAGGCACCACGGCCATGGCGCCGGGGATCAGCTCGGCCTCGCTGCTGATGTCCGGCGCGGGCAAGGGCGTGATCTCTTCGGTTTGCGCGCGGTGGTCGAGGAGGGCGGACAGGTCGGGTTCGGGGCGTGCATGTGCCGCCGCCATGGCATCCGGCAGGGGTTCGGAGGCTACCGCTTCTTCCGCCTCGTCGGCAGGCAGGGCGGAGTCGGAAGACGTTGCGGCGTCGCCGGTGCGCGTTGGTGTGGCGGGCAAGTCGAGGTCGAAGTCGATGGCGAGCGCTGGCAAGGCTTCCGGCTCCTGGCCGCCAGTGATTTCGTGCTGGTCCTCCTGCTCTGCCGTTGCGGCAGGCGCCGGCGGAGCATCGGATTCGAGCATCGGCTCGCGCCCGGACTGAGCGTCTGGCTCGGTCAGCGGCTCAGGTTGGGGCGGTGCTTCCGGCTCCTCCTCGAGCAGGGAATTCGGGGCAGGCAGCCCTTCCGGCTCGGCCTCGAGCAGTGGTTCCGGTGAGGGCAGCGTTTCCGGCTCGGGTTCGGGCAACGGCTCGGGCTCGGGAAGGATTTCCGGCTCGGGTTCGGGCAACGGCTCCGGCTCGGGGAGAACTTCTGGCTCGGATTCGGGCAGCGTCTCGGGCTCGGCGAGCGGCTCGGGCTCGGTCAGCGGCTCGGGCTCGGTCAGCGGCTCGGGCTCGGTCAGCGGTTCCGGTGCGGGCGGCATGTCCGGCTCCGATGCAGGCTCCGGCTCTGTGGTTGCAGCAGGAGGCTCGGCGGCATCTGGCTCAGCTTCCGCTTCTGCTTCCGCTTCCGCATCGAAGCTTGCATCCGCTTCTGCGTCCGCTTGGTCGGCTTCCGCCTTGGGCAGAATGCCGAGTGGAGTGAAACGGGTATTGAAATCGAGGGTGTACACCTCGACGTCGGTGCCGCCGGAGGCAGGTTGCTGCGCAGCTGCCGCTTCCTCGATGGCCTCAATGGCCGAGTCGAACGCCTCGGCGGGGCTGACTGGCGATTCGGTGGATGTGTCGGCGGGACCTGGCACCGGAGCCGCCGCGCTGCCCGCCCTGATCGCATCGACATCGATCAGGCTCGCGTTCCCGTCAAAGACTTCGCCGCACTTCCCGCACCGGACAATTCCCCCACGCAGCTTGAGCTGGTCGGACGCGACCCGAAAGATCGTTCCGCAGTGGGGGCATTGTGTGGCGAGCGCCATGCGTTCAGTGATGTCTCAGGACAGCCGGCCGTGCAGCGCGACCCAGCCGTCGAACTCCTTCCAGACGCTGAGCTGGATGAACGGCGCATATGCCGCCGCCACTTCCTCCGCCTGGCGCGCCAGGACGCCCGACAGGACCAGCGCGCCACCCGAGGCCACGCGCCCCGACAGCATCGGCGCCATCAGCTTGAGCGGCGACGACAGGATGTTGGCCACCACGATATCGAAGCGCTGCTGCTCACGCGGCGAGACCGCGAATTCGTCCGGCAGGTAGTAGTCGATCGCCACGCGGTTGCGCTCCGCATTCGCCTTGGCCGATTCGATCGCCTGCGGATCGATGTCCACACCCGCGACATCGCCGGAACCCAGCTTCTTGGCCACCATGGCCAGGATGCCCGACCCGCAGCCATAGTCCAGCACCGATTTGCCCGGCGCCGGATGCGCCTCCAGCCACTCCATGCACAGGCGGGTGGTCGGGTGCGAGCCCGTGCCAAACGCCAGCCCCGGATCGAGTTCGAGAATCAGGCCATTCGAATCCGGTGCCTCGTGCCACGACGGCACCACCCAGATGTTCTGGCCAATGTGGATCGGCTCAAACTGGGACTGCGTCTTGCGGACCCAGTCTTCGTCCGCCACGTCACGTGTGGTGAACGACGGCACGGCAGCCAAGCCAATCGCCGCGCAAGCCTCGGCCACGATGGCCGCCTGGTCGGCATCGGTGTCGGTCAGGGCCACCACGCGCGAGTGCTCCCACGCAGTCTCGGTCGGCTCCATGCCCGGCTCCCCGAACATGGGCTTCTCCTGCTCTGTGCCTTCGTCCGCATCCTCCACGGAGACCGACAGCGCACCCGCTTCCATCAGCGCGTCCGACAGGGCCTCCGCGTGGTCGCGGGCGATTTCGATGACGACTTCGGTCCAGCTCATTTCTGCTCAGCCTTGGGCATGTCCGCCAGCTTGTGCTCCAGGTAATGGATGTTGGTACCGCCTTCGATGAAGCGCGCGTCCACCATCAGCTCGCGGTGCAGCGGGATGTTGGTGAGAATACCCTCAACCACCATCTCCGAGAGCGCGATTTGCATGCGGCGGATGGCCTGCTCGCGGGTGGCGCCATACGAGATCACCTTGCCGATCATCGAATCGTAATGCGGCGGCACGAAGTAGCCTGCGTACGCATGCGAATCCACGCGCACGCCCGGACCGCCCGGCGCGTGCCAGGACACGATGCGCCCCGGCGACGGCGTGAACTTGAACGGGTCTTCGGCGTTGATACGGCACTCGATCGCGTGCCCGGCCAGCATGATGTCGCGCTGGCGGAAGCGCAGCTTCTCGCCGGCGGCGATGCGGATCTGCTCCTGCACGATGTCGATCCCGGTGATCATCTCGGTCACCGGATGCTCCACCTGCACGCGGGTGTTCATCTCGATGAAGTAGAACTCTCCGTTCTCGTACAGGAATTCGAAGGTACCGGCGCCGCGGTAGCCGATCTTGCGGCACGCCTCGGCGCAGCGGTCGCCGATCTTTTCGATCAGCTTGCGCGGGATGCCCGGTGCCGGCGCTTCCTCGATCACCTTCTGGTGGCGGCGCTGCATGGAGCAGTCACGCTCGCCCAGCCAGACGGCCTGCTTGTGTTCATCGGCCAGCACCTGGATCTCGATATGGCGCGGGTTCTCGAGGAACTTCTCCATATAGACTTCCGGGTTGCCGAAAGCGGCACCGGCTTCCGCCTTGGTCATCTGCACGGAGGTGAGCAGCGCGGCCTCGGTGTGCACCACGCGCATGCCGCGGCCACCGCCGCCGCCCGCCGCCTTGATGATCACCGGGTAACCCACGCGGCGCGCGGTCTGCACGATCTCTTTCGGGTCGTCCGGCAGGGCGCCATCGGAGCCCGGCACGCACGGCACGCCGGCCTTGATCATGGCCTGCTTGGCGGAGACCTTATCGCCCATCATGCGGATCGAATCCGCGCGCGGGCCGATGAAGACGAAGCCGGATTTTTCCACGCGCTCGGCGAAGTCCGCGTTCTCGGACAGGAAGCCGTAGCCGGGGTGGATCGCCTCGGCGTCGGTCACTTCGGCGGCCGAGATAATCGCGGGCATATTCAAATAGCTCTGCGCCGATTGCGCGGGGCCGATGCAGACCGATTCGTCGGCCAGCTTCACGTACTTGGCGTCGCGGTCGGCCTCGGAGTGGACCACCACGGTCTTGATGCCCATTTCGCGGCAGGCGCGCTGGATGCGCAGCGCGATTTCGCCACGGTTGGCGATGAGGATTTTTTCAAACATGTGCGTTCGATTCTTGAGAAGGCCGGCTCTTGGGATGCCGGCGCGGGCGGCGCGGCCACGGCGGCCGCGCGATGGCCCTACACAGCTAGCTTGCTTAGCCGATGACGAACAGCGGCTGGCCGAATTCGACCGGCTGGCCATTCTCGACCAGGACCTGCGTGACGGTGCCGGAGACGTCGGCGTCGATCTCGTTCAGCAGTTTCATCGCTTCGATGATGCACAGGGTGTCGCCCTGCTTGACGCTCTGGCCGACTTCCACGAAAGCGGCGGCGCCCGGAGAGGAGGCGCGGTAGAAAGTGCCGACCATCGGCGATTTGACGATGTGGCCGGTCGGTTCAGGCGCGGCGGCCGGAGCGGCGGCGGCAGGGGCGGCGACCGGCGCGGCGGCAGGGGCGGGC
>NZ_SPVF01000111.1 GCF_004614185.1 Zemynaea arenosa | reverse complement strand
GCCGCCGCCGCCGCGCTGGCGCTGTCCGCCGCTCCCGCGCGAGCGGCCGGGGAAGCCCTCGCGGCGCCCGAGGATTTTGCCAGCCTGTCGCTGGAAGAACTCACCAACATCCAGATCACCAGTGTGTCGCGGCGCAGCGAGCGGCTGGTGGACACGCCCGCGCCGGTGTACGTGATCCGTGGCGCCGAAATCCGCCGCGCCGGCGCCAGCACCTTGCCGGAAGCGCTGCGGCTCGCGCCCAACCTGCAGGTGGCGCGCCTGGATGCGCGTAACTACGCCGTCACCGCGCGCGGCTTCAACAGCGCCTTCGAAAACAAGCTGCTGGTGCTGATCGATGGGCGCACCGTGTATTCGCCGCTGTTCTCGGGCGTCTACTGGGACGCGCAGGACGTGGTGCTGGAAGACGTCGACCGGATTGAGGTCATCAGCGGGCCCGGGGCCACCATCTGGGGCGCCAACGCCGTCAATGGCGTCATCAACATCATCACCAGGCGCGCTGCCGACACCCAGGGCAGCCAGGTCTCGCTGGGCGGCGGCCGCGACGTGCGTGACGGGTCGGTGCGCTATGGCGGCAGGGCGGGGGGCGGCTACTACCGCGTGTACGGCAAGTACGCGCAGGGCGAAGACAGCGAGACCGCTGCGGGCCGCAATACCCAGACCGGGTGGCGCCGCCGCCAGGCCGGGTTCCGCTACGACCTGCCCGGCCTGGGCGGGGACCTGACCCTGCAGGGCGACGCCTACCACGGCTCGCTGCACCAGGCGGGCACGCGCGAGATCGAGACCGGCGGCGCCAACCTGCTGGCGCGCCATACGCGCCTCCTGTCCGGTGGTTCCGAACTGCGGGTGCAGGCCTATCTGGACCACACGGAGCGCGACCAGCCCAACGCCTTCATCGAGCACCTGGATACCTTCGACCTGGACCTGCAGCACACCCTGCGCCTGAACGCGGCCAACCTGCTGATCTGGGGCGGCGGCTACCGCCAGGCGCGCGACCACGTGACCAACGGCGCGAACTTCGCGTTTTTGCCGGGCGACGAGATCCTCGCCTGGACCAACATCTACGCCCAGGACGAGCTGCGCCTGGCCGCGACGCTGCGCCTGAACCTCGGCCTCAAGCTGGAGCGCAACAGCTACACCGGCACCGAAAAGCTGCCCTACCTGAGCGTGGCCTGGGACGTCCACCCCGACCACATGCTGTGGGCCTCGCTCTCGCGCGCCGTGCGCGTGCCCTCCCGGATCGACCGGGATTTCTATTCGCCGGCCGCACCGGCAGTGGTCAACGGCGTGCCGCAGTACACGATCGCGGGCGGGCCGGATTTCGTGTCCGAGGTGGCGCGCGTGGTGCAGGCGGGCTACCGCGGGCAGCCGCGCCCCAGCCTCTCGTATGCGGCCACGCTCTACTACAGCGAGTATTCGCGTTTGCGCACGCTGGAGCCGAATGCGGCCGGCCCGGGCGCCGTCTTCCGGAACCAGGCCAATGGCACCAGCTACGGCATCGAACTGTCCGGCACCTGGAGCGTAACGCCGCGCTGGCGGCTCACCGCCGGGTACACGGCCCAGCACCTGGAGCTGGAACTCGCCCCAGGCAGCCAGGATCTCGCGGGCAGCACGGGCCTGGCCAACAATGATCCGCGCGCCTGGTCCAGCCTCCGTTCCTCCTGGGACCTGACGGACGACCTGGAACTCGATGCGGGCCTGCGCCACGTGGGCAGCCTGCCGCGGCCCTCCGTGCCGGCCTACACGGCAGGCGATATCCGCCTTGGCTGGCGCCTGCGCCGAGACCTGGAGCTGTCCGTCCAGGCGCTCAACCTGTTTGCCGATGGCCACGCCGAATTCGGCAGCGCGGCCGGGCGCAGCTCGTGGGACCGGCAGCTCACCGCACGGGTGACATGGCGCTTCTGACGCCGCGTCCTTCCGCCGCGGGCCTGCTGGGGCGGGCCATGCTGCTGGCGTGGCTATGGTGCATCGGCTCCGCGCACGCGGACGACGCGCTGGAGCGCCAGGTCAAGGCGGCCTACCTCTACAAATTCGCAGGCTATGTCGAGTGGCCGGATGGCGCGCTGCCGCAGCCCGATAGCCCGGTGGTGATCGGCGTGGCGCACGACAGCGCTCTGGCCGACCAGCTGGAGCAGATGGTGGCCGGGCGCACCGCCAGCGGCCACCCGCTGCAGGTGCGCCGCCTGCGCCGCGGCGATTCCCTGGCGGGCGTGCACATGCTCTTTGCCGGCTCGCCCAGCGGCGATCTGCTGGCGGCCGCGCGCGGGCATCCGGTGCTGACGGTGACCGATTCCACCGACGCCTTCGCCCTCGGCAGCATGATCAATTTCCTGGTCGCCGATGACCGCCTGCGCTTCGAAGTGGCGCTCAGGCCCGCCGCCCAGGCCCACCTGCGCATCAGCGCCCGCATGCTGACGGCCGCCACCCGCGTGCTGCAGCGGGAAGGATTGCCATGATCTCGAAGGAAGAACTGCAGAACGCCAGGATCCTGGTGGTGGACGACCAGGAGGTCAACGTCCAGCTGCTGGAATACCTGCTGGTCAACACGGGCTACCGGAACGTCAGCAACACGCGCGACCCGCGCACCGTGGCACCGCTGCACGCGGAGCACCGCTATGACCTGATCCTGCTGGACCTGCACATGCCGGGCATGAGCGGCTTCGAGGTGATGGAGGAGCTGAAGAAGATCGAGGACGGCTACCTGCCGGTGCTGGTGGTGACGGCGGACCCGGACCGCAAGATCGCGGCGCTCGATGCGGGTGCGCGGGACTTCATCAGCAAGCCGTTCGATCCGCTGGAGGTGCTGACCCGCATCCGCAACATGCTGGAGGTGCGGCTTCTCAACGGCAAGCTGGTGGACTACAGCGGCAACCTGGAAGCGCTGGTGCGCGACCGCACCGCGCAGCTGCAGCGCTTCCGCAGCGCGGTCGATGCGACCGGGGACGCCATCTTCCTGCTCGATGAAGTCTCGCTGGAGGTGCTCGACGCCAACGAAGGCGCCTGCCGCATGCTGGGCTACACCAGGGCCGGGCTGCAGGCCGCGGGCGCGCAGACCATCGGCCTGGCCGAGCTGGCGCTGGCGCGCCGCGACACTCCGGCCGCACCGTCGGAACCTGAGCTGGTGGAAAGCCATCTGCAGCGCGCGGACCAGAACACGGTGCCGGTCGAGATCAACTGGCAGACCGTGGACTCGGACGGCGGCCGCATCCTGATCGCGGTGGCGCGCGACATCACCGAGCGCGTGATCGCGGCGCAGCGGCTGCGGCACCTGGCCTCCTACGACAGCCTCACCGGCCTGCCCAACCGCACGCTGTTTTTCCGCACCCTGTATGAGGCCATCGAGCTGGCCCGGGACAAGGAGTGGCGCATCGTGGTCCTGTTCATCACGCTGGACCGCTTCAAGGGCGTCAACGAGTCGCTGGGCGCGGCGCGCGGGGACGAGCTGCTGCGCCAGTTCAGCGGGCGGCTGATGGACTGTGTGCGCATTCGCGATACGGTGGGACGCCTTGGGGGCGACGAGTTCGCGCTGATCCTCACCATGTCGCGCAACCAGCAGGATGCGGTGCAGGTGGCGAACGCGGTGCGCGAGCAGTTGCGCGCCCCCTTCGATCTCGATGGCCATCAAGTGGTGCTCACCGCATCCATCGGCATTGCGATGTATCCGGACGATGCGACCGACCCCGAGACGCTGGTCAAGTTTGCCGATGCGGCCATGGCCCGCGCGCGCGAAGCGGGACGCGACGGCTACCGCTTCTTCACCGCCGGGATGAACGTGCAGGTGCTGGCGCGCCTGGACCTGGAGATGGCGCTGCGCCGGGCGCTGGACAACGAAGAGTTCCTGCTCTACTTCCAGCCCAAGGTCAACACGCGCACGGGACGCATCGCGGGCGTCGAATCGCTGCTGCGCTGGCACCGGCCGGGCTACGGGATGGTGTTCCCGGCCGAATTCGTGCCGGTGATGGAGGACACGGGCCTGATCGTGCGGGTGGGCGACTGGATCATCGATGCGGCCTGCAGACAGATGGCGCAATGGAAGGCCAATGGCGTCGGGGACGTGCGGGTGGCGGTGAATGTGTCCTCGCGCCAGTTCGTGGAAGGGGACCTGGAAGGCGTGGTCCGGGCAGCGCTGGCGCGGCACCAGATCAATCCGCACTGCCTGGAGCTGGAGCTGACCGAGAGCGCGCTGATGGCCAATGCCGACCGCACGGTGGCCATCCTCAACAACCTCAAGGAGCTGGGTGTCATCGTTGGCATCGACGATTTCGGCACCGGCTATTCGAGTCTGGCCTACCTGAAGCGCTTCCCGGTCGACAAACTGAAGATCGACATTGCCTTCGTGCGGGATGTGACCGTGAATCCGGACGACGCGGCCATCGCGCGCGCCATCATCGGCATGGCGCACAGCCTGCACATGAAGGTGGTGGCGGAAGGCGTGGAGACGCGCGCACAGTGGGCCTATCTGCAGCGGCATCACTGCGACGAGATCCAGGGCTTCCACTTCAGCCGTCCCTTGCCCGCCCAGGCTTTGGGCGAGCTGGTGATCCAGAATCGCGGGGCCCCGCTGGATGCGTCGCTGCCGGATGCCAGCCAGCCCACACTGCTGATCGTGGACGACAATGTGAACGTGCTGGCGTCGCTGCACCGGCTGTTCCGGCGCGATAACTACAAGGTGCTGACGGCGGTGTCGCCGGCGGAAGGCTTCGAGCTGCTGGCCCTGAACCCGGTCCACGTGATCGTCTGCGACCAGCGCATGCCGCTCATGAGCGGGACGGAATTCCTCAGCAAGGTGAAGGAGATGTATCCGGAGACGGTGCGCATCATCCTGTCCGGCTACACGGCGGTGGACTCGGTGCTCGACTCTATCAACCGCGGCTCGATCTACCGCTTCTACACCAAGCCGTGGGATGACGACGCGCTGCGCGAGAACATCCGGCAGGCGTTCCAGCACTACTGGAAGACCAGCGCCGAGAAGGCCGATGGCGTGGACGAGGTGCTGGCTGGCTAGCCCGGCAGCGCGGGGGCGGTGCTCGTCATTCGGCGGAGAAGTGGTCCCAGGCGCGCACGTTCAGGTCGAGCGGCTGGCCGGCGGCGTCCACGAAGCGCAGGCCGGGGGCAGCGTCGATGGTGCCGACGCGGGTGACACGCGTCCCGGTATGCACGCCGGCGGCGGCGATGGCGGCGCGGTGCGCGGCCGGGGCGGTGAAACAGAGTTCGTAGTCGTCGCCACCGGCGGCGGTGTAGCGGCGGCGCAGGTCTTGCGGCTGGACCGCCAGCGCGGGGCCGGCGGGCAGCGCGTCGGCATCCAGCGTGGCGCCGACGTTCGAGGCTTTCAAAATGTGCCCCAGGTCGCCGGTCAGGCCATCCGAAATATCGAGCGCCGCGTGGGCCAGGCGTTTGTTGTGCGCAGCGCCTGCCCGCACGGGCGCGGAATCCGCGTCCGCGTTGGCGGCAGCGCGAGCATTGGTTTCGCCGGTGTCCGGCGCTCCCGCGAGCGCAAGGCCGAGGGCGACGCGCGGCGTGGGCGCGTGCATGCGCGGGGCGGCGGTGGCCAGTTCGTCGGCGGTCAGCGGGACTTCGTTGAGGTAGCCCGCAAGTGCCAGCCTGGCGTCGCCCAGCGTGCCGGAGATCCAGATGTCGTCGCTTACCTGCGCATCCGCGCGGCGCAGCGCGTGGCCGGGTGCGATCTCCCCGAACACGGTGATGCTGATCGTGAGCGGCCCCTTGGTGGTGTCGCCGCCTATCAGCTCGCACCCATGTGCGTCGGCCAGCGCGAACAGGCCTTCCGCGAACGGCTCCAGCCACGCCGGATCGGCCGCAGGCAGCGCGAGGGAGAGCGTGAATGCAAGCGGCCGCGCGCCCATGGCGGCGAGGTCGGACAGGTTTACGGCCAACGCCTTGTGGCCCAGCTGGCGCGCATCGGCACCAGCGAAGAAGTGGCGGCCTTCCACCAGCATGTCGGTGGATACGGCCAGCTGCATGCCGGGCCGGGGAGCGAGGAGGGCGCAGTCGTCGCCAATACCAAGGACCGCCTGGCCCGGACGGTGCGGCCGCTGGAAATAGCGGCGGATCAGGTCAAATTCGGAGAGCATGCGCGCATTGTAGCGCTGGCGCGGGGGACAACACCGGGGCCGTCCCCGTGCGGGGACCGACCCTTGAGGGACGGGCGCCAGCAGCCGTCCTGAGCTGAGACGGGCAGTGGGCGCAGGCTATCGCTTAAACTTCCGCAGCGACCCAGCGGCGCACCATCTCTTCGAACTGCTCGAAGCTGAACGGCTTGGCCAGGTAATCGTCCATGCCCGCGGCCAGGCAGCGTTCGCGGTCGCCATCGACCGCGCTCGCGGTCAGGGCCACCACCGGCGTGCGCGCGCGGCCCTGCTCCCGTTCGACCGCGCGCAGGCGGGCCGTGGCGGCAAAGCCGTCCAGCACCGGCATCATGCAGTCCATCAGCACCAGGGCGTACTGGCGCGCGCCGAACATCTCCACCGCTTCCTCGCCGTTTTCCGCCTCGTCCACCACGAAGCCGATCCGCAGCAAGAGCAGCGCTGCCAGCTGCCGGTTCAGCTCATTGTCGTCGGCCAGCAGCACCCGGCCACTGTCCGGCAACACACTCGCCAGGGCTCCCTCTCCGGCCTGGGCATCCGCTACCGGAGACTGCACCGCCGCCACCGGGCAAATGATCCAGAACGAGAACGTGGAGCCTTGGCCGGGATGGCTCTGCGCCGCAATCGCCCCGCCCATCAGCTCCACCAGCCGCCGCGAAATCGCCAGTCCCAGCCCGGTGCCGCCAAACTTGCGCGAGATGCCGCTGTCGGCCTGCGTGAAGGGCGTGAACAGCCGCCCCAGGGCTTCCGGTTCCAGCCCGATGCCGCTGTCGGTCACGCTGCAATGCAGCTGCACCGGATGCCCCGGCTGCACATTCCCTTCGATGCGCAGCGTCACCTGCACGCTGCCCGCGGCCGAGAACTTGAGTGCGTTGTCCACCAGGTTGCCCAGCACCTGGGCGAACTTGGTCGGGTCGCCCATCAGCTGCACCTCCGCACCGACCGCGCTGTCGAAGCGCAGCTCCAGCTTCTTCTTGCGCGCGTTGGGGCGGTGCAGCTCCACCACCCGCTGGGCCGCCGCGAGCGGCGCGAACGGAATGGTTTCGAGCTCGGTGCGGCCCGACTCGATCTTTGAAAAATCGAGCACGCTGTTGATGATCCCGATGAGGGTGTCCGCGTTGTCGCGCATGTGGCGCACGTACTGGTCCTGCTCCGCTGTCAGCTGCGTCTCGAGCAGCAGCTCGGACATGCCGAGCATCCCGTGCATCGGCGTGCGGATCTCGTGGCTCATGGTAGCCAGGAAGCTGGACTTGGCCTCGTTGGCCGCTTCCGCCTGCGCCTTCAGTTCCAGCGCGGTGAGGGCGTCCTGTTCGCGGCGCCCGATCATCCGCACCAGCAGGGTGAAGGCGATCAGCAGCGCCAGGATGCTGCCCGCGGCCAGGGCCCCGATCAGCTGTGCGATGGTGGTCCAGTTGCGCAGGAAGTATTTGTCCGTGACCGTGATGTCCACGACCAGCGGATACTTGTCCACCTGGCGCACCGCGTCCATGAGGAGCTGGGGCTCGCCGGGGTGGTCGCTGGCGGGCTCGGTCAGCTGCACGCCTGCGCCTTTGCCGCCGGCCAGCACGGCGCGCACGGGTTCACCGCGGTCGGTGCGGCCCATGGCCTCATCGTCCGGCGGAGAGCGCGACAGCAGGGTCATGTCGCTGCGGTAGAGGCTCAGGGACGACGACGGGTCGATGTTGATCCGCCTGAACATGCTGGTGAACGATTCGCAGGACAGGCCGATCAGCACCAGGCCGACCATCTCGCCGCGGCTGTTGTCGATGCGGCGGCTGAGATAGAAGGTCCATTTGCCGTTGCTCTTGTTGCGCACGGGCGCGCTGACGAAGATCCCCAGGTGCGGGTTGGTCCGGTGGGCCTGGAAGTAGTCGCGGTCGGCCAGGTTGATCTTCGGGTGCGGCCAGGAGCGCGAGTAGCTGACGATGTCGCCATCGGCGTCCACGATCGTCGCCACGCTCACGTGGGGCAGGCCGCCGATCTTGTCGCGCAGGGTTTGCCAGGTTTTTTCGTTGGCGAAGGCGCCGCGCAGGTCGGCCGGGCTGTCGATGCGGGCGTCGCGCACGTCCTCGGTCACGCTGTCGAGCACCAGGTAGGCGGACGTCATGAGCTGGCCCGTGTTGTCGCTGACGATCAGCGCCAGGTTGCCGAGGCGGCGCTTCCAGTCGTCGACGGTGCGCGCCCGCAGGAGGATGGCGGACCCGATCGAAGTGGCGAGAATGGTGAGGACCAGCGTCACCGCGATGGCCATGGCCGTGCGGCGGGCATCGCTGCTGGGGCGGGCGGGGGTGGTCAACAAGGTGCTCCTGAGGAATCGCTGGGCGATGGTAGCACGGTGCGGCAGGCGAGCGACAAAGACGACCGTTGTCCCGGCCCGGAGCCCGCCCAGGTTAGGGCGGTGGACGTGCGGCCACGGTGCGGCCGGGATGCGCCGGCACCGTGGCCACGCTCGGTGCCCGCGGCTAGGCCGCCTGGCCGAGGGCCGACAGAAGCGATGTGCGCAAGGCCGGGGTGGGGTGCGACAGGCCGAAGCCGCGTACCACGCCCGCGTGGTCGATGAAGCGCGCGACGGTGCGTTCGCCGTCGGGATGATCGTGCCAGCGGCCTTGCGCATCCACAGGCGGCGGCAGCAGCGCCAGTTTGTAGCTGGGAGTCTTGACCACCACCGGCTCGGCCTTCAGGTCGATCGCGGTGGGCGTGCCGGCCAGGGTAGCGGCGATGGCGCGGGCCGCGGCCAGCATCGGCGCCACGTAGGGGAGCACGCGGCTGCCGGCCTCGGTGTGGTACTCGGCGCAGTCGCCCAGCGCGTACACGTCGGGCGCGCTGGTGCGGCCGTAGCGGTCCACCAGGACGCCGCGCTGCACGGCGATCCCGGCCTCGCGCGCCAGGCTCACGTTGGGGCGCAGGCCGATGGCCGAGAGGACCACGTCCGCACGCACGGTACCGCCATCGGACAGGGTCACCGTCAGCGAGGCCGCGCCGCGCTGCACGCTGCGGGCCACGCGGCCCAGGTGCAGCGTCACGTTGCGGCCCGCCCAGGCCTGCGCGAGACCGGCCGACAGGCTCGGTGCGGCCAAGGCGGAGAGCAGGCGCGCGTTCGGATCGACAAGGTCCACGTGGTGGCCGGCTGCCAGCAGGTCGTCCGCGAATTCGCAGCCGATCAGGCCTGCACCCAGGATGGTCACGCGGGCGCGCTGGCCGACGGCATCCAGCTGCGCGCGCAGGGCGGCATAGTCGTCCAGGTTGTTCACGGAGAGGACCTCGTCGGCCCCGTCGCCGTCCAGCTGCAGGCGGATCGGGCTCGCCCCGGTCGCCAGCACCAGCGCACGGTAGGTATGCGAGCCCTGCGCGGTGTCGATGGTGCGCGCTTCCGGATGAATACGCATGACCGCTGTCCCGGCCAGTACTCGCGCGTCCAGCTGGCCCGCCATGCGGGCGGCGTCCTGCTGCACCAGCTGCTGCGGCGCCTTGCCCAGGGCCAGCGCATTGGACAGCATCGGCTTGGAGTAGGCGGTCGCGCTGTCGGCGGCGACGATCAGAAGGGGGGTGGTTTGATCGAGTTTGCGGAACTCGCGGGCCAGCCCGTAGGCCGCCATGCCCGCGCCGACGATGACGACCGGTTCCATCTCAGATCTCGACCATCTCGAAGTCGGACTTGGCCACGCCGCAGTCCGGGCAGGACCAGTCTTCGGGAATGTCGGCCCAGCGGGTGCCGGGGGCGATGCCTTCCTCGGGCAGGCCGGCCGCTTCGTCGTAGATGAAACCGCAGACGATACATTGGAAAGTCTTCATTATTCAGTCCTTTACTTCAGAAATATTGATGTATTGATGGGTTCAGGCGGCGGCGTTCAGCTTGTCCAGCGCAGCCTTGTAGTGGTTGGCGTGGCGCTCTTCCACCTTGGCCAGCGCGGCGAAGCGCTTGGCGGCGATCTCCAGGGTGCGCTTGAACGCGGCGGCGTGCTCCTTCGATTCCGCGATCTGCTCGTCGTACTCGGCCACGGCGGCGGCATTGCCTTCTTCCAGCGCCAGGTGGCGGAACTTCGGATACATCTCGGTGTACTCGTAGGTTTCGCCTTCGATGGCGATCTCCAGCGCCTTGGCCGGGGTCAGCTTCTCCTTCGGGTACAGCAGGTCGAGATGGCCGAAGGCATGCGCGACTTCCTGGTCGGCGGTGGCTTCGAAAGCCTCGGCCACGTCGATGGCACCGGCGGCCCGCGCCAGTTTCGCGAAATAGCGGTATTTGATGTGGGCCATCGACTCGCCGGCGAAGGCGGCTTCGAGGTTCTGGATGGTGACGGAATCGGTGGTGCTGGCCATGGTGGTCTTCTCCCTTGAATTGAAATACGCAATCGGTATGTGAAGAATCATAGCGCCGCACAATCAATAGGTAAAATTGATTGTATTGAAGAGAGCGATAGGGATTTGCTGTAAAGCAGGGAAAATACGTAGCAAATGGTCAGGAGCCGTCTGCTAGAATCGACCCTCTGTTGTCAGCAAAATCAAGGAAGGCCGAGTCGAGATGGAACCCGTGGACAAAAAAGAAGAGTTGCGCCAACAACTGCGCCAGGCTGCGCTGGAGTACCACGAGCTCCCCAGGCCCGGCAAGATTGCCGTCACGGCCACCAAGCAACTGACCAACCAGCGCGACCTGTCGCTGGCCTATTCGCCCGGCGTGGCCGCGCCCTGCGAGGAAATCGTCAAGGATCCGGCCTGTGCCTATAAATATACGGCGCGCGGCAACCTGGTCGCCGTGATCTCCAACGGCACCGCCGTGCTCGGCCTGGGCAACATCGGCCCGCTGGCCGCCAAGCCGGTCATGGAAGGCAAGGGCGTGCTGTTCAAGAAGTTCGCCGGCATCGACGTGTTCGACATCGAGATCAACGAGACCGACCCGGACAAGCTGGTCGACATCATCGCCGCCCTCGAACCGACCTTCGGCGGCATCAACCTGGAAGACATCAAGGCGCCCGAGTGCTTCTATATTGAGCGCCAGCTGCGCGACCGGATGAAGATCCCGGTCTTCCACGACGACCAGCACGGCACCGCCATCATCGTCGGCGCGGCCATCCTGAACGGCCTCAAGATCGTCGGCAAGGACATCAAGCACTGCAAGCTGGTGGTCTCCGGCGCGGGCGCGGCGGCACTGGCCTGCCTGGACCTGATCGTCGACCTCGGCTTCCCGATCGAGAACATCACCGTGACCGACCTGGCCGGCGTGGTCTACCAGGGCCGCACCGAGCTGATGGACCCGGACAAGGCCCGCTTCGCCCAGGACACGCCGCACCGCAGCCTGGCCGAGGTGATCCCCGGCGCCGACATCTTCCTGGGCCTCTCGGCCGCAGGCGTGCTCAAGCAGGATATGGTGCGCCAGATGGCCGCCAACCCGATCATCCTGGCACTGGCCAACCCGACCCCGGAGATCCTGCCGGAGGACGTGAAGGCGGTACGTTCGGACGCCATCATCGCCACCGGCCGCTCGGACTACCCGAACCAGGTCAACAACGTGCTGTGCTTCCCGTACATCTTCCGCGGGGCGCTGGACTGCGGCGCCACCACCATCACGCGTGAGATGGAGATCGCGGTGGTGCACGCCATCGCCGACCTGGCGCACGCCGAGCAGAGCGACGTGGTGGCCTCCACCTACGGCATCAAGAACCTCTCGTTCGGCCCGGAATACCTGATTCCGATGCCATTCGACCCGCGCCTGCTCATGCATATCGCCCCGGCCGTGGCCAAGGCGGCCGAGCAGTCCGGCGTGGCCACCCGCCCGATCGCCGACCTGGCCTCCTACGCCGCGCACCTGCAGCAGTTCGTGTACCGCAGCGGCACCTTCATGAAGCCGCTGTTCGCGATGGCCAAGGCCGCGCCGCCCGAGCTCAAGCGCATCGTGTATGCCGAGGGCGAAGAGGAGCGCGTGCTGCGCGCGGTGCAGATCGTGGTCGACGAAAAGCTGGCGCGCCCGATCCTGGTCGGCCGTCCGGCGGTGCTGGAGCGCCGCATCGAGCGCTTCGGCCTGCGCCTGAAGATGGGCGAGCACTTCGACATCATCAATCCGGACTATGAAGAGCGCTACCGCGAGTACTGGCAGACCTATTACGAGATGACCAACCGGAAGGGCGTGACGCAGGACTACGCCAAGCTGGAAATGCGCCGCCGCCACAGCCTGATCGGCGCGATGATGATCCACAAGGGCCATGCCGACGGCATGATCTGCGGCACCTTCGGCAACACCGGCCTGCACCTGCACTACATCGACCAGGTGCTGGGGCGCCGTCCGGGCACCAATGTGTACGCCGCCATGAACTTCCTGCTGCTGCCGGAGCGCCAGCTGGCCATTGTCGACACCCACGTCAACGAGAACCCGAACGCCGAGCAGCTGGCCGAGATCACCATGCTGGCCGCCGAGGAGATGCAGCGGTTCGGCATCATCCCGCGCGCGGCGCTGCTGTCGCACTCCAATTTCGGCTCGGCCAACAGCGAATCGGCACGCAAGATGCGCGACGTCCTGACGATCGTGCAGCAGAAGATGCCGGAGCTGGAAATCGACGGCGAAATGCACGGCGACACCGCGCTGGACGCCAAGTTCCGCCGCCAGCTGATGCCCCACTCCACCCTGCAGGGCGACGCCAACCTGCTGGTCTGCCCGAACCTGGACGCGGCCAATATTTCATACAACCTCATCAAGACCGCAGCCAGCAATGGCATCGCGATCGGGCCAGTCCTGCTGGGCTGCGCCAAGCCTGTCCATATCCTGACACAATCGGCCACCGTGCGCCGCATTGTGAACATGACTGCATTGTGCGTCGTGGATGCAGTATCTGAGCGATAATCGCCCGGAACTTGAAAAAGTGTCAGCGGCGGCCGGGGCGGCAACTCCCGCTTTGCCCCCGCCGGCGCCGGTTGATGCGTCTCAAACGAAGCTTTGCTGACAAAGCAGTACAGTTCTCTACACACGTAACAATCGGTAAAGCATAGTCTTCTGGCTCGGACCGATGGGCGATAATTTCGACCCTCAATGTTGTAAATTTTTCACCTTGTTTCCCTATCGAAACAGGGCCCGCGGAGAGACCTCTGCTAGAATGGCAGGTTTATAAGTCTTCCCCCGGGCTCCCGCCGTGCGCGCACGGGAAATGCGAGTAACACACATGCAACGAACAAAAAAAGCACTGATCACTGGCATTACCGGCCAGGATGGTGCCTACCTGGCGCAGCTTCTGCTCGAGAAGGGCTACGAAGTGACCGGGACCTATCGCCGCTCGAGCTCCGTGAATTTCTGGCGGATCGACGAGCTCGGCGTCACGAACCACCCGAATCTCAAGCTGGTCGAGTACGACCTGACCGACCTGTCCTCTTCGATCCGCCTGCTGCAGTCCAGCGATCCGGACGAGGTCTACAACCTGGCCGCCCAGAGCTTCGTCGGCGTGTCCTTCGAACAGCCGGTCGCCACCGCCTCGATCACCGGCCTGGGCGCCGTCAACCTGCTGGAAGCGATCCGCATCGTCAAGCCCAGCGCCCGGTTCTACCAGGCCTCGACCTCGGAAATGTTCGGCAAGGTGCAGGGCATTCCGCAGCGCGAGAGCACCCCGTTCTACCCGCGCAGCCCGTATGGCGTGGCCAAGCTGTATGCACACTGGATGACCGTGAACTACCGCGAGTCCTATGGCATCTTCGGCTCCTCCGGCATCCTGTTCAACCACGAGTCCCCGCTGCGCGGCCGCGAATTCGTGACCCGCAAGATCACCGATTCGGTGGCCAAGATTGTCCAGAACAAGCTGGACGTGCTGGAACTCGGCAACCTGGACGCCAAGCGCGACTGGGGCTATGCCCAGGAGTACGTGGAAGGCATGTGGCGCATGCTGCAGGCCGACGCGCCGGACACCTACGTGCTGTCCACCGGCCGCACCGAAACCGTGCGCGACTTCGTCACCATGGCTTTCCGCGGCGCCAACATCGGCATCGAATGGAAAGGGCAGGGCGACGCGGAAACCGGCCACTGCGCCCGCACCGGCAAGGTGCTGGTGCGCGTGTCGCCGCGCTTCTACCGCCCGGCGGAAGTCGACCTGCTGGTCGGCGACGCGGCCAAGGCGCGCGACGAACTCGGCTGGGTGCCGCAAGTCTCCCTGGAACAGCTGTGCCAGATGATGGTGGAAGCTGACCTGCGCCGCAACGAACTGGGATTCTCGTTCTGACATGACGCGGATGGCGCCCGACCACATCCCGGCCCTCGTGCTGCATCGCGAGGGAGAAGGGAAGCGCGCGCTCATCACCGGGCTGCACGGCTTCACCGGCCACTACATGGCCCGGGAGCTGACCGAGGCCGGCTACCGCGTGTTCGGCACCGTGCTGCCGGGCGACCCGGTGGGGCCGGACGTGCACACCGTGGACCTGACCGACCGCGCCGCCGTGCACCGCGCCGTGGCCGAGATCCAGCCGGACGTGGTGGTCCACCTGGCGGCCATCGCCTACGTCGCCACCGACAACGTGGACCTGATCTACCGCGTCAACTTGGTCGGCACCCGCCACCTGCTGGAAGCGCTGGCCGCCCAGAAGCACAGGCCGAGCGCGGTGCTGCTGGCGTCCTCCGCCAACATCTACGGCAACGCCACCGTGCCCGTCATCGACGAGGACGTGATCCCCTGCCCGGCCAATGACTACTCCGTCAGCAAGCTGGCGATGGAGCACATGGCCCAGCTGTGGATGGACAAGCTGCCGATCACCATCGCGCGGCCCTTCAACTACACCGGGGTGGGGCAGGAGGAGATCTTCCTGCTGCCGAAGATCGTGTCGCACTTCCGCCGCAACGCGCTGCAGATCGAGCTGGGCAACCTGGCCGTGGCGCGCGATTTCTCGGACGTGCGCATGGTCGCCAAGGCCTACCGGCGCCTGGTGGCGGTGAGCCCGGCGGGGCAGGCCTTCAACGTCTGCTCCGGCAGCGCGTACTCATTGGGGGACGTGCTGTCCATGATGGCGGACATCGCCGGCTACGAGATCGAGGTCGAGGTCAACCCGGCCTTCGTCCGGGCCAAGGACGTGCTGCGGCTGGTGGGCAACAACGCCAAGCTGACCAGCGTGATCGGCCACCTCGAACCCACGCCCCTGGCGGATACATTGCGCTGGATGTACGAGGCGTGACGGCATTGCGGGTCGGTCTGGGGACGACGATGATCGAACCGGGGCTGAATGGGGGGCGGCTCGACGGGATCGGCGTCTACACCCAGGCCCTGCTCGAGCAGCTGCCCGCGCAAGGCTGCGCGGTGCAAGCCTATTCCTGGCCGCGCGCGCGCGGCCGCCAGCCCGGCGACATCACCGTTGGCCGGCCCTTCAAGCGCACCTTCGAGCACGCGACCGCGATGGACACCCTGTTCCCCGGCTTCCTGCACCGCACGAAAGTGGACGCGGACATCTTCCACGTCACCGACTACCGCGTGGTGCGCATGAACTGCCCGGTGGTGGCCACCCTGCACGACGCGCTGCCGATCAAATACCCCGAGTGGTGCAACCCGAACGCGCGCCGCCTCAAGAACTGGCTGCAGGTGAAGGCCGCGAAAAAGGCGCAGCACATCATCGCGCCCTCGCACTTCGCGATCCCCGAGCTGGTGGAATGCTTCGGTGTGCAGGAGAAGAACATCAGCGTGGTGCTGCAGGGCGTGGACGAGGTCTGGTTCGAGCCCCCGCCGGCGAAGGACATGCTGTTCACCCAGCGCGTGCACCGGCTGCAGCCCGGCTACTTCCTGTTCGTCGGCACGCTCCAGCCGCGCAAGAACATCGACCGCGTGATCGATGCCTACCTCGCGCTGCCCAAGCGCGTGCGCGAGGAGCGCCAGCTGGTGATCGTGGGCGCGCCGGGCTGGCGCTCGGAGCAGACCATCGAACGGATCGCCGCCCTGCGCAAGAAGCGCGAGCGCATCCTGTGGCTGGACAAGCTGACCAGCCAGGAGCAGCTGCGCCACGTGTACCATGGCGCGGGCGTGTTCGTGTTCCCCTCGCTGTACGAGGGCTTCGGCATCCCGGTGATCGAGGCCTTCGCGGCCGGCGTGCCGGTGGTGGCCTCCAGCGCCAGCGCGCTGCCCGAAGTGTCCCAGGGCGCGGCCCTGGAACCGGACCCGCTGTCGGTGCCGGACATCAGCGAAGCCATGCTGTCGCTGGTGGACGATGAATTCCTGCGCCGCCGCTGCATCGATGCCGGCCGCGCGCGCGCCCAACAACTGACGTGGCGGAGCACGGCGCGCAAGACGGCCGCCGTGTATCATGCCGTGCTTTCCCGATGAGTTCCTGATGCGTGTCCTTCACTTCTACAAGACTTACTACCCGGATTCGCTGGGCGGCATCGAACAGGTGATCCGCCAGCTGTGCCGCGGCACCAGCCGCCTGGGGGTGCAGAACGAAGTGCTGTCGCTCACGCGGGAGCGCAATGCCCCGGTGCGCGAGTTCGAAGGCCACACCGTGCGCCGCGTGCCGCTCGATTTCGAGATCGCCTCCAACGGCATCTCGCTGGCGGCCATCGCCGAATTGTCCCGCCGCGCCGAGGATGCGGACCTCATCCACTACCACTTCCCCTGGCCGTTCGCCGACCTCGCGCACTTCCTGGCGCGCGTGAAGAAGCCCTCGCTGGTGACCTACCACTCGGACATCGTGCGCCAGAAGACGCTGCTGCGCCTGTACTCGCCGCTGATGCACCGCTTCCTGTCCAGCGTGGACGCGGTGATCGCCACCTCGCCCAACTACCTGGCCTCGTCGCCGGTGCTGCAGAAGCACCGCGACAACACGCGCATCGTGACCTATGGGCTGGACCGCTCGGCCTATCCGGAGCCGCAGCCGGCCACGCTGGACAAGTGGCGCAGCGCGCTCGGCGAGCGCTTCTTCCTGTTCATCGGCGTGCTGCGCTACTACAAGGGCCTGCAGTACCTGCTGGACGCGATGGCCCATCTGCCGTATCCGGTGGTGATCATCGGCTCGGGCCCGATGGAGCAGGAGCTGAAGGAGCACGCGCAGCGCCTCCAGCTGGTGAACGTGCACTTCGTGGGCGCCGTCAGCGACGAGGACAAGGTGGCCCTGCTCAAGCTGTCGTACGCGATGGCTTTCCCCTCGCACCTGCGCTCGGAGGCCTTCGGCATCTCGCTGCTGGAAGGGGCCATGTTCGGCAAGCCCATGATCTCCTGCGAGATCGGTACCGGCACCAGTTTCATCAACCAGCACGGGGAGACCGGGCTGGTGGTCCCGCACTGCGACCCGCAGGCCTTCGGCAGCGCCATGCGCACGCTGTGGGAAGACCCGGAACTGGCCGCCCGCATGGGCCGCCGCGCCGAGCAGCGCTACTGGGATCTGTTCACCGCCGAGCAGATGGCGGAGAACTACACGAGCCTGTACCGCGAGCTGGCGGCCCGCGACGCGGAAGCGCCGCTGCTGGCGCCCGCCCAGCCCTGATCTTTCCGGACCGGCGTTTCAGGCCTCGGCCCAGCGCTCGCGGATCTCCAGGATCTGCGGCAATTTGGCGATGAAGAGCTGCACCAGCTGCGGGTCGAAATGCCGCCCGCTCTGCTCCCGCAGGTAGTCCACCGCACGCTCCACCGGCCAGGCGTCCTTGTACGGGCGTTTCGACGTCAGCGCGTCGAACACGTCGGCGATGGCCACGATGCGGCCTTCCAGCGGAATCTCGTCCCCTTTCAGCCCGTTCGGATAGCCGCTGCCGTCCCACCGCTCATGGTGGGTGAGGGCCAGCTTGTGGGCCACCGCCAGCATGCCGTGCTGCGCATCACCGATGATGTCCGCGCCGATTTGGGCGTGGCTCTGCATGACCTGCCACTCTTCCTGATCCAGCGCGCCGGGCTTTTGCAGGATGCGGTCCGGGATGCCGATCTTGCCGATGTCGTGCATCGGCGCGGCGTGCAGCACATCTTCCGCCTCGTGCTCGCTCATGCCCGCCGCGCGGGCCAGCACCTGCGCGAAGTGGCTCATGCGGATCACGTGCAGGCCGGTCTCGTTGTCCTTGTACTCCGCGGCGCGGCCCAGGCGGCGCACCACTTCCAGGCGCGTTTCGCGCAGTTCTTCCAGCCGCACCAGCGACAGGTGGGTGCGCACGCGGGCGCGCACGATGGGCGGGCTCACGGGCTTGGTGATGTAGTCCACGGCGCCGGCGTCGAAGCCTTCCAGTTCGTCCGCATGGTCGTCCAGCGCGGTCACGAAGATCACCGGGATGGCAGCGGTGGCGGCATCGGCCTTCAGGCGGCGGCACACTTCGTAGCCGGTCATCCCCGGCATCATCACGTCCAGCAGGACCAGGTCCGGCTTTTCGCTCAGCGCCAGTTCCAGTGCGCGGGCACCGTCCTTGGCGAACACCAGGCGGTGGTGCGGCTGCAGGATCTGGCGCAGCAGGGCAAGGTTGCTGGCTTCGTCGTCGACGACGAGGATCAGCGCGTGGTTCATTGCGGGTCCTTTGCTGCCGCCTGGGCGGCAGAGTGTTCGTTGTAACTGTTCATGCAGTCGGCCAGCGCGCGCAGGTCCTGCGCGGCGCGGTCGAAGTCGAAGTTGTCGATGGCCTCGCGCAGCTTGTGCAGCTGGCCCGCGCAGGGGCCATTGGACAGGGCGGCGGTGAGGTCGGCCAGGGCGCCGTCGTCGATGGCGCCACGGGTGAGCGACTGCTCCAGGCGCGTGGCACCGGCGCGCACGCGGGCGCAATCCGGGGCGGCAC
>NZ_SPVF01000047.1 GCF_004614185.1 Zemynaea arenosa | reverse complement strand
GTACCGGGCGCTGGGGCGGCAGCAGGCTTGGCGGCCGCAGGTTTTGCAGCGGACTTGCCTGCAGCGGACTTGGCGGCAGAGGATCTGGCAGCGGCGGACGCGGTGCCAGCGGACTTGGCGGCAGCAGGCGCAGTGGTCGAGGACGCGGTGGCCGGGGCCAGGCCGGCGGCAGCACCCTTGCCCACGCGCGGCGCCTTCTCTGCCGGGCGATCGGCCAGCTTCTCGGCGACTTTGTCGCGGGCGCCTACGGGCTTGGCTGCGGACTTGGCTGCGGACTTGGACGCGGCGGACTTGGCCGGCTTTGCGGCCTTGGCGGACTTGCCGGCCTTGGCACCGGCGGCGGAACTGGTCTTCGCCATGGAAACTCCTTAGCAATCGAATAATTGAAACAGTATAACGATTTATTCGATTTCTTCCTCGTCCCGGAACTCCGCGGCAATGGCTGCAAAGCGCTGCTCGATCTCGATGAAGGCGTCGAGAATATCCGGGTCGAAGTGCGTCCCCCTGCCCTTCTTCATGATGTCCAGCGCGTCCTGGTGCGAAAAGGCGGGCTTGTAGACGCGCTCGGAGATCAGGGCGTCATACACGTCCGCCACCGCCATCAGCCGCGCCGACAGCGGAATCTCGTCGCCGACCAGGTTCTGCGGATAGCCCGAGCCGTCCCACTTCTCCTGGTGCGAATGCGCGATCTCGCGCGCGTACATGAGGAAGCTGTTGGACCCGCCCAGGTGCTTCTCGACCAGCATGATGGTATCGCGCCCGTACACCGCATGCAGCTTCATGATCTCGAACTCGTCCCGATCCAGCTTGCCGGGCTTGAGCAGGATCCGGTCCGGGATGCCGACCTTGCCGATATCGTGCAGCGGCGCCGATTTGTACAGCAGCTCGATCGCCTCGTCGCTCAAGGACTCGTGAAAACGCGGATGCTGGCGCAAACTCTCCGCCAGCGCCTTCACGTAGTTCTGGGTGCGGCGGATATGGTTGCCTGTCTCGTTGTCACGCGTCTCGGCCATCGAGGCCATCGCCATGATGGTCGCATCCTGCATCAGCGAGAGCTGGCGGGTGCGCTCGGCCACGATGCGCTCCAGGTTTTCGTTCTGCTCCTCCAGCTGCTGGCGCGCGCGGCGCAGCGTGAGCTGGGTGGCCACGCGCGCAAACAGGATCGGTGGCGAGATCGGCTTGGTGAGATAATCGACCGCGCCCAGGGTCAGCCCCATGGCCTCGTCCTCGACCTGGCTTTTCGCGGTCAGGAAGATCACCGGGATGTCCGCCGTGGCCGGATTGGCCTTGAGCGCGCGGCAGGTCTCGTAGCCATCCATCCCCGGCATCATCACATCGAGCAGGATCAGGTCCAGCTCCGGCGTGGAGGTGGCGATCTGCAGGGCCGTGGCGCCGTTGGTGGCCACCTTGGTGTTGTACTTCTCCTTCAGCAGGCGCGAAAGCAGCATGATGTTGTCGGGTGTGTCGTCGACAATCAAAATCGTCTGCTTCGGTTTGGGCTGGGCGCTCATCAGATTTCCATGGTTTCCGTCGGGATGGCGGCGGCGAGCAGCCCGCGTGCCTCCTCGAATTCATATTTGGCCAAATGGCCCGCCACACGTTCCAGTGTGGTCGCG
The DNA here is from genome assembly GCF_004614185.1 of Zemynaea arenosa. GTDB lineage: Bacteria > Pseudomonadota > Gammaproteobacteria > Burkholderiales > Burkholderiaceae_D > Telluria > Telluria arenosa. Next base: position 17,171 of record NZ_SPVF01000047.1, on the reverse strand, counting down.
TCGACGAGCGTGGCAAGGCGCTTGCGCACGCTGTCAAAGTAGTCCGTGGTCTCGCCGGAGAATTCGGCGAGCAGCTGCTGCAGGTGCTCGAGCGCGGCCTGCGGCGACTCGCCCGGCTCCAGCGGCACGATGGCCGCGATGGCGTCGGCAGCGGATGCCGCGAAGTAGCGGTCCAGCGCCGCCAGCACCGCATCGAGTGCGCCTTCCAGGGTGGCGATGCGGTGGGCCAGGCGCGCCACCTCGGGGTTCGGCAGCTGCATCGATTCCTCGACCGACTGCGCCACCACCTGCAGGTCGCGCGCACCGATGTTCCCGGCCACGCCGCGCAGGGTGTGGGCGCGCTTGCTCACGTCATCGTAACGGCCCGCCTCGAAGTCGGCCTTCAGCTCCACCGCCGTGTTGCGCTGCGACGCGCGGAAGCGGTCCAGCAGCTGCAGGTAGAGCTCCGTGTTGCCCGCCACATGGCGCAGGCCAAGCGCGGAGTCGATGCCGGTCAGGCCCGGAATCGCGGCCGGCTCGCGCACCGGCGCCACGCGCTGCGGCATGGCGTGGCCCAGCCAGCGCGCCAGGGTGCTGTACAGCTTTTCCGGGTCGACCGGCTTGGTGATGTAGTCCTGCATGCCCTCGCGCAGGCAGCGCTCGCGGATTTCCGAGAGCGCGTGCGCGGTCATCGCGATCACCGGCACCTTGTCGAAGCGCGCATCCTTGCGCAGCTCGATGGTGGCCTCGTGCCCGTCCAGCTGCGGCATTTCCAGGTCCATCAGGACCAGGCCATAGCCATCCGGCCCGGCCAGCATCAGCTTTTCCAGCGCCTGGTGGCCGGTGCTGGCGATGTCCACCGAGATGCCCTGCACCGCCATCAGCTCGACCGCGATCTGCTGGTTGACCTGGTTGTCCTCCACCAGCAGGACACGCACCGCGTAGTCGCGCGGCGCCTGCGGGCCGTCCTCGCTCGGCGCGGGCAGCGCGGGCGAGAACATCGAGACCAGGGTATCGACCAGCATCGACTGGCCAATGGGCTTGAACAGGAAGCCGTCCACCCCGGCGCGCTCGGCCTCGGCCTGCACTTCCTCGCGGCCGAAGGCGGTGGCCAGGATCACCTTGGGCGGCGTGCCGGCCACGCCCGGGCGCGTGATGCGCTGCGCCAGTTCGATGCCGTCCATGCCCATCATCTGCCAATCGGTCAGCACCACCTTGTACGGGTCGCCCGCCGCATCGGCCGCGCGCACCAGCTGCTCGGCGTCGTGGCCGGACGGCGCGGTGTCCACGCGCAGCGGGAGCGCCTGCAGCGCCTCCACCAGGATATCGAGCGCGATCGGGCTGTCGTCCACCAGCAGGATGCGCGCGCCGTTCAGCGCAGCGGGCATCACCGTCACCCGCTCGGGCAGGCCGGAGAGCGCAAATTCCAGTTCGAACGCAAAGGTCGAACCCTTGTTGGGCGCGGTCTGCACCTCGATGCTGCCGCCCATCAGGTGCACCAGCTGCTGCGAGATCGACAGGCCCAGGCCCGTGCCGCCGTACTCGCGGGTGGTGGAGCCGTTGGCCTGGCTGAAGGCGCGGAACAGCTTGGCCTTCTGTTCGGCGCTCATGCCGATGCCGGTGTCGCGCACCGCAAAGCGCAGGCGCACCTTGCCGCTGGTCTCGCACGGGATGCGGGTGCACGACAGTTCCAGTTCGCCGTCGTTGGTGAACTTGACCGCATTGTTTACGAGATTGATCAGCACCTGCCCCAGGCGCAGCGGATCGCCCACCAGGTGGCGCGGGATCGTATGCGGCACGTGGAACAGGTATTCGAGCTGCTTGTCCGCCGCCTTCTGGCTGGTGACGCTGGCGACGTTGGAGAGCACGTCGTCCAGGAAGAACGGGATCTCCTCCACATCCAGCTTGCCTGCCTCGATCTTGGAGAAGTCGAGGATATCGTTGATGATTCCCAGCAGGGACAGGGCCGCGCGGTGGATCTTGCCGACGTAGTCGTGCTGCTTGGGGTTGAGCTCCGTGCGCAGCGCCAGGTAGGCCATGCCGATGATGGCGCTCATCGGGGTGCGGATCTCATGGCTCATGTTGGCCAGGAACTCGGACTTGGCGACGTTGGCCGCCTCCGCGCGCACGTTGGCCGCCATCAGCGACTGTTCACGCTCGCGGCGCTCGGAAATGTCGCGGATGAAGGAGCAGAACTCGTAGTCGCCCGTGTCGTCCATGCGCACCTGGGTGATCGAGAGCTCGATCGGGAATTCGCTGCCGTCGCGGCGCAGGGCATAGATCTCGATCCGGGTGTCCAGCACCGCGCCGCTGCCGCTTTCCAGGAAGCGGTGCATGCCGTGGCGGTGCGCCTCGCGGTAGCGCTGCGGGATGATGGTCTGGTCCAGCGGCTGGCCGATGGCCTCCTCGCGGCTCCAGTTGAAGATCTTTTCCGCTTGCCGGTTCCAGCCCACGATGCGGCCGTGGCGGTCCATCCGCACCACCGCGTCCAAGGCCGTATCGACGATGGCCTGCAGCTTCGATTGCGTGTGGCGCGCGATGCGGATCGAGCGGGTCAGCTCCTCGGTGCGGGCCTCGATCTTCTGCTCCAGGTCCTCGTTCAGTTCCCGCAGCTGCTGCTCGATGGCCTTGCGTGCGGTAATGTCGCGCACCGTGGCCTGCAGCACCTGGCGGCCGCCGTAGTCGAAGGCGGACAGCAGCACCTCGGCCGGGAAGTCCGACCCGTCGGCGCGGCGGTGCACCCATTCGAAGCGGGCCTGCCCGCGCTCCAGCGCCTGGCGGATGCGCTCATTGGCGGCGGTGTGCGAGTCCTGGCCGTCCGCCTGCAGCGGCGGCGACAGCGTCGACGGGTGGCATTTGATGAAGGCTTCCTTGCCCGGCATGCCGAACATGGTGAGGGTGTGGCGGTTGCAGTCGAAATAGCCTTCCTCGGTCAGCAGCATCAGCGCATCCTGGCTGCCCTCGAAGATCGCGTTCAGGCGGTCCACCATGCGGCTCTTCTCATCCAGCAGCGCATTGCCCACTTGCTCCGCCTCGCGCAGGCGCGTGAGAGTGTCGCGGAAGCTCTTGACGGCCACGGAAAGGCGGCCGATCTGGTCGCGCCGCCCGATGCCGGACAGTTCGATGTCGGTCTCGCCCTGCGCCAGCCGTTCGAGCGAGCGCTGGATGTCGCCGAACGGGCCGGCAATGCGGCGCGCGACGAAGAAGATACAGACCAGGATCACCACCGTCAGCAGCAGGTTGGCGGCGGCCGTTTCGAGGATCTGGCGGCGCAGGTCGCGGTCGATCTGCTGGCGCGAGTAGGCCAGCTCGATGGAGCCGACCGGGTAGGTGCGGTTGCCGTCGGTGTAGCCGATCGAGCGGTGCACCAGCACCGCGGTGGCCGGGTCGCGGTCCACGCCACCGAGCGAGGCGAGCACGCTGCCGGTCGGCGAGAGCACGCGCAGGCCCACCACTTCAGGGGTGGCGCCGAGGGCGTCGACCACCGACGAGACGGCGGCGCTGTTGATGTCGAAGAGCGGCCGGGCCAGCGCCTGGGACAGCACGGCGGCGTAGCGCTCGACGCGTTCCTGCAGCTTCTGGTTGGCTTCCACCCGCGCGGACTGCATCAGGTAGGTGGTGTACACGCCGGTGGACAGGGCGACCGCCAGCACGATGCCCGCGGACAGGCGAAACACCAGATTGTTGCGCCACGTGCGGGCGGCGCGCCGGAACAGGGTCTTAATGGCGGCCTCCCACGGTGTCGCGTTCCAGCTTGCGGTAGCCCGGGCTGTTGCGCACCTCTTCCACCGCCTTCCAGATTTTCTCCGCGAGTTGCGGGTTGGCGTTCACCAGCGCGTGCGACAGGATCAGGTAGTAGGGCTTTTCGATCAGCGGGGTGTTGACCAGCTCCAGCTGCGGCGAGAGCGTCGAGTGCATCAGCACCATCGCGTCGCCACCGCCGACGGCGGCACCGGCCAGGCGCCCGGCCAGGAGCTTTTGCGCCAGTTCGCTGGCGCGCTGGCTGCCTTCGTCGACCGCCACCCGCTGGCCGCGCAGGAATTCGCCGACCGAGTACCCGAGCTGCACGCCAATGGCGCCATCCAGGTTGCGGAAGGTCTTGCCGTCCCAATCCAGCTTGCTGCCCTTGCGGCGGATGAGGAAGTAACGGTCCACGTGCATGCGCTTGGAGAGGTCGGGCGCGTCGCCGCCGGGGTAAGCACCAATGTGCATCCGGTCCTTAGAAAAGCTGACGGCGAAGGCGCCACCGACCTCGTTGGCCTGCAGCTGCGCGAGGCAGCGCTTCCACGGCATGCTCTCGTATTCGAAGGTGATGCCCAGGCGTGTGGCGACCTGGTTGAGGAGTTCGAAATTCAGGCCGCCGCGGTCCAGGGTGCGCCAGGGGAGCACTTCCTGCCGCTCGAAGCACAGCGTGATGACGTCGCGCGACCTGGACGTGGACGAGGTGGCGGGATCCGCCACGGCCGCCGACACGGGCCGGGCCAGCCCGAGGGCGAGCAGCGCCAGCGCGCCAATGCGCGCGGTGTATGTACGCAACGTACGAATACGACAAACACGTCCCAGCATGGACCATCCCTTATCTTATAGCCGTAAGTTTAGGGAAGTCCTTGGGGAATGGGAACAAATATGTTGGCGCGGCAGTGGCGGGCGCCCTACGCTGACGTTTTGACACCGAAGTCCACGCCCACCTCGTCCCACCACTCCTGCTCCTTTTCGAGCCAGTAGCTGAGGGTCGGGTGGCCGGCCAGGATGTCGCGCTGGACTTCGATCTCGATGCGGCTCTTCATGCGCAGGCGCGGCACCGCCTCGGCGCCGACCTTGGCGTGCATGAGCAGGATGGCGAGGCGCAGCGCCAGTACGGCCTTGGCGAAATCGGTGTCCACCAGGTGCTCGTCCACCTTGCGCAGGTTGCCCTTCTGGGCCAGCACCAGGCGGCCCATCAGTTTCTGCTCACGGGTGGTGAAGCCCGGCAGGTCGGCGTTTTCGACCAGGTAGGCGGCGTGCTTGTGGTAGCCCGTTTGCGAGACGGCCATTCCCGTTTCGTGCAGGAGACCGGACCAGCCGAGCAGCTGGCGGTAATTCTCGGAGGCGGGCTTCAGCTGGGTGAACAGGGTGTCGGCGATGGCCGCCACGTTCTGGGCGCGCTGCGGATCGACATGGAATTTCCCAGCCAGGGTGCGGGCCGAATCGTCGCGCCGGTCGCGGTGCTGGGAGCGGTGGTACAGGTCCCACATCACGCCCAGGCGCAGGCCGGCCTCAATGGGGTTGAGGACTTCGATGCCCAGTTCCGCCACCACGCCAATCAGGATCGCCAGGCCGCCGACCAGGGTGCCCGCGCGGTCCGGACGCAGGCCGGGCAGCTCGGCGCGGCCCACGTGGCCGAAGGCGATGAAGCGGTCCTTGAGCGCCTCCAGGCTCTTGAGGGACAGCCTGCCGTCCCCGAGCTTGTTGCGGGCGATGATCTCGGCCAGCGCGCGGATGGTGCCGGAGGAACCGTAGGCGTTCTTCCAGTTCTGCGGGGTGTAGGCCGGGGCGGCGTCTTCGAAATGCGAGCGCGCGGACAGGATGGCGGCGTCGAAGGACACCGCGTCCACCCGGCCGCCGACGAAGAAGGACAGGCTTTGCTTGACCGTGCCGACCGAGAACGACTCCACGCGCTCGATATCGAGGCCACGGCCCAATATCAGTTCGGTAGAGCCGCCGCCGATGTCCACCACCAGCCGCCGCTCACCCGCGGACAAGGCATTGGCCACGCCCATGTAGATCAGGCGGCCCTCCTCCTCGCCGGAGATGATCTCGATCGGCGCGCCCATCGCTTCCTCGGCCAGCGGCAGGAAGGCGGCGGCGTTGCGGGCCTGGCGCAGGGCGGAGGTGGCGACCACGCGCACGGCGTCCAGCTGGTAGGCGGCGAGCTGCTGGCGGAAGCTGCGCAGGCAGTCGAGCGCGGCCTGCTGGGCGGCGGGAGTCAGGTTGCCGCTGGGGTCCAGCCCCGCGGCGAGGCGGATCGGTTCGCGCGCGCTCTTGAGGACCTTGATCTCGTCGCCGTCGTATTTGCCGACCGCGAAGCGGAAGCTGTTCGAGCCCAGGTCAACGGCGGCGAACATCGTGCCTCCGGTCGATTCGGTCATGGTGGGTCATGTGCTGAAAATTAGCACAGTACGGGGTGAACATGACGTCCCGATGACAGGCCTAGGGGGTCGCGGCGGGGATCGGTGGTGCAGCTTCGGCGATGCGGTTGCGGCCCGCCATCTTGGCCGTCTGCAGCGCTTCGTCGACGCGCTTGAACAAGCTCACGGTGCTGTCGTCGGCGCGGATGGTGGTGACGCCCATGCTGACCGTCATGTTGACCAGCGCGCGGCCGGTCTTGATCGGCGTCACCTCGATGCAGGCGCGGATGCGCTCCGCCACCGTCAGCGCATGCTGCAACTCGGTACGCGGTAGCAGCAGCGCGAACTCCACGCCCACCAGGCGCCCGATCTGGTCACTGTCGCGCAGCTGCTTGCGGCACATGTCCACGATGGCCCGCAGGACCACGTCCCCGGCCGGGTGGCCGTAGTCGTCGTTGATGCGCTTGAAGTTATCGACGTCGAACACCACCAGCGCGGTCGGCACACCCGGGCGGCGGGCCAGCGCCATCCACGGCGCCAGCGCCGCAAAGAAGCCGCGCCGGTTGGGCACATCGAGCAGCGTATCCAGCACCGCCACCCGTTCCAGTTCGCGCACCTGGCGCTCGCGCTCCAGCAGCAGGAAGCCGAAGCCCGTTATCAGCATCAGCAGATACAGCGAGGCGCTGGCGAGGTACTGCACCACGGCCAGCGACAGTCCGCCCCAGCCCAGCGGCATGGCGACAGCCAGTACGCCGCGCACGGCCACCAGCACCGCCAGCACCGCCGTCGTCACGGCCAGCGCGCGGCGCAGCATGACGGCGTTCTTCCAGCCGGCTGCCAGCGCCGCGGCCACCGACATATAGAACGCTCCGGTGGCCAGCGCCCCCGCCAGCAGGCGCACGCCCGGTTCGTCGACCACGTAGGCCGCGCCGTACAGGAGGATGGCCAGCACGATGGCGGGCACCATGCGCGAACGCCAGTGGTCCTTCCCGGCCGTCTCCCAGAACGCGCCGGATTCCAGGCCCAAGCCGCCGAACAGCAGCGCGTAGCCCGCGATGCCGGTGGCCAGCGGCGGCAGCACGCCGCTGCCGTGGAAGCACAGCACCAGCCAGGCCGCGGCCTGCAGCTGGCGGCCACGGGTCCAGGTCGCGAGGGCCGCGGCGGTCGCCTTGCCGTGCTGGTGGAAGAACAGCGCCGCGCACAGGGTCAGGTTGCCCAGCGCGAGGGCGAAGAGGATGGTCTTGAGGTCCATGCGGGCCGGCGGTCAGACTTCGTGTTCGACGTTGCTGCTGCCGTCGCCCACCTTGCTGCCCCACGCCTGGGTGAAGAAGGCTTTTTCCTGCTCGCTGGGCGCCGTGTGCCAGAACACGATCAGGGTGCCCTTGTGGTCGTGCAGCTGCACCACCTTCTCGATGAAGGTCTCGAGTCCGGCGGCATCGGCCAGCGCCATCACGTAGCCATACACGCGCTGCAGCCGCTCGATGCGGTCTGGCTCGGTCGCGCTGTTGGTGGCGGTGATGGACGGGTGGTCGAGGAACATGGTATCTCCGGCCGGAGTTAGGCTGCGGTGGAGCTTATCAGAAAGAGCTGGACGGCAACAAGACGAGGGGCCGTTTATACTGGGGCGCCAGACACCATGAGCCACCCGACCGCCCCCGCCTCTCCCTCCCCGGCCGCGCCGCTGGTGCGTACGCACGGCCACCGGCGCACCCTGGAATTCGCGGAAGGCAGCGTGCAGAGTGAAATGGACTTGCGCGCGCCGGACCGCCTGGTGCTGGCCTACACGCGGGCGATGATGCTGTTTGCCCTGTTCGTGCCGCGCCCGCGGCACATCGTGATGGTCGGCCTGGGGGGCGGCTCCCTGGTCAAGTTCTGCCACCGCTGGATGCCGCAGGCGCGCATCACCGTGCTGGAGGTGCGCGCCGACGTGATCGCCCTGCGGCACGAGTTCGCGGTGCCGGAGGATGACGCGCGGCTGCGGGTGATCCATGCGGACGCGGTGGAATACCTGGCGGCCAGCCGCGAACCGGCCGACGTGATCCTGGTCGACGGCTTCGACGCCTTGAGCATGCACGCCCCGCTGGGCAGCGCGCGCTTCCTGGGCGCCTGCCGCAAGCTGCTGGCCGAAGGCGGCGTGCTGGTGCTGAATATCTTCTCGTATGACCCGGCCTACCGCCACGTCCTGGCGCGCCTGACGCTGATGTTCGCGGACCGGGTGTGCTGGTTTGACAAGGTGTCGGGCAACAACCGGATCCTGTTCGCGGTGAAGGCCAGCCCCGGCCAGCCGCTCACGCCCGCGGCGCGGACGCAGGCCCGGGTCGCCAGGCGCGCCGGCCTGGGCGCCGGTTTTCTGAACCGCTGGCTGGTCCGCACCCTACTCTGGACGCTCAGGCGTGCCGCAAGGCAACAAAAATCACCCTGAAGCACCACGCGGCACTCGATTTCTCTTCGATTTGTAGAGAATCTGTGACAAACTTGCCCGAGTTCATTTTTCGTTTCACAGACACGTATGCCTGCTGGCCCCTCCAAGTCCTCGCTGTCCCTCGCGGCCGCCTGCGCGCTCGGCGGTGGTCTGGTCGCCACGGTGATGCTGTTTGGCGCCGTCGCCCGCCTCGAATATGAGCGCACGGCCCTGAACTTTTCCCAGCGCGCGAACGTGCGCGTGGCTGCGGTGCAGCATGGCCTGCAGCAGGCAGTCGAGGTGGTGACGGTCACGAACCAGCTGTTCGCGTCCGTCCAGCCGGTCACCCGCCAGCAGTTCCACGATTTCACGGTTCCGCTGCTGGAGCGCTACCCCTTCATTTCGGCCTTTAATTTCCACCGCGTGGTGCCTGGCGAGCAGCGCGCGGCCATCGAGGCCCAGCTGCGCCAGGCCGTCCCCGGGACCGTGCTGCGCGAGATGCGCAACGGCCGCCTGGAAGTGGCGCCCGCCCGGTCCCAGTACAACATCGTCGATTACCTCGAGCCGCTGGCCGGCAACGAGCCCGCGTTTGGCCTGAACGTGTCGCCGAACAGCCGGGTCGCGGCGGCGCTGGCGGCGTCGGTCGCCTCCGGCAAGCCCGCGGCCACCGGGCTGCTCACGCTGGCCCAGGACCATGGCGGCCAGCATCACGGGTTCGAGGTGCTGATGGCTGTGTACAAGCGCGGCGCCCCACTGGAGACGCTGGACCAGCGCCGCGCCGCCCTGCTCGGGGACACGGCCGCCATCATGCGGCCGCACGGCCTGGTGCAGCGCATCCTGGCCGACGCCAACCTGCTGACGGAGCGCGGCGTGATGGTGGACGTCTACGCCAGCCGCGAGCCTGACCCGGCCACGCTGGTCTACAACGGCGGCCCCGCCGCGCAACCCGGCCCGCTGGACCGTGCCGGCACCCAGCTGGCCGCCCTGCTGCACGCGCCCGATCCGGTGGCGATGGCAGGCCACATCGACGTCGCCGGGCAGCCCTGGCACGTGGTGGTGCGCCAGGCGCCGACGCCCTTCCTCGACAACCATACCGGCTCGCTGTCCACGCTGGTCGGCGGCGTGCTTCTCACCCTGCTGCTGACGGTCTACGTGCAGGCCACCGTGCGCCGCTCGCGCCGGGTGCAGGCCCTGGTGGCCGAGCGCACCGTGGACCTGAAGCGCTCCAACGAAGCGCTGATCGAAGACGTCATCGCGCGCAAGCGCACCGAAAAGGCGCTGCAGGAATCCGAGCAGCGCTTCCGCCAGCTGGTGACCATGTCCACCGACTGGTACTGGGAACAGGACGAAGAGCTGCGCTTCACCTACGTGAGTTCGGACGTGGCCACCAAGGGTGGCGTCGATAGCGCGCGCTACCTGGGCAAGACGCGCTGGGAAGCGGCGCCCGGCTTCCTCGACTCCGACTCCGGCCGCACCCACAAGCTGCTGCTGGAGGCGCACCAGTCGTTCGCCAATTTCGAATACGTGGTCCGCGACGACAACGGTACCGAGCGCTGGTTCTGCATCAGCGGCGAGCCGCTGTTCGATGAGCTGAACCGCTTCATGGGCTACCGCGGCACCGGCAGCGACATCACGGCGCGCAAGGCCACCGAGCAGCGCATCCACCACGTGGCACAGCACGACGTGCTCACCGGCCTGCCGAACCGCAGCCTGCTGCAGGACCGCCTGTCGCAGGCCATCGCCTACTCGGAGCGCAGCGGCCAGCCGATCTGGGTGATGCTGATTGACCTGGACCGCTTCAAGTTCGTGAACGACTCGATGGGCCACAAGGCCGGCGACGTGCTGCTGGTGACGGTGGCCGCGCGCCTGCACGGCGCCCTGCGCGAGACCGACACCGTGGCGCGCCTGTCCGGCGACGAATTCGTGGTGATCCTGACCGGCCATGGCGAGGAGCGCCTGACGCCGGAGATCGTGCAGCGCCTGATGGACTCCGTGGCCCAGCCGGTGATGCTGGGAACGAAGGAGTTCTCGGTGACCGCCTCGATCGGCGTGGCGGTCTACCCGACCGACGGCGCCCCGGCGGACGCGCTGATCGAGCACGCGGACATCGCCATGTACCGCGCCAAGAAACTGGGCCGCAACAACTTCCAGTTCTATACCCCGGCCATGAACGACGAGGCGCAGGAGCGCGTCCGCATCGAAGGCGCGCTGCGCAAGGCGCTGGACCGCGGCGAATTCGTGCTGCACTACCAGCCACAGGTCGACCTGGCCACCGGCGAGATCGTGGGCATGGAAGCGCTGCTGCGCTGGAAGCACCCGGAGCTGGGCATGGTGCCGCCGGGCCGCTTCATCGGCGTGGCGGAAGACACAGGCCTGATCGCGCCGATCGGCGCCTGGGTGATGCGCACCGCCGCCCAGCAGAACAAGGCTTGGCAGGATGCGGGGCTGGGGCAGCTGCGCGTCGCGGTGAACCTGTCGGCGCGCCAGTTCGCCTCGCCCGACCTGGTGGCGGACATCGAGCGCGTGCTGGCCGATACCGGGCTGCCGCCGGAGTACCTGGAGATCGAGCTGACCGAGAGCCTGTTCATGAGCGACATCGCGCAGGCCGTGGATGTGCTGCACGGGATGAAGGCGCTGGGCATCAAGCTGTCGATCGACGATTTCGGTACCGGGTATTCGAGCCTGTCGTACCTGTCGCGCTTCCCGATCGACGTGCTGAAGATCGACCGCTCGTTCGTCAACGACATCGACCGCGATGCGAGCGATGCGGCCATCGTGGCCTCAATTATCACGCTGGCGCACAACCTCAAGCTGTCCGTGATTGCGGAGGGGGTGGAATCGGCGGGGCAGCTGGACTACCTGCGCCGCCATGGCTGCGACGAGATGCAGGGCTTCTACTTCAGCAAGCCGCTGCCGGCGGACGAGTTCGCGGCGCTGCTGCGGGCCCGCACCGCGCTGGCGCTGGCTGCGCCGGAGCTCGATGAAGAAACGGCCTGAGTGCAGGCCCAGGCCGTCCCGCTCATATCCGCACTACAGATGAAAAAAAGCCCGCGCGTAGCGCAGGCCGTATCATTTTTGCATCGCCGGGATGTAAAACGTGATCAATACGACATCGGCGCGTGATTTTTCGTTATCATCCGTGAGATAACAAAACCCACGCTGACGGAATATCATGCATATCAGCCGCGCCGCTCATCCCCGCACCGATCACCATACCCGCGACATCGTCGACCAGGCGATCGCCGCTTTGCCGAAAGTCGGCCTGCGCCGGGCGGCCGAGTTCCTCGCCGCGATGAATGTGGCGCCGGACGTCGCCGTGCGCACGCTGTGCTACCCGCACCGCCGCCGGACGTCCTGACCGCAACCCTTCCCCCGGCCGGACGCCGCCGATGCCTGGTGCGTCAGTGGTTCCGGACCGCCAGCCAGCCGAGCGCCACCAGGACGCAGGCGGCCAGCGCCAGCGCGCCTTGCACCTTGCGGTTGGTGAACGCGGACGTGCGGCCGAGATAAATCTTGTTGTGGAGCGAGGTGCCCATGATGCTTGTCCCCGAGTGGATAAGTGTCGCCGCGTGCCCGCCGCACGGAATGTGCGTCAATGCGGTGCTGCGATGCGAATCATTATAAAAACGGAATATGACCGTTTTGTGTGACCGTCAGCACAAATAGCAACGTTTGTGTCCGTTAAGCAACGCGCAGACGGCGAAAACCCTATTCCCAAGGCGCGCGCCGTGGCGCAATTGCCACTGCTAGGATTTGCTCACCTGTCTATCGATACTCAAGCAAGGGAGCACACAGCATGAATCAGCAAAAGCAGCAGCACGGCGGCAGTCAGAATGGTCATAGCGCCGAAGCCGGATCGCCGGCCTGGATGGACGAACCGGACATCGGCAGTGGCGAGAAGACGCCGGGTGAGAAGGAGACCGAGGCGATCGTACGGAGCGTACCGGCCACGGGCCAGGGCACCGACGGCAACATCGGCGCGGAAGGCGGCCAGCAGGAGGGCAGCAAGCAATAACGCGATCATGGGCGGCTCCTAGGTCGCCCGGATCGTCACCCCCGGGGGCGTGGGCTCGCGCACCGGGGAGTGCTCCGGCGGGGGCACGTCGTCCGGCACCGGGCTGCGCTCGGGCTGCGGCGGAATCTCCGGATCGGAGGATGGAATCTCGGGGTCAGGCGTCGAGTGGGCGTGCCAAGCCGCCCCGGTGGTCTGTGTGGGTCGGTTCATATGTCGGACTCGGATGGATGATGCGGGAATGAGACAAGGCAGAAACAGCATCGGCTCCGGGGTTGGAGCCGATGCCTGCAGGGGCGAGCCCTAGCGGCCTTCCTTCTGCTTGGCGCCGCCGCCGGCGCCCTTCCCTTTGCCGGCCTTGGTGGTCGACATGTGATTGCGGCTGCTCTTGTCCTTGGCCTTGTTGTCGCCAGCCTGGACGTCGGCTTCGGTGGTGGACTGCTTGCTGGACGGGCTGCCGCCTGATTTCGACTGTGCCATCATGCTCTCCTTTGGATCGTGTGAGTGCACCGCGGACCATTCCGCGCTGTTCGAAGGCAGACTAGCATGCATGCTGCGGAGGCGCCGTACGCTGGGCTTCAATCGTGCGCGGGGACCGCGGCCGGCACGCGGATCGCCGCGGGCTGCGACTGTTGCAGGCCCTTCGCTTCCAGCACCGCGAACAGCAGGACCGCGCCGGCCTGAAAGATCAGATAGTCCCAGCCCCAGAAGGCAGGCTGCAGCACCCCGAGCAGCGGCAGGCCGAGGCAGCTGATGCCCCATCCCACGTTCCCCACGATGACCAGACGGACCAGCCATGCCGGCACCACGGCGGCCTGGCGCATCCACAGCAGCAGCGCGGCATAGGCGCACAGGAAGGCACCGGTGGCGAGCAGCAGCGCGTCCGGCAGCTGGAACGTGCGGGCCAGCGGCGCGGGGACGATCAGCTGCAGCGCAGCCAGCGCGAGGCTGCCGGCGGCATCGAGGGCCAGGGCACGTTGCAGGAAGAGTGAGGGACGGATGGCGTTCATGGCGGGCTCCTTGTAGGTCGTTGAGGGACGCGATGGAGCCAGTGTCGCGCTGGGCGCGCGCGCGGCCAATTACCTGCCAGGTTATCCGGCGCCCATGCGGGGGCCTCCGAGCCGCGCCGGCCTGCGTGCCTGAGGTGCGGACCGCGTGGCGGCTCCGGCATCGGTGCGCGCGGCTGCGGCGCGGTCAGGCGATGGTGAGGTCGGAGCGGGGGTAGGCGACGCAGGGGAGGAACCAGCCGTCGCGCTTTTCGTCGGCGGAGAGGCCGGGCCATTCGATGCGGTAGCCAACCGCGCCTGCGGAGAGCTGGCGCAGGCAGGTGCGACAGGTGCCGTTGCGGCAGGAGCTGGCCATGACGTAGCCTGCCCGCTCGGCCGCGAGCAGCACCGGCAGGTCGTCCGGCGCCTCGATGCTCGCGCCCGAGCGGGCAAAGGTGATGCGGTAGGTGGCCATGGCCCGCCATTGTAGCGGGCCCCGCCGCGACACCGCCGGGCCAGGCGACATGCGCCGGATCCGGCCACCGCAAAGAGCGGCGCGTAGGTCCGGCCGCGCCGCCCTACTCGTCCACGTCCGCGCCGACGTTGATGGCGGCGTAGGCGCGGGTGACGGCGGTGGCTTCCTTGCTGGATTTGCCGTACAGCTCCTGCGCCGCCTCCACCATCTTGTTGCGCGCGTCCGCGTAATTGGTGGTGCTGGTGAACTTGGTGGTCGCGGCCTTGAACCAGATCCGGTACGCCTTCTCCAGGCCGATGCCCGTCATCGCCGCCGGCACTTTTTTCAGGTATTTGCTGTACATCTCGCTGGCCGGATCCCCATTCGAGCCTTGCGCCAGGAAGTAGAACATGCGGTTGTTCGGCCCCGAGCTGTAGTGCACGTCGAGGAACTTGAGCATGCTGCTCCAGGCATCCGGGCTGCTGCGGTCCAGGGACGGCTTGTACATCCAGCGCAGCGGCGTGGCGTTCTTGCTGATCTCCTTGCCCAGTACCCAGTCGTTACCCGACGCCGGAATCGAGGTGCCAGTGCCACCCGCCCGTGCATAGGCTTCGACCACTTCCCCGCCGATGTCGGAGTTCGACTCGTTCAAGCCACCCGACTCGCCCGCGTAGATCAGGTTGGAGGTCGCCGCCGTCACCCCATGCGACATCTCGTGCCCGATCACGTCAATGGAACCCAGGCTGTTGAAGACCGAGCCATCGCCGATATACATGCAGCGGCAGGAATCGTCGTAGTAGGCGTTGTCGTAGGCGGTGCTGACGTGGGCGGCGATGAAGGTGGCGGTGTCCTTGCCGTCCAGCGAGTGCCAGCCGAGGGTGTTCTTCAGCATGTCGTAGGTGTTCATCATGCCCCACATGGCGTTGACCGCCGCCGTCTGCCCGTTGGCATTGGTGGTGCTGCCACCGGAGATGTACTGTTTGCCGTCGCCCCAGGTGTTGGTGGCGCTGGAGTACACGTCGCCGGACTTGGTGCTGTGGTTGGCATTGGTGACGGCGATGGCCCCATAGGTGCCGCCGGTGCCACGGGTCGGGTCGATCAGCTTGTAGGTCTTGCCATCGAGCTTGGTGTTGAGGGGAACGTCCCCGTTGTACTGGCTATGGCCGACGCCGGCCTCGGTCTGCAGCGCGTTCCACTCCGCGATCACGTGGCCATCCAGGGCGCTGAGCACCGTGTCCCGGTACAGCGGCTTGGTGCCGACCACGAGGCGGGTGCGCACCAGCCAGGCGAGCTGGTAGCCCGCGACCAGCTCCTCCACATCCAGCGCATTCAGTTCGCTGTCCGCCTTGGTGGCCGCTTCCGCGGTGCGCACGGTGCGCATCTCCGGGTAGATGATCAGCTCGGCCGAGGACGGCGCGACCTGTGCGCGCGGTGTCACGGCCAGTTTTTTGGTCACGGCGCTGACGGCGGCATTGGCCGTCAGGCGCGGCTTGACGCTGAAGTCCGCCGTCGCCAGGCCCAGCGCGTTGGCGCTGCCCTTGCCCAGGCCGGAGCGCCGGTCGGCGATGGATTCGGATACCACATGCCCGTCCGGCGCGGCCACCACCACCGACTCGGAGCCGAATACGCGCACGCCCTTGTAGGTGTGGTGCAGGCGAATCACCAGCGTGTCGTCGACACCCGGGTGCTGCACGGCGATCTTGAAGCCGTGGTCGGCATCCAGGCCGTGGGTCGCGCGCTCGCTGGTGAGCTGGGCGACGACCGGACCGGCCAACTGGGTCTTGGCCACGGACGGCGGCGCCATCAGGGAGACGGCCTGGGCGGGGCCGGCCAAAGCCGCGCCGAGGGCGGCTGCGAGCAGGGAAAGTGTGACATTCATGGTTCGCTCCGAGGGGTGGGTAGACCACCTCAATGTCGCGCCAGAAACGCGACCGGAGCTTGCGCTATCGCAAAATTTAGCTGCCGAGGACGCTGAAGCGGAACTTCATCGTTGTCTTGTACACCTCGCCGGGGCGCAGGATGGTGCTGGGGAACTGAGGCTTGTTGGGCGAATCCGGGAAGTGCTGCGGCTCCAGGCAGAAGCCGCCGCGGAACGGGAAGCCGAGCGAGCCGTCCAGGAAGTTGCCGCTGTAGAACTGCACACCGGGTTCCTGGCTGTAGACTTCCAGCACGCGGCCACTGGTGGGTTCGATGGCGCGGGCGACCAGCTTCAGGGGCGCATGGCCGGGTTCGCCGAGACCGTCCAGGTCGGCGGAAGCCACAGTGCCTGGCTCATCCGGCAGCGAGTCCTTGGTCAGCCCGTCCAGTTCGGCGGAGCTGACGGCCTGGCTTTGCTGTGCCGACGACGAGGCGGCGGCCCGGCCCAGCACGAAGTTGTGGTCGTAGCCGCCCGCGTAGCGCAGCTGGGCATCGTCCGCATCGACCCGCTCGCCAATGCGGCGCGGGGTGCGGAAGTCGAATGGCGTGCCTTCCACCGGGGCCAGCTCGCCGGTCGGAATCAGGTTCTCGTCCACCGGCGTGTAGCGGTCGGCGCAGATCATCAACTCGTGATCGAGGATGGTGCCGCGGCCGGCCAGATTGAAATAAGTGTGGTTGGTCAGGTTGACGGGCGTGGCTTCGTCCGTCGTGGCGGTGAAGTGGATGTGCAGCTCGTTGTCGTTGGTGAGCACGTAGCAGACCTTGACGTCCAGGTTGCCGGGGTAGCCTTCCTTGCCGTTCTTGCTCAGCAGGTGCAGATTGAGCGCCGCCACGCCCGGCTTTTCGGAGGGGCGCGAATCCCAGACCAGCTTGTCGAAACCGTGCTGGCCGCCGTGCAGGTGGTTGGGGCCGTTGTTGACGGTGAGGCGGTAGTCGACGCCATCCAGCGTGAAGTGCCCGCGCGCGATGCGGTTGCCATAGCGGCCGATCAGCGCGCCGAAGTAGGGCGAGCGGTCCGTGTACGGGTCCAGCTCCTTGAAACCCAGGGTGATGTTGGCGCTGTTGCCGTCCCGGTCCGGCGCCTGGATCTCGGTGATGATGCCGCCGAAGTTGGTGATCTTCACCGTCACGCCGTGCGCGTTGCGCAGGGTGTAGAGGGACACTTCCGAGCCGTCCGGCGCGCGGCCGAACGGGGCTTTCTCGATGGTCGGGTAAGTCATGAGCGGGCTCTCGTCTATTGGCGGCTCATGCTAGCAGGACGGCGCCGTGCGTGGCGCCGGGGTGCGCAGCTGCTGCGCCGAAAGCTGGCCCGCGC
>NZ_SPVF01000267.1 GCF_004614185.1 Zemynaea arenosa | reverse complement strand
GGTCAACACCGGCAAGCTGGCGCACGCCTCGCCGTCGATCCGCAAGTTCGCGCGCGAACTCGGCGTGGACCTCGGCAAGGTACCTGGTACCGGCCCGAAAGGCCGCATCACCCAGCAGGACGTGCACAACTTCGTCAAGGGCGTGATGAGCGGCGCGACCGCGGCACCGGCCGGCGCATCCGGCGCGGCTGCGGGCGGTGGCTCCGGCTTCAGCGTGCTGGCCTGGCCGTCGCTGGACTTCTCCAAGTTCGGCCCGACCGAAGTGCAGCCGCTCTCCCGCATCAAGAAGATCTCCGGCCCGAACCTGCACCGCAACTGGGTGATGATCCCGCACGTGACGCAGTTCGACGAGTCGGACGTGACCGACCTGGAACAGTTCCGCGTCGATACCAACGCCTCGCTGGCCAAGGCCAAGTCCACGGTCAAGCTGACCATGCTGGCCTTCGTGATCAAGGCCTCCGTCGCCGCGCTGAAGAAGTACCCGGCGTTCAACTCGTCGCTGGACGAGAAGGGCGAGAACCTGATCCTCAAGCAGTACTACAACATCGGCTTCGCGGCCGATACGCCGAACGGCCTGGTGGTCCCGGTCATCAAGAACGCGGACCAGAAGACCGTCTCGCAGATCGCCACCGAAATGGGCGAGCTCTCGGCGCAGGCGCGAGAGGGCAAGCTGAAACCGGCCGACATGCAGGGCGCGACCTTCACCATCTCGTCGCTGGGCGGCATCGGTGGCACGGCCTTCACGCCGATCATCAATGCGCCGGAAGTGGCGATCCTCGGCCTGTCCAAGTCCGCGACCAAGCCGGTGTGGGACGGTTCCACGTTCCAGCCGCGCCTCATGCTGCCGCTGTCGCTGTCGTACGACCACCGCGTGATCGACGGCGCCATGGCCGCGCGCTTCACCGCCTACCTCGCGGAGGTGCTGTCCGACCTGCGCAAGGTGCTGATCTGATAGGGAGATGCGACATGAGCGTTGAAGTCAAAGTCCCCAATATCGGCGATTTCAAGGACGTCGAAGTCATCGAGCTGATGGTCAAGCCGGGCGACACGATCAAGGTGGACCAATCGCTGGCCACCGTGGAGTCGGACAAGGCGTCGATGGAGATTCCGTCGACCCACGCGGGCGTGGTCAAGGAAGTGAAGGTCAAGGTCGGCGACAAAGTGAGCGAAGGCTCGCTGCTGCTGGTCGTTGAAGGCGCGGGTGCATCGGCTGGTGCCGCTCCTGCCGCCGCTCCGGCGCCTGCGGCCGCATCGGCTCCTGCAGTGGCTCCCGCCGCCCCGTCCGCACCGGCCCCGGCATCGTCCTCGTACAGCGGCCAGGTGGACATCGAGTGCGACATGATGGTCCTGGGCGCGGGGCCCGGCGGCTACTCGGCTGCCTTCCGCTCGGCGGACCTGGGCATGAACACGGTGCTGATCGAGAAGTATTCCACTCTCGGCGGCGTGTGCCTGAACGTGGGCTGCATTCCGTCCAAGGCGCTGCTGCACGTGGCTGCCGTGATCGACGAAACCGCGACCATGGCTTCGCACGGCGTGAAATTCGCCAAGCCGGAAGTGAACATCGACGAGCTGCGCGCCTACAAGGACAAGGTCATTAGCAAGATGACCGGCGGCCTGGCCGGCATGGCGAAAGCGCGCAAAGTCAATGTGATGCAGGGCGTCGGCCAGTTCGTGAGCCCCAACCACATCGAAGTCACCGCAGCCGATGGCGGCAAGAAGGTGGTGCAGTTCAAGCAGGCCATCATCGCCGCCGGTTCCGCCGTGGTGAAGCTGCCGTTCATTCCGGAAGATCCGCGCATCGTCGATTCGACCGGCGCGCTGGAACTGCGCCAGATTCCGAAGAAGATGCTGGTCATCGGCGGCGGCATCATCGGCCTGGAGATGGCGACCGTGTACTCCACCCTGGGCGCGCGCATCGACGTGGTCGAGATGATGGATGGCCTGATGCAGGGCGCGGACCGCGACATGGTCAAGGTCTGGCAGAAGTACAACGAGAAGCGCTTCGACAAGGTCATGACCAAGACCAAGACCGTGGGCGTGGAAGCGCTGGCGGAAGGCATCAAGGTTACTTTCGAAGCCGCGGAAGCCGGTGCCACGGCACCCGAGCCGCAGCTGTACGACATGGTGCTGGTGGCCGTGGGCCGCAGCCCGAACGGCAAGAAGATCGCCGCGGACAAGGCGGGCGTGATCGTCAACGAGCGTGGCTTCATCCCGGTCGATGGCCAAATGCGCACTAACGTGCCGCACATCTTCGCGATCGGCGACATCGTCGGCCAGCCGATGCTGGCACACAAGGCGGTGCACGAAGCCCACGTCGCGGCAGAAGCGGCGCATGGCGAGAAGGCCTTCTTCGACGCCAAGGTCATTCCGTCGGTGGCCTACACCGATCCGGAAGTGGCCTGGGTCGGCATCACCGAGGACGAAGCGAAGGCCAAGGGCGTCAAGCTGGAGAAGGGCGTGTTCCCATGGGCGGCATCCGGCCGCGCGGTGGCCAATGGGCGCGAGGAGGGCTTCACCAAGCTTGTGTTCGACGCGGAGACCCACCGCATCGTCGGTGGCGGCATCGTGGGCACCCATGCGGGCGACATGATCGGCGAGATCGCGCTGGCGATCGAGATGGGCGCGGATGGCGTGGATATCGGCAAGACCATCCACCCGCACCCGACGCTGGGCGAATCGATCGGCATGGCGGCCGAGGTGTACGAAGGCGTCTGTACGGACCTGCCGCCGCCGCGCAAGCGCTAGGCAGTCGCTGCGTCACAAAAGCCGGCCATGTGCATCGTGGCCGGCTTTTTTTCGTCCCTGCGGTACGGCGCCGCCTGTGATAAGGTTTCGTCTTATGAAAATCGCCACCTACAACATCAACGGGATGAACGCCCGTCTGACCGCCCTCCTCGAATATCTGGAGGAGAAGCAGCCTGACATCGTCGCGCTGCAGGAACTGAAAACGCCGCATGAGAAATTCCCCGAGATGGCGATCAACGCCGCGGGTTACCAGTGCATCTGGCATGGCCAGAAGAGCTGGAACGGCGTCGCCATCCTGGCCAAAGGCGAGAAGCCGGTCGAACTGCAGCGCGGGCTGCCGGGCGACGAGACGGATGAGCAGTCGCGCTACATCGAGGCGATGGTGCATGGCCTGCATATCTGCGGCCTGTATCTCCCCAACGGCAATCCGGCACCCGGCCCCAAGTTCGATTACAAGCTGGCTTGGTTCGAGCGCCTGATCAAGCGCGCCGAATCGCTGCTCAAGGAAGACAGCAAAGTGGTCATCCTCGGCGACTTCAACGTGATGCCGACCGATATCGACGTGTACAAGCCGGAGCGCTGGCTGGACGACGCGCTGTTCCGCCCGGAGTCGCGCGAATGCTTCCACCGCCTGATGGCGCAGGGCTGGACCGATTCGATCCGCACTCTGTACCCGAACGAGAAGATCTACACGTTCTGGGACTACTTCCGCAATGCGTTCGGGCGCGATGCGGGCATCCGCATCGACCACCTGCTGCTCAGCCCCGCGCTGGCGCCCAAGCTGAAGGCCGGCGGCGTGGACCGCGACATCCGCGCAAAGGAGAAGCCGAGCGACCACGCGCCGACCTGGATTGAACTGGACCTGTGACCATGAAGCCTGCCGATTCCGAAGCCGCCTTCATCGCCTTCGCCATGGACCATGGCGTGGACATCCTGCACTGCACGGTGCGCGAGGGCTTCGAGCAGATGATCGCCTTCAAGCGCGACGTGGCGGCAGAGGGCGTCGAGGCCGATGATGGCGATGTGCTGATGTACCAGTGGGGCACGTTCGACTGGGGCGACGGGCCGCACTTCCTCGTCGAGCTCACGCGCCAGTTCGTGGAGGCGGGGGTGCCGGAGGATGACGCCATCAGCCAGCTATCGCTGACCTTCCGCTTTCCGTCGACGCCGCAGTATGAGAACCTCGGGGAAGGCAACCGCTGGTTCGACCAGGGTGAGTCGCTGCAGGAAACGGAGGCGGAAGTGCGTTCGCATCCGGGCTTCGTGGCGGTGAACTCGGAGCGCGCGGCGGACGTCATCGTACGGCACGACTACGTCTGATCGCGCTGACCTCTGCATCGTGGCGCACCTGCTCGATAACATCTTCTGGAACACCTTGACCGGGCCGCACGCGGTGTTCGCTGCCGGCAGCGGGGACGTGCGCCGCTATGCGCGCGGGTTCTCGCCCATCCTCGGTTTCCGCGATCCACAGCGGCCGGACTTTGCGGAGCTGGAGCGCATCTGCGACGTGGGGGAGCACTTTTACTGCGACCAGTGGACAGGTCACGCTCCCGCAGGCTGGGCGATCGAGGCCGAGAGCACCATGTACCGCATGGTGTACGCGGGCGACCTGCCGCCGGATGGTCCGGGCGACGACGCGACGCAGCTGTCCCTGGAGCATGCGGAGCAGGCTGTCGCGCTGGCGGCGCTGACGCGGCCGGGGCCGTTCGGCCTGCGCACCATCGAACTGGGTGACTACTACGGCTACTTCGACGGCGGCCAGCTGGTCGCCATGGCGGGCGAGCGCACGGTGGTGAAGGGCTACCGCGAAATCAGCGGCGTGTGCACGCATCCCGATTACCAGGGCCGCGGCTACGCGCGCGCCCTCATGCAGCGGCTGATGCGCCAGCAGCTGCTGCGCGGCGAGACGCCCTTCCTGCACGTCATGAGCGCCAACGCGCCGGCGCACACCCTGTACCTGCGCATGGGCTTCACGGACCACAGCGAACCCGTGGTCCGCGTGATCGGCCGCACCGATCCGCGCGCCGCCACGGCCTCATGAAGGCACTATTGCTTGCAGCGGCTGCACTGTGTCCTGCGCGCCCAGTGGTGGCAGCTGAACAATGTCGGCCAGCTTTACAGTCATGTCCATTGGGAAAGAACAATTTCCTGCAAGTCATTGAATTCGGAATGATTTTTCCTATTGGCATGACTATTGCTCTTTGAGCCGCGGTTACTTAACTTCACTCAAAGGGAACAATGAAAAAGATCAATTCTCTTCTGGCAGCCCTGTTGCTGAGCACCGTGGGCGCGGCGCACGCGGACGTCATCAATTTCAATACCGCGAGCACCGCATTCTGGATTTCCAGCTACGAGACCAACGGTTTCCACTTCCAGACCATTTCGGACGGCATGGCCACCATGGCCGACGCACCGACCTACTGGAACGGCAACGGCACTCCTCACCTGCTGACCTGGACGAACGTGACTAGCTTCTCCGGCGTCTCCATGACCAAGGCCGGCGAGCAGTTTTCGCTGAATTCCTTTGATTACGGCAACGGCTACACGGCCGGTAACTCCAGCCCCACCGGCTTCGAAGTCACCGGCACGACCGCCACCGGGTCCGTGGTGGCACTGATCGATTACTCGACCACCGGCATCTTTACGTACAACTTTGGCGCCGGCTGGGATCACCTGACCGCCGTCGAGTTCAAGGCCCTTGGTGGCGGCAATCGGGCGATCTTCGATAACATCGTCGTCAACGAGCAGCGCAGCGATGTGCCGGAACCGGGCTCGCTGGCTCTCGTGGGTCTCGGCGTGGCAGCGCTCTCCCGCCTGCGTCGCCGCAAATAAGTTCGCATTGAAGAAACCGCCCGGCCGGGCGGTTTTCTTATTCCAGATGTCCCATCAGCTGCACCGGGACGCCAGCGCGCAAGGTGTTGTGGACCTCGGCTACTTTGTCCGTCTCCGCGATGAGCCGGGCCAGGTCGTCCTCGCTGGCGCTGGAGCGCACGGTGGCGCTGTAGCGGATGTTTTCAGCGGCCAGGCCGGCGGCCGGGAAGTCGGCGCTGGCGGTCACCTCGACGCCCTCCAGCACGATGCCGCGCTGGGCGGCCTCGCGGTACAGGTCATTGCAGAAGCACGTGGCCAGGGCCAGCATCAGGAATTCGCCGCCATTGACGGCCGACCCGCCGCCCGCAGCTTTGGCCGGAATGTCGAGCGAGCGCTGGGCCGCGTCGGTCCGCACTTCCACTGAATGCCCGCCCTGTGAGTTCTTCACCACCGCCGCGATCTTCATGGACCCCTCCAGAGAAGTTGGTGCGGCAAGTGTACGCCCAGCGGCAGGTCAGGCCGCGCGCGCCTTTCGGCGGCGCTTGTGCTCATACATGCGCTGGTCTGCGGCGTGCAGCAGCGCCGCGCCATCGAAGCCGCTTTCGTCGGACGTCGCCGTGCCCAGCGACGCGTGCACGGTGAGCAGCCGGCCATCGAACGCCACGGGCTGGCGCACCGTGTCGGCCAGGGCCTCGCACACGCGGTGCAGCACCTTTTCGTGCGGCGCGGCCAGCGTGAGGGCGACCACGAATTCATCCCCGCCCAGCCGTCCCACCACGTCGGTCGCGCGCAGGGTGCCGCGGATGCGCTGGGCCACCGCGCCCAGCACCGCATCGCCCGCAGCGTGACCGTGAATGTCGTTGATCGGTTTGAAGCCGTCCAGATCGATGAAGATCAGGCCGAGAACCCCGGAGGTCGCGGCACTGGAATGCAGCAAGTCATCCAGGCGGCGCTGGAAACCGGCGCGGTTCAGCAGCCCGGTGAGCGGATCGTGCTCCGCCACGTGCTCCTTTTCGCGAATCGCCTGTTCGCCCTTTTCGATATCGCGCCGCAGCGTCTCCTTGAGCAGGAAGGCCTGGCGCGCGAAGCGTTCGCGCGTGAACAGCGAAAACAGGCCGACCACGTTGGCGCCCACCAGGAAGTAGCTGTTGGCCAGGAGGACGGCCAGCTCGTGGCGCTCACCCATCTTCTGCACGCCCAGCGCGAGCAGCCAGTAGGTGGCGGCGAGCAGGCCGCCCACGACCATGGCCACGGCGGGGCGCAGATAGGTCCAGGTGTAGAGCGCGGTCGAGACGAGGATCAAGCCCGCGTAATAGACCGCCCAGGCGAGATCGCCCGGCACCGCGACCGCGATGATGGCCTCGATGCCCAGGCCCCAGATCAGGTACAGCCCCGCGACGACCGCCGTGTAGTGGCGCACGAACAGGCATTCATGGCGGGCGACGAACCAGCCAGCACCCAGGTTGAGCACGACCACGGCCAGGCGGATCAGCCAGGCGGCATGCAGTCCCTCCGACATGGCAAAGATGTCCAGCACCGCGAAGGACGCGTACAGGATCGCGCACAGGATATTGGTGCGCACAAACACTGTCACCTTCTCGCGGGCGAGGTCATTCTGATACTGCTTTTCGACGGCAGTGGCAAAGCGCCTGGACGAACCGATGGCGGCGACGAAAGGGGATGGCATGGCGGAGCACTCCGAGGGACGCCCGAGAGTACCGCAACAGGATTGACCGCGTCACGTTTTCATTGCGGCGCCGTCGCAGCGCGGATACACACGTGCCGCTTCGTCAACGGCCCCGCTGGGCCTCATCGGCACGCCGCGCGGCCTTGTGCTGGCGCTTGTGGGCATACATGCGTTCGTCCGCCCGCGCGACCAGCACGGCGGCGTCGGCGCCGAACTCGGAGGAAGTGGCGCTGCCAAGCGAGGCCTGGACGGCCAGTACCTGCCCTTCCCACACCGGTGGCTGCGTCACGCCGTGCTCCAGTGATGCGCACAGCTTGCGCAGCGCAGGTCCGTGTGGCTCCGCCAGCACCAGCGCGGCGATGAATTCGTCGCCTCCGGCCCGCGCCATCACGTCCGTGGCACGCAGGGCGGCGCGCATGCGCTTGGCGACGGCGCGCAGCACGGCGTCACCGGCCGCGTGGCCGTAGGTGTCGTTGACCGGTTTGAAGTCGTCCAGGTCGATGAAAATCACCGCGAGTACCCCCCGGCCGTCAGCGGTACTGGCCAGCAGTTCGTCCAGCCGCTGCTGGAAGCCGTGGCGGTTGAGCAGGCCGGTGAGGGGATCGTGCCGGGCGACGTGCTGCTGTTCCCGGACCGCCTGCGCGCCCTGCGCGACGTCGCCCTTCAGCTGCAGCTGGAGCAGGAAGGCGCGCCGGGCGAGCCGGTCGCGCGTGTGCAGGGACAGCAGGCCCACCACATTCGCGCTGACCAGGAAGAAGCTGTTGGTCAGCAGGACGAGCAGGTCCTGCCGGGTGCCGATCTGCCCTACCTGCAGCGTGAGGATCCAGTAGGTCAGCACGTAGAATCCGCCCACGGCCAGCGCGGGGGCGGCGTTCAGGTAGGTGCGCGAGTACAGGCCAAACGTCATCAGGATCAGGCCGGCGTAATACGCGGTCCAGGCCAGGTCGCCGGGCGCCGCGAGCGCAATGATGGCCTCCATGGCCAGGCCCCAGCACAAGTAGATGCCGCTCACCCAGGCGGTATAGTGGCGCGCGAACAGGGCGCGCTGGCGCAGGGCCAGCAAGGCGCAGCCCAGGTTGAGCACGACCATGGCCAGCCGCACCATCCAGGCCGCGGCGACGCCCTGCGACATCGTGAACGGATCGAACAGTCCCCAGGCCGCGAACAGACCGGCCGCGACGATGTTGGTGCGGACGAAGATCGCCAGCTTGTCCGGCACCAGGTCGTTCTGGTAGCGCTGTTCGATGGCCGGCGCGAACTGCGGCCCGGCGCTGGCGGCGCGGGCGGGCTTCATCGGCGTGCGCTCCGGTCAGGCGCCCGGATACAGGTCGTCTGCCGGTTGTCCCATCAGCAGGCCTTCGATGGTGTGGGCCTGGTAGATCGGGTCCAGCGATTCGACGACGCGCCCGCCCAGGTGCTTGCGGGCCTGTTCGGGCAAGGATTCCCAGTAGGCGCGTGTGAACTGCATGTCGTGCTTGATGGCGTTGGTGGCACCCGGCGCGTCGGCGCCCAGCACGAACACGGGGCGCGCGAATTGCGAGCGGTTGGCGGTGCCGCGGTGGACGGTGAGGGCGGAGCGGGCGGAGATATCGCCCATCTGCGCCTTCTTCTTCTGCGCGCGGCTGGCGTAGCGCTCGTGCAGCTCCTTGGGCGGGAACATCGGGTCGCCGTCCCAGGTGTCCCACTGGGTGCCGGGCGCGATCTCGAACGGGCCCATCTCGTCGGTGATGTCGATGGTGGTGATGTTGAAGGCCAGCGAATTCAGATGGCGGCCGGTGACTGTTTCCGGCGGCGAGAAGAAGTCGCGGTGCCAGGGCTGGTGCATGGCGCCGGGCAGGGGCACGTCGAAACCGGCTTCAATGAATTTGTAGTCCGGGCCGAGCACGGCCTCGCACACGGCGGTCACCCATGGATGCGTGATCAGGTCGACCCAGCCGCGGATGCGCTCGGGGTGGATCTCGACGTAGTAGCGCTGCGGCCCGCGGGGCAGGGCGCCGCCTTCCACCTTGAGCGCGGCCTCGAACAGCCGGTCCACGTCCTCGCGCAGCTGCTGCACCCATGCGCGCGAAAACGCGCCCTTGAGCGCGATGAAGCCGTCGCCGTAGATGCCGCCCATGATCTGGCCGATGTCGTAATCGGTGCGGATAGTGAGTGCCTGCTCCATGTTCCCAACTCCTGCGAGACGTCGAAGGGAAATTCTAGCGATCCGGCATCGGCACCGGCGGACGCTTGCGGCCAATAAAAAACCGGGCATGTGGCCCGGTCAGTTGCGCTGTCGTGACACTGCGCGCGGAACGGTCGATATCAGCTGTAGCTGTTGAACCGTTCCGGAATTTCGATGGCGCCACTTTTCGCCGCGTCGGCGTAAGCGCGCATTTCGGTGATCACTGCTTCGAGCTGTTCGTGCCCGGGATTTTGCAGGAAACCTTTCATGCGCTCATTCAGGATGGCTTGCTGGTCGCGCCAGGCATAGCGGGTCACTTTGCTCATCTTGTTATCCTCCCCCTTGAAAGATTCCAGATTGCCAAAACCCAGCGGTATGCTCAGTGCGATTCCGCACACAGCGGTCAGGCGGGCGGCAGCACGCTGCGGTAGAAGAGCTCAACCCGCTGCTGCAGCTGGCGGCGCTGCTCGTCCTCCGGCACGCCTTGTTCGTCGAACAGCAGGTGCATGGTGAAGTCGCCAATGACGCTGTTGATCAAGTGGGCCGGCAGCTGTTCGAACGGCGTGTCCGGGTACATCTGGGCGCGGATGTCGGGCCGGGCGAAGTACTGCTCCAGCATGGCGCGGGTCAGGCCGGGGCCGTTCTGGTAGAAGGTCTCCGCCAGCTCCGGGTTGAAGCGCGCCTCGGCTGCCACCATCCGGTGCATGGCCAGCGCGCCCGGCGAGCGCACCAGTTTCCACATGCGCTGGGCGAATTCATCGATGACCTCGCGGAAGGGGCGGGTGTCGCGTTCCATGGCCCCCATGTCCGGGAAAAAGCTGGCGCGCTTGTGTGCGAGCACGGCCTTGAGCAGCTGCGGCTTGCCGCCGAACTTGACATAGATGGTCCGGACCGCCACATGCGCCTCGCGGGCGATGGTTTCCAGGCTGACCTTGCTGTAACCCTTCTGCAGGAACAGATAGCCGGCCGTGTGAACCAGGTGGGTAAGGCGGGCCTCCAGATCGGCGGCCTTGGGGCGGCCCGGGCTCTTGGCGCAGCAGGCGGCGTCCGTCACAAACGACGCGTCTGGCGCGTCTTGTTCCGGTAAGTTGTTGATTTGATTAGGTGCTGCGCGAGACTTGTCCATGCCCGCAGTCTAGTCGCAAAAAAAATGAAATGCAACCGTTTCATTTCTTGACTTTGCTGACCTCTCAGTCAATAATGCACCTCACCCCAAACCCGTTTCGGAGTCGCAGCCATGTCGAACCCACAACAACAACAAGCGGAAGCAAAGACCATCTCCGCCGTTCCTCCCGGTGCACCTCAAGCGGCTCCCGCCGCTCCGGCGGGCAAGACCCCGCCCAACAAGCGCGTGCTGTTCATCGCCGGCATCATCGCCCTGGCCGCGATCGGCGTGGGCGGGCGCATGTGGTACCGCGCGGCCAACTATGTTGAAACGGAAAACGCTTACGTCACCGGCCACGTGCACCCGGTCTCCTCGCGCATCGCGGGTGTCGTGACCCGTGTGCTGGTCGAGGACAACCAGGTGGTCAAGGAAGGCGACCCGATCGCCGAACTGGATCCGGCCGACCAGCGCGTGAAGGTTGAGCAGATCGAAGCGCAGATCGCCAGCGCCGAGCAGCAGGTGCGCCAGTCGGAAGCGCAGATCGCGCAGACCCACGCGCAGGCCAGCGCCGCCCAGGCCCAGGTCGCACAGGCGCAGGCCAACCTGGTGCGGGCTTCGCAGGACGCCGAGCGTTACCATCAACTGTATAACACGCAAATGAAAGCCGTGTCGAAGGCCGAGCTGGATGCCGCCACCGCGGCCCGCGCCGGTGCCACCGCCGATGTCACCGCCCGCAAGGACGCGGTGGCCGCGGCCCAGGCACAAGTCGGTGCCGCCAGCGCCGCGCGCGACGTGCTGCGTTCGCAGATCAAGGTGCTGCAGGCGCAGTTGAAGGACGCGCAGCAGCAGCTGGGCTACAACAAGATCCTGGCACCGGTCAGTGGCCGCATCGGCAAGCGCGCGGTGGAAGTGGGGGCGCGCGTGCAGCCGGGCCAGCAGCTGGCCGCCGTGGTCGAGGACAACGTGTGGGTCACCGCCAACTTCAAGGAGACCCAGCTCGCGGGCCTGAAGCCGGGGCAGGAAGTGAAGGTCGATATCGACGCGCTGCCCAAGCATGAGCTGACCGGCCGCGTGGACAGCTTCTCGCCGGCCTCCGGCGCGCAGTTCGCGCTGCTCCCGGCGGACAACGCCACCGGTAACTTCACCAAGATCGTCCAGCGCGTGCCGGTCAAGATCACCCTCAAGCCGGAAGACATCAAGGCCCTGCAGGGAAGGCTGGTACCGGGCATGTCGGCGGTGGTAGAGATTGCGATCCACCAGAAGGATCCGCAGCCGCAGGCCAAGCAGGTCGCGGCCCGCTGAGCGCACTGCACCTTCATTCTATAAATCGTATAAACCGTTTCAGGAGCCTGGCATGACCAGCACTGTGACTCGTATGCCGGGCGCCGGCGCGGCCCCCGCCATGCCCGCGATCCCGGCCAAGGTGGATGCGCGCACCTGGATCGCCGTGGCCGCCGGCATGCTCGGCGCCTTCATGGCGGTGCTGGACATCCAGATCACCAACGCCTCGCTGCGCGACATCCTCGGCACGCTCTCGGCCACGCAGGAAGAGGGCTCGTGGATCTCCACCGCCTATCTGTGCGCGGAGATCGTCGTGATCCCGCTGACCGCGCTGTTCGTGCGCACCTTCGGGATGCGCTTCTACATGGTCGGCACCACGGCCTTGTTCCTGCTGTTTTCCACGCTGTGCGGGTTTGCGTGGAACCTGCAGTCGATGATCATCTTCCGCATGATGCAAGGCTTCACCGGCGGCGCCCTGATTCCGATGGCGATGACGCTGGTGATGGCCAAGCTGCCGCCCGCCAAGCGCGCCACCGGCCTTGCCATCTTCGGCCTGACGGCCACGCTGGCGCCGTCGATGGGGCCGACGCTGGGCGGCTACCTGTCCGAGTTGTATGGCTGGCCGTCGATCTTCTATATCAACTGGGCGCCGGGCGTGCTGCTCATCGCGGGCATCATGTGGGGGCTGGACAAGGACAAGGTCAACCTCAAGGAGCTGCTGCACGCCGACTGGATCGGCATCGCCTTCATGGCGGTGGGCCTGGCCTCGCTCACCATCATGCTGGAAGAGGGCAATTCGAAGGACTGGTTCGAATCGGACTTCATCCGCACCTTCGCGGCGCTGGCGCTGCTGGGCATCCTGGGCTGGGTCGTGACCAGCGTGGCGGAGGAACACCCGTTTGTGAACCTGCGCCTGTACGGCCAGCGCAACTTCCTGGTGGCCACCGTGCTGTCGGCGGTGATCGGCATGGGCCTGTACGGTTCGTCCTTCCTGCTGCCGCTGTTCCTGGGCCAGATTGCCGGCTACTCGCCGATGCAGATCGGGGAAGTGATCATGTGGGCCGGCCTGCCGCAGCTGTTCGTGATGCCCTTCGCGGCGCGCCTGTCGACCAAGATCGACAACCGCATCCTGTGCTGCTTTGGGCTGTTCATGTTTGGCTGGTCCTGCATCCTGAATTCGCACATGGATGCGAGCACCGGCTACGACCAGCTGCTGTGGACCCAGGTGATCCGCTCGATCGGCCAGCCCTTCGTGATGCTGACCTTGTCGAACTTCGCCATGCAGGGCATTGCGCCAAAGGACATGCCGTCGGCGTCGAGCCTCTTCAACATGACGCGTAACCTGGGCGGCTCGATCGGCATCGCGCTGCTGGCGACGCAGCTGACCAACCGCGAGCATTTCCACTCGGCGATGCTGGGCGAATCGGTCTCGATGCTGAGTGGGACCACCCAGGAGCGCATCGATGCGCTGACGGCGTCGTTCATGAGCAAGGGCTTCGACCCCGTCACGGCCGGGAACAAGGCCATCGCCGCGGTGGACATGATCGTGCGGCGCGAATCGTATGTGATGGCCTACAACGACGGCTTCTTCATCGTCGGCTGCATCCTGCTGGGCTGCATCGCGGTGATGTGGTTCGCGGACAAGGTCAAGTCGCCCTCCGGCCCGAGCGCCGGGGGCGGGGCGCACTGAATACAAGGAAAAGAACATGATGAGAACGATGAAGAATTCACCCCTTCTCCTGACCGTACTCGCGGGCGCGCTGGCGCTGGCCGGCTGCACCACCGTGGGCCCGAACTTCAAGGAGCCGCAAGCCGTGACGTCGGCGGCCTACCGCCACGCGGGCGGCAGCGACCAGGCGCGTCTGCCGGCCGAGTGGTGGACCGTCTTCAACGACGCCACCCTCAACACGCTGGAGCAGCGCGCCATTCGCGACAACCCGGGTGTGAAGGCCAGTGCCCAGCGCCTGCTGCAGGCGCAATCGCAATTGGGCGTGACGCGCGCCGGGTCGCTGCCGCAGGTCGGCGTGAGCGCGGGCGTGAGCAATTCGCGCACCTCGTCGAACACCTCACAGGGCCTCGCGCTGGGGCACCGCTCCATCGAAGGTAACAACTACAGTGTCGGCGCGTCGTTCTCGTGGGAGCTGGACCTCTGGGGCCGGGTGCGCCGCGTGATCGAATCGGCCGACGCCCAGGCCCTGGCCGCGCAGGATGACCGCGATGGCGTGATCCTGCTGCTGTCGGCGCAAGTTGCGCAAACCTACTGGCAGCTGCGCGGGCTGGATGCCGAGATGGCGATCCTGCAGAAGGCGCTGGCCACGCGCAAGGAATCGCAGGAGCTGATCGAGGCGCGCTTCAACGGCGGGCTGTCGAATGAGCTGGACGTCTCGCGCACGCGCATCGAGCGTTCGAATGCGGAGGCCGACCTGCACGAGGTGCAACGCCAGCGCAACACGCTGGAACATGCGCTGGCGGTGCTGGTGGGCGCATCGCCGTCGGAGCCGCTGCTGGCCGCCGCGCCGCAGGCGGACCTGCCGCAGCCGCCCTCCGTGCCGGTCGGGCTGCCCGCGTCGATCCTGGCGCAGCGGCCGGACCTGGCAGCCAGCGTGGAGCAGCTGCGCGCTGCCAATGCGAATGTGGGCGTGGCGGAAGGCGCGTTCTATCCGTCGCTGTCGCTGACCGGGAATTTCGGCTTCGCGTCCGAGTCGCTGCGGGACCTGAACAATGCGGGCTCGCGCCAGTTCTCCGCCGGGCCCCTGGCGCTGTCGCTGCCGGTGTTCGACGGTGGCCGCAACCGCGCCAACCTGGCACTGGCCAAGGCGCGCTATGACGAAGCGGTGGCCAATCACCAGACGCGCCTTCTGACCGCACTACGTGAAGTCGAAGATGCACTGTCGGATGTGCAGGAGCGCCAGGCGCAGGGCGAGGTGCAGGCCAATTCGCAGACTGCCGCCGCGCGCGCGGTGGAAGTGGCCAACGCACGCTGGCAGCGTGGCGTGTCGACCTACCTCGACGTCACCGATGCCCAGCGCAGCGCGCTCGCGGCCGACCGCGCCGCCGTGCAGATCCGCACCCAGCGCCTGCTGGCCGCGGTGGCCGTGGCCCGCTCCCTCGGCGGCGGCTGGAAGCAGGCCCCCGCCGAAGCCACCATCGCCCAAGCCAAGTAAGCCAGTACGGCTGAGCCATCGCCGCGCCACAACTGCCGCACAGCACGCTGGGGACGTACCCCGGCGTGCTGTGCGGCAGTTGTGTCACGTTTGTGGGTCAGAGTTTTCCGAAGCGGGCGAGCACGAAATTGACGAAGGTCGTGAGCTTGGGGGTGGCGCGGCGGTCGTGCGGGTAGACGATGTGCATGGGGCGGGGCTCGGGCAGCCAGGCCTGCAGCAGCGGTACCAGCTCGTGCCGCTTCACTTCTTCCCGTAGCAGCATCTCGGCCTGCATGATGATGCCGAAGCCCGCCAGGGCCGCATTCTTCAAGGCGCGGCCGCTGTTGGAGCGCATGCGGTAGGCGGGGATTTCCAGATCGTCCATGCCGCGCAGGCGCCAGCGAATGTTCTTGTGCCAGTGGGTGAAATCCAGGCACTGGTGGTGCACCAGGTCGCGCGGGTGCTGCGGTTTGCCGTGCTTTTTCAGGTAGGCGGGGGACGCGGCGATCATCAAGCCGTAGTCCTGCAGCCGCCGCGCCACCAGGTCCGAATCATTCAGGGGGCCGATGCGGATGGCCGCGTCGAAACCTTCGTCCACGATGTCGACGATCCGGTCGCTCAGGTCCAGGTCCAGCGACACGTCCGGATGCTGCTCCAGGTAGTCGACCAGCGCGGGCGCCAGGTACTCGCTCCCGAACTGCACGCCCGCCGACACGCGCAGGGTGCCCCGCGGCCACGCCCGCATCGCATGGGCGCCCGATTCCGCCTCCTCCACCTGAGCCAGGATCGAACGGCACTGCTCCAGATACTGCTCGCCGATCTCGGTGAGCTTCTGGCGCCGCGTGGTGCGCGTGAGCAGGCGCGCGTCGAGCAGGCGTTCGAGATGCTCCACGTGCTTGCCGACCATGACGGCCGAGATGTCGAAACGCCGTGCGGCGGCGGCGAAGCTTCCGTCCTCCACCACGGCCACAAAGACCTCCATGCTGCGCAGCTTGTCCATGTGATTACTAACCAGGAGTTATGGATGTGCTAAATCATACGCGCTTTTTCGCGATTGCTAACCGGTCCATACTGGCCACTCATTCAACTCACCGGAGCACAACAACATGAATAAGATCGTCCTGATCGGCGCCACTGGCACCATCGGCAAAGCCGTCGCCGCCGCCCTGCAGCAGCGCGAGCATGAGGTCATCGCGGTGGGCCGCGGCAGCGGGGCCCTGAACGCGGACATCGCGGATATCCAGCAGGTGCGCGCGCTGTTCGACAAGATCGGCAAAATCGATGCCGTCATCTCAGCCGCCGGCGACATCCACTTCGGCCCTCTCGCCGAGATCACGCCCGAGCAGTTCGCCATCGGCCTGCGCAGCAAGTTGATGGGGCAGGTCAACGTGGCCCAGGTGGCCGCGCAGTACCTCAACGACGGCGGCTCGATCACGCTGACCAGCGGCGTGCTGGCGGACACTCCGATCCGTTACGGCGCTGCCGCCACCATGACCAATGCCGCCGTCGAGGGCTATGTGCGCGGCGCCGCCGTGGAGCTGCCGCGCGGCCTGCGCCTCAACGTGGTCAGCCCGTCCATCCTGCAGGAGTCGCTCCCCGCATACGGCCCGTATTTCTCGGGCTGGGAAGCGGTGCCCGCGGCGCGCGTGGCCCAGGCCTATGTGCGCAGCGTGGAGGGCGTGCAGACCGGCCAGGTGTTCCGGGTGGTGTGAGCTCCGATAGGTCTACAATGTGCGGCTTCGGCGGGCCGCGGTCGGCCCGCCCATCCAAGAACATGGGAGACCTATGAAGAAGACCCTGATCGCGCTGGCCCTCGGCGCCATCCTGCCCGTCGCGGCCAGCGCCGCGGAAGCGCCGGCCGCCGCACCGCACGCCGCCACCGCCTCCGAACTCCAGCACATGATCAAGCGCTTCGCGCCGGTGCAGCTGAAGGCCGATACCTCGAAGCTGTCGGCGGGTGACAAGAAAGCCATCGCCAAATTGATTGAAGCGGCGAAGGTGGTCGACACGCTCCAGCTGCGCCAGCGCTGGGCGCACAACGAAGCCCTGTACGCCGCCCTGCAAAAGGACACCAGCCCGCTGGGCAAGGAGCGCGCGACCTACTTCTGGCTGAACAAAGGGCCGTGGTCCATCATCGACGGCAACGCATCCTTCCTCCCGCCCGAAGTCGCCGGCATCAAGATCCCGGCCACCAAGCCGGAAGCCGCCAACTTCTATCCCGAAGGCGCCGCCAAGCAGGAGCTGGAGAGCTGGATGAACGGCCTGTCCGCGGACCAGAAGGAAAGCGCGCAGTGGTTCTTCACCACCATCCGCAAGGGCGCGGATGGCAAGTTCGCCGTCGTGAAGTACAGCGACGAGTACAAGGCCGAGATGCAGAAGCTCGCGCAGCTGCTGAAGGATGCCGCGGCCAGCACCGAGAACGCCTCGCTCAAGAAATTCCTGACCCTGCGTGCCGACGCCTTCCTCACCAACGACTACCGCCCGTCCGACTTCGCCTGGATGGACCTGGACTCGCTGGTGGACGTGACCATCGGCCCGTACGAGACCTACAACGATGAGCTGTTCGGCTACAAGGCGGCTTTCGAAGCCTACGTCAACATCCGCGACCAGAAGGAGACGGACAAGCTGAACTTCTTCGCCCAGCACATGCAGGAGCTGGAGAACAACCTGCCGCTGGACGCGCAGTACCGCAACCCGAAGATCGGCGCGCTGGCCCCGATGGTGGTGGTGAACGAAGTCTACGGTGCTGGTGACGGCAACATGGGCGTGCAGACCGCCGCCTACAACCTGCCGAACGACGAAGTGGTGATCAGCCAGCGCGGCTCCAAGCGCATCATGCTGAAGAACGTACAGGAAGCGAAGTTCGACACCATCCTCAAGCCGATTTCGAAGATCGTGCTGCGCGCGGCGGACGAGAAGGACGTGGACTTCAACTCCTTCTTCACCCACATCCTCGCGCACGAGATCACCCACGGCCTGGGCCCGCACATCACGAAGCAGAACGGCAAGGAGTCGACCCCGCGCCAGGACCTGAAGGACACCTACTCGACCATCGAGGAAGCCAAGGCCGACATCACCGGCCTGTACGCGCTGCGCCACATGATGGATGCGGGCCAGCTGAAAGGCTCGCTGGGGCAGGGCGAGCAGGCCGAGCGCAAGCTGTACAACACCTTCCTCGCCTCGGCCTTCCGCACCCTGCACTTTGGCCTGACCGATTCGCACGCACGCGGCATGGCGATCCAGATGAATTATCTGCTCGACAAAGGCGGCTTCGTCTCGCACGGCGATGGCACCTTCGCGGTGGATTTCAAGAAGATCAAGCAGGCGGTGCTCGACCTGGACCGCGAGTTCCTGACCATCGAGGCGACTGGCGACTACGCGCGGGCGCAGGCCATGATGAAGCAGTACGTGGTCATCCGCCCGGACGTGCAGAAGGCGCTGGACAAGATGAAAACGATCCCGAATGACATCCGCCCCTCGTTTCCAACCGCGGCCGCGTTGACGAAATAACGGCCACCGCGCGGACGAAATAAACAGCCTGATAACACCAGGAAATTTATTTTGTAACCGGCCTCCTCCGACCACCATTTCTTGCCGTAAGGCACGATATGATGGGCCGCAGGAGTGCCGGAAATGTTCAAGTCTTTGATGTTTGCCTCATCCGTTGTCGCACTGTCCAGTGCGGCCGCGGCCGACCTGACCGCCATGGAAACCAAGTGGCTGCAGGCGGCGTCCCCCGTGCTGTCCTACGCACGCCAGATCGATCTCCCGCTCGACATCATCGTCCAGCCCACGCCCGGCGCGCACGACGTGCCGCTGGCCATGGGCTTTGCCAACGGCCGCTGCAAGCTGGTGCTGACCCTGCGTGAGAACCCGCAGGCCGAGACCACGCTGGACGGCGTGCCGGAGGCCGAGCACGCCCTGTTCATCGAGACCATGGCCGCGCACGAGATCGGCCACTGCTGGCGCTACGCGCAGGGCGTGTGGCACACGCTGCCGGCGGGCTTCACCGAAACCAGCAGCGAAACCGGCACGCCCGAGCTGCTGGCCATGGCACGCCAGCAGCGCGAGACGCGCCGCGAGGAAGGCTTCGCCGACCTGGTGGCGCTGGCGTGGACCCAGCAGCACCATCCCGCCGAGTACGCCCGCGTGCACCAATGGATCGCGGCCCTGCGCGCGGACCAGCCGGTGCCGCGCGGCGCGCACGACACCCGCGTGTG
>NZ_SPVF01000037.1 GCF_004614185.1 Zemynaea arenosa | reverse complement strand
CAGGCGGCTGCCGCTCCTGCGGGCGGCGGCGCCGGGCGCACGCCTGAAGCACGCATCAAGGCCGGTGAGGCCATCTACGCGCGCTGCCTGGCATGCCACGCGCTGGCGTACGACCGCACCGGTCCGCGCCACTGCGGACTGTTTGGCCGCAAGGCGGGTGCGGTACCGGACTTCGGCTATTCGCAGGCGATGAAGCAGTCGAAGATCGTGTGGGACGAGAAGACGCTCTCGCACTTCCTCGCGAATCCGACCCGCGCGCTGCCCGGTACCAGCATGGGCTACGCGGGCGTGCCGGATCCGCGCGAGCGGGCGGACTTGATCGCCTACCTCAAGGCCGCCTCTCAAGGGCCGGAGTGCCAGGGTCACTAAGACCTGTCCCGGGGCACAGGTCCCAGGAAAAAATCTTAGTGGAGGTGCGTGGGCGTTTCGACGACCACGCTCCTTCTTTGCGGGTGGCGGAAGTTCCCGCGATTTTTTGCGTCAGCGGCAGGCCGCGCGTTTGGTCTGCAGGAAGGACCAGAGTTCGTCGCGCAGTTCAACGTCGCGGTTGACCGGGCCGACGGCCTGGCTCATGGCGCGCGAGAGCTTGAACTGACTGCGCGTCGGCGCGGTGTGGCCGCCGCCGTCGATGCGCAGGAGGGCGATTTGCAGGCCGTGCGGGTCGCTGCCCCAGAGGAAGCGGGTGGCGGTGGTCGGGTCATCTGCGCGCTGGCGGGGGAAGGTGTGGATCGTTGGCGGGGCGTCGCCGAGGCCGGCGAGAGTGCGCCAGATAGCCAGGCCATCCTCCGCGCCGAGGACGGTGCCGCGGCCTTCGTCGAGGATGCCGCCGACGGGGCCGCCCGCGTACGGCGTGACGGGGTCGGCGGTGCCGTGGGTGAGGTAGACCGGGATCGGGTGCGTGGGCGCGGCGCAGCGGCTGACGGCGGCCATCGGGGCGCTTTGCAGGCCGAGCGCGGCCAGGCGCGGACCGAGCTCGATGGCCAGGCGGTAGGCCATGGCGCCGCCATTCGAGGTGCCCACCACGTAGATGCGCTGCGGGTCGGCCGCGTATTTGGCGATGGCGAGGTCCAGCAGTGCGGCGAGAAAGCCAACGTCGTCGGCGGTGGCGTTGGTGGGGGCGTCGGCGCGGCAGTCGTTCCAGGCGCGCTTGCCGTCGGCGGCTTGGGTGCCGTCGGGGGCGAGCAGGAGGATGTTCTCGCGCGCGGCCAGCGGCAGCCAGCCGTTGGCCTGCAAGCCGGTCGGCACCGGCGCCAGCATCTCGGCGCCGGATGCGCCGTGCCCGTGCAGCAGCAGGATCGCCGGGCGCAGCGCAGCAGCGGCAGGCGGCTCGGCGATGAGGACGCGGCGGGGGCCTTCGGGGCGGTCGAGGAAGCGTTCGAGAATATGCGGGCCCATCTCAGATACCTCTTCTGAAAACAAAAAAGCCCGCAGAAGAATCTGCGGGCTTTTCGCTAAAAAGCAGAAGAAATTACTTCTTCTCTTCGTCAGCAGCAGCTTCCGCCGAAACCTGGCCCGCCGGCACCGAAGCGGTGGCAACGGTCTGGTCCTGGCCGTGGGCGACGATGGTCACGCCAGCCGGCAGGGTCAGTTGCGACACGTGGATCGACTGGCCCGCATCGATCTTGGCCAGGTCGACTTCGATGAACTCCGGCAGTTGGCCCGGCAGGCAGGACACGTCCAGCTCGTTCAGCACGTGCGAGATGGTCGCGGCGTGCAGTTTGACAGCCGGCGAGATCTCGGCGTTCACGAAGTGCAGAGCCACTTTCTTGTGGATCTTCTGGTTCGCATCGACGCGCTGGAAGTCCGCGTGCAGGACGATCTGCTTGAATGCGTGCATCTGGAAGTCACGCAGCAGGACTTGCTGGGTGGCGCCGTCGATTTCGAGGTCCAGGATCGACGAGTGGAAAGCTTCTTTCTTGAGCGCGTGGAACAATGCGTTACCGTCCAGAGCGATCAGTTGCGGGGCTTCGGTGCCGCCGTAGATGATCGCCGGGGTTTGGCCAGCATTGCGCAGGCGGCGGCTCGCTCCGGTCCCCTGCTTTTCGCGTTTGAATGCGACGACTTTCATGGTGATACTCCAAAAATAAAGCAGGCGTTGCCGCCTGCGGGGCGAGGCTCCCGCGACCAGGAACCCCAAACAAGAACGCTTGCGCGCTCAGAAAAATGTCGATGTGTCTAAATGCTTAATCCGCGAACAGCGAAATCACCGAATCGCCCTTGGTGATCCGCTTGAACGTCTCGGCCAGCAGCGGGGCGCAGGTCAGCTGGCGGATCTTGCTGCAAGCGGCGGCTTCGGCCGACAGCGGAATGGTGTCCGTCACCACCAGCTCGTCCAGCGACGAGTTGGCGATGCGCTCGATCGCCGGGCCGGACAGCACCGGGTGGGTGCAGTACGCCACCACTTTCTTGGCGCCGCGCTCTTTCAGCACTTCGGCAGCCTTGGTCAGGGTGCCGGCGGTGTCGACCATGTCGTCCATGATCACGCAGTTGCGGCCTTCGACCTCGCCGATGATGTTCATCACCTCGGACACGTTGGCCTTGGGACGGCGCTTGTCGATGATCGCCAGGTCGCAGTTCAGGCGCTTGGCCAGCGCGCGGGCGCGGACCACGCCGCCGACGTCCGGCGACACGACCAGCAGGTCATCGTAGTTGCGCTTCTGCAGGTCGCCCAGCAGGATCGGCGAGGCGTAGATGTTGTCCACGGCGATGTCAAAGAAGCCCTGGATCTGGTCCGCGTGCAGGTCCATGATCAGGACGCGCTCGACGCCTGCCTGTTGCAGCATGTTGGCGACGACCTTGGCCGAGATCGCGACGCGCGCCGAGCGCGGGCGGCGGTCCTGGCGGGCGTAGCCGAAATACGGGATGGCGGCGGTGATGCGGCCGGCGGAGGCGCGCTTGAGCGCGTCAACCATCAGCATGATTTCCATCAGGTTGTCATTGGTCGGTGCGCAGGTGGACTGCAGCACGATGACATCCTTGCCTCGCACGTTCTCGTTGATCTCGACCATGACTTCGCCGTCCGAAAACTTGGACACGACTGCCTTGCCGAGAGGAATACCGAGATTTTTGGCGACTCCTTCTGCCAGCGCCGGGTTTGCGTTACCGGTAAAAACCATCAGGTTTTCGTAAGCCATGGGGAGTCCCAGAGAGAAAGCGTTGAATCGAAAAAAAATGGCGCTTCAGTGAGCGCCATCTTGTCGTCTATCGGGGCCGGAGCGTTTGCATCGACAGCCTCGGAAACGAATGGCAGGGGAACAAGGATTCGAACCTTGGTATGCCGGAATCAAAATCCGGTGCCTTAACCAGCTTGGCGATTCCCCTACACAACCTGCTACTTACTGCAGAGCCCAACATTATATCTGCTAAAGCGTTGCGCTGCAATAAGCCGAATTTTATTTCACAACTCACCGCCCCTGCAAGAGTGACGGCATCGGGTGCCGCGCCAGCGCCTGGGCGGTCCAGGCACGCCATCTGCCGCTGACCTGGGCCAGGACGGCATCGGCGACGCTTGCGCTGTCGAACGCGCAGAATACGCACGCTCCCGATCCGGTCATCCTCGCATCGCCGAACTGCCTCAGCCAGTCCACCGCTTCTGCCACCTGCGGGAACAGCCGGGTTGCCACGGGCTGCAAGTCGTTCCTTCCAAACTGCACAAGGCCCTGATGCTGCGCAATGTGCTTGGAAAAGTCCGCTATTGTGACCGGTTCAGTGTTTCTTGTCAAATCGGGCGCGCCGAACACTGGGCCGGTCGGCACCTGCACGCCGGGCTCGATGATGACATACCAGAGGTCGGGCACGCGCACGGCTTGTAGCGCTTCCCCGACGCCCTGGGCGAAGGCGGTTTCGCCGAACAGGAAGAACGGAATGTCGGCGCCCAGAGGCAAGCCGAGCGCCATCAGATCCTCGCGCGTGAGGCCGGCCTGCCACAGGTGGTTGGCCGCCATGAGGGCGGTGGCGGCGTCCGAGGAGCCGCCGCCCAGACCGCCGCCCATGGGCAGGATCTTGTCGATGTGCACATCGATGCCGGGCACGGGGCGGCCATGGCGGCGCTCGTACTCGGCCGCCAGCAGGCGCAGGGCGCGTACGATCAGGTCACCCTCCTCCGGCACGCCGGGCACGTCGGTGAGGCGGCGGATCGCCCCGTCCTTGCGCAGGTCGAAATGCAGGGTGTCGCAGCGGTCGATCAGGGTGAACACGCTCTGCAGCAGGTGGTAGCCGTCCGCGCGGCGACCGGTCACGTGCAGGAACAGGTTCAGCTTGGCCGGGGCCGGGCAGTGGTGCAGCGAACGGTCGCTCATGCGGGCGGGTCGATGACGATGCGGATGGCCAGCTCGTCGGACGTCGGCGTGGCGCTGCGCTCGGCGTCGATGCGCTTGGGCTGCGGGTGGGCGCTGTTCTCGGTGCCGTCCTGCCAGCTCACGTAGCGCAGGCGCCAGCCGTCGCGCGTGGTGACCGTGGGGTTGGCGGGCGAGGCCGTGTAGCGCGAGCCGTCCTGGGCGGTGGCATAGCCCTGCATCCAGTCCCTGAGGCCGGCCACAGGCAGCTGCCAGCCCAGCGTCTCGCGGGTCAGGCTGTCGATGTCCTTGGCGGTGCGCGGCTGCTTGTCGGTCTGGGTCAGGGTGGCCGCGTCCGGCGTAACGCTGATCTTCGCCATGGTCTGGCCCAGCGGCGAGGACAGGGTCACGTCCACGCGCTGGCCGGCTTGCACCCAGTCGAACTTGCCGGAGAGCGACTCTGGATTGCCGTTGTGCTGGTAATTGACCGAGATGCGGCCGGCCAGCTCGATGGTGTCGCGGTAGGCGGCCACGGGTGCGGTCGAGGTGGCCTGCGGGGCAGTCGCGCAGCCCGCCACCAGCGCGGCGGCGATGAGGGGGAGGAAGAGGCGTGTCATCGAACCATTATAAATCCGTCCACGAGTGTGCCGTTTTCCAACAGAAGCCCCGCGTAAATGTTCCAAGCGGAAATTTCGCGCTGCTAGAATGGCCCGTCATTTCTCCGTCGAGACAAACTTTTGTTGTCAAATACATGATGAAACTCACCCATATGCGTGTCGGCCTGCGCCTCGGCCTCGGCTTCGGCGCGGTGTTTGCCCTGCTCATCTTGGTGGCCGGCGTCGGCCTGCGCAACATGAGCGCGACCAACCAGACCCTGACCAGCGTGGTCGAGCTCAACGTGCTCGAAATGGAGCTGCTGGAGAAGATGTCGTACAACGTCAGCAGCGTGTCCTTCATCATGCGCGACATCGCCCTGCTCAAGGATCCCGAGCAGCGCAAGAAAAAGGCCGCAATGATCCCGCCGCGCAAGGGCCGCTACGAGGAAGCGCTGGGGCAGTTCGCCAAGCTGCCGCTGGACGCGGCCGGGCAGGCCTTCATCGCGACGCTCAAGCCGTTGGAACAGGCGGGCTGGGAGGCCAACAACCACGTGGTCGAGCTGGCCGAGGCCGACGATCCGGGCACCGTCGAGTTCATCATGACCAAGGCGGGCTCCACCAGCAAGAAGTGGCAGGACGAGATCCGCCACTACATGGAAGAGCAGCGCAAGCGCGGCCAGCAGCAGGCAGCCGAGGCTGCGAATGCCTACGAAAAGGCGCGCACTGGCATGGTGGTGCTGACCCTGTGCGCGCTGGCGGGCGGACTGGCGTTTGCCTGGTTCATCGCGCGCTCGATCGTTCAGCCGCTGCAGCAGGCGGTGGCGCTGGCGGGCACGGTGGCGGCGGGCGACCTCACCGGCCACATGGAGGTCGAAAACTCGGACCGCAGCGAAACGGCGCAGATGCTGCGCGCGCTGGACGAGATGAACGGCAGCCTGCGCCGCATCGTGGCGGAGGTGCGCGGCGGCACCGAGACGATTTCGACGGCGTCGGCGGAGATCGCGAGCGGGAACATGAATCTGTCGGAGCGCACGGAGCAGCAGGCCAGCGCACTGGAAGAAACCACGGCATCCATGGAAGACCTGGCGGGCACCGTGCGCAAGAATGCGGACCATGCGGAGCAGGCCAGCCAGCTGTCGCGCTCGGCGTCGCTGATCGCGGCGGAGGGCGGCTCGGCGGTGGGCAAGGTGGTCACGACCATGGAAGCGATCGACTCGTCCTCCAAGCGGATCGTGGAGATCATTTCGGTGATCGACGCGATTGCGTTCCAGACCAATATCCTGGCGCTGAATGCGGCTGTGGAAGCGGCGCGCGCGGGCGAGCAGGGGCGCGGATTCGCGGTCGTGGCGGGCGAGGTGCGCACGCTGGCGCAGCGCTCGGCGGCGGCGGCGCGCGACATCAAGGATCTGATCGGGCAGTCGGCGGACCAGGTCAACGCGGGAACGCGGGTGGTGGCCGAAGCGGGCGAGACGATGAAGGAAGTGGTCAACGCCATCGAGCGGGTGAACACACTGGTGCACGAGATTGCCAGCGCCAGCCAGGAGCAGCGCAGCGGCATCGACGAGGTGCAACGTGCAGTGACCGAGATGGACCATGCAACCCAGCAGAACGCCGCACTGGTGGAAGAAGTGGCCGCCACCGCGACCTCGCTGCAGGAGCAGACGGCGCACCTGGCGCGGGTGGTCAGCACCTTCAAGGTCGACGCCGCCGACAGCCGCAGCCCGCGCCTCGCGGCCCGCCGCGCTGCCCAGCCCCGCGCCTTGCCAGCCAACGCCTCCTGACGCCGCACTCCGCCAGCAACTTTGTCACTTTGGGGACGTACCCCGACCGGTTTGGATGTGAACTGTGACGCCGGGGACGTACCCCGACCGGTTTGGATGTGAACTGTAACTTTGGGGACGTACCCCGACCGGTTTGAAACTTTGGGAACGTACCCCGACCGGTTTGGATGTGAACTGTGACGCCGGGACGTGCCCCGCGTGAATTACAGCTTGAGGTTCAGGCGCGCCAGGGTGCTGCGCAGGGCGTCGTTCTTGGGGTCTTTCGCGCGGGCTTCGCGCAGCAGCTTCTGCGCGTCGGCGCGCTTGCCGGCTTTCCACAGCACCTCGCCGAGGTGCACCGCGATCTCCGCATCGCTGCGCAGCGCATAGGCCTTGCGCAGCATGGCCTCCGCGCCTTCAAGGTTGCCGAGCCGGTACTCCAGCCACCCCTTGCTGTCCATGATGAACGGATCTTCCGGCGCCATCGCCAGCGCCTTGTCGATCAGCCGCCGCGCCTCATCCAGCCGCACATTGCGCTCCGCCAGCGAATAGCCGAGCGCGTTGTAGGCGTGATGGTTCTCGGGCGCTTGCGCGATCACCTCGCGCAGCGTGGTCTCCATCAGCTCCACCTTGCCGACCCTCTCGGCCGCCAGCGCGTAGTCGTACAGCACATCCGGATTGCCCGGAAAGTGCTTCGCCGCCGTATCGAGCACCTTGTAGGCCGCGTCGAACTTGCCCGCGTCCCGCAGGATCTGGCCGTAGGTCATGGCAACCTGCGCCTTCTCCTCGCCATCGTCGGTCTCGACC
The DNA here is from genome assembly GCF_004614185.1 of Zemynaea arenosa. Classification (GTDB taxonomy): domain Bacteria; phylum Pseudomonadota; class Gammaproteobacteria; order Burkholderiales; family Burkholderiaceae_D; genus Telluria; species Telluria arenosa. Next base: position 12,016 of record NZ_SPVF01000037.1, on the reverse strand, counting down.
GAGTCTAGCGTCTTCTTGGCCGCCGCCAGTTCGCCCTGCTTGCCCTGCAGTTGGGCACGTTTCAGGCGGGACTGGAACACGGCCTGCGGCGTGCCGGCATCCAGCTTGTCGAGCCAGGCGTAGGCCCCCTTGAAGTCACCGCGCTCCTCGGCGATCTGCGACAGCATCAGCAGCACGCGCGTCGGATCGCGCTCGTCGCCGGGGCGCTTGTCCAGCACCTCCATGAAGTGGCTGAGGTGCTTCTCGGCAGCCCCGCGGTCATTCACTTGTAGCGACATGATGCCCAGCGCGTACAGGGTGCCGAGGTTGTCCGGCTGCCCTTCCAGCAACAGTTCGAACTCATGGCGTGCCTGCTCGTACTGCCTGGCGTTGACCAGCACGCGGGCATAGGCCGCACGCACTTCGCGCGCCTTCGGGTGCTCGGCCAGGAAGGCGCTCAGCAGGCGGCCGACCTCCTCGTCGCCATTGGTCACCTGGGCCAGCGCCAGCACGGCCAGTTCGGAATCCGGCTTCAGGGCCAGCGCGGCCTTGGCCTCGGCCACGGCCTTGTCGTTGTCGGCGCGCGTGGCGGCGGCCTGCGAGAGCACGATGTGGCCTTCGAACGAATCCTTGTACGGCTCGGCCAGGTGCTCAACCACCTGCGCGCCCTGCTGCTTGTCGCGGGCGCGCTGCAGCAACTGTTGGATCTGGTACAGCATGGGACCGCGCGCGCCCGGCGGCATGGCCGCCAGTTTCTCGGCGAAGATGGTCTCGACTTCCGAGAGGTCGTCCGCCATCACCGCCAGGCCCAGGTAGTACTGGTTGGCTTCGTCCGACTCCGGCGCCAGCTCGCGCCACAGGCGGACGGCGGCCAGCGATTCGGCGGGCTGCTTGGCGGCCAGCGCCATCTCGGCGGCGCGGCGGGCCAGGCGCGGGTCGCGCGTCTGCTGGGCCGCGCTCAGCAGCGCGATATAGGAACTTTGCCAATCGCCGTTCTGGTATTCGAGCTCCGCCTTGAGCAGGCGGAACAGCATGTCGCTGGTCAGCTGCACGTCCGGCAGCTTTTCGTCAGCGGCTTTCTCTTCCGATTGCGCGGTGGCGTCCCCATCTACCGACGAGGCATCGGCCGCGGCGGCCTGCGGCGCAGGTGGCGCGCTCTGCTGCGGCGGCGCCACAGCACATGCCGACAGCAGGGCGGAGAGGGTTACAATGGTAAAAGCGGTTTTCACGGGCACATCCACACAGACGGGTGATCGATTCTACGCCCGGCATTCCGGCCGCGCGCGCTCCACGCCTCCAATTTACACGAATTTGCATCCCTTCCATGCCTGAATTACCCGAAGTCGAAGTCACGCGCCGGGGCGTCGCACCGCACATCGAAGGCCGCGTGGTGGAGAACGTCCTGATGCGCCGTGACGGTCTGCGCTGGCCCTTCCCGCCCGCACTGCAATCGCTGCTGGCCGGGCGCACCGTGCTGGGCACGGACCGGCGCGGCAAGTACCTGCTGATCGAGTTCGAGCACGGCACGCTGATCGTCCACCTCGGCATGTCCGGCCAGCTGCGCATCACCGAGCCCGGCACCGCAGCGGGCAAGCATGACCACTTCGACCTGGTGGTGAAGGATGCCGACGGCGTGCACGTGATGCGCATGAATGACCCGCGCCGCTTTGGCGCCGTGCTCTGGCATGGCAAGGACGAGGGCCCGCTCGAAGAGCACCTGCTGCTGCGCGGCCTCGGCGTGGAGCCGCTGGGCGAGGAATTCAACGGCGCCCTGCTCCACCGCGAAACCCGGCGCCGCAACGCGCCCATCAAGCAGGTGCTGCTGGCGGGCGATATCGTGGTCGGGGTCGGCAACATCTACGCCTGCGAAAGCCTGTTCCGCGCCGGGATCAACCCGAAGACGGCGGCCGCGCGCATCAGCCGTGGCCGATATGACAAGTTGGCCGATGCTATAAAGGAAATTCTGGCCGCCGCGATCGTCAAAGGCGGGTCAACGTTGCGAGATTTCTACGTTAACGGCCAATCTGGATATTTCCAGCAGGAATATTTCGTCTATGATCGTGTTAACGTGCCGTGCCGCGTATGCGGCGCGCCGATCCGACAAATCAAGCAAGGGCAGCGTTCCACTTTCTACTGTGTGAACTGCCAAAAATAAGCGAGCCGGGGGCCCAGTTGAGCAAGATGGTGCAGGATTTTCAACAGTACAGCGCATGGCGCCAGGGCGTCGTGGCCGCGCTGCAGGGCTACCAGTCGTGGGTGGCTGCGGCCGAGCTGACCGATGGCGCCTCCGACCAGCGCATTGCGCGCGCCCTCGCCCGCCTGGCCGACGACAAGCTGTCGGTCGCCTTCGTGGCCGAGTTCTCGCGCGGGAAGTCGGAGCTGATCAACGCGATCTTCTTCGCCGACTACGGCCAGCGCATCCTGCCCTCCGCCGCCGGCCGCACCACCATGTGCCCGACCGAGCTGCTGTACAACGCGGCCTGGCAGCCCAGCATCCGCCTGCTGCCGATCGAAACGCGTGCCACCAATCTGTCCACCAGCGACTACCGCGACACGCCCGATGCGTGGACCGTGCTGCCGCTGGACCTGAACGCCGGCGACGCGATGCACGAGACCTTCAAGGAAGTCTCGCGCACCAAGCGCGTTACCGTCGATGAAGCGCGCAGCTACGGCCTGTTCGACGAGGACGATCCGGACGTCAGGGCCACGCTGGACGCGGATGGCCTGATCGAGATTTCGATGTGGCGCCACGCGATCATCAACTTCCCGCATCCGCTGCTCAAGCAGGGCCTCGTGATCCTCGATACGCCGGGCCTGAACGCCATCGGCACCGAGCCGGAACTGACGCTCAACCTGATCCCGAGCGCCCACGCGGTGCTGTTCATCCTGGCCGCCGAAACGGGCGTCACCAAGAGCGACATCGAAGTCTGGCGCACCCACATCGGCGCGGGCCCGGGCCGGGTGGTGGTGCTCAACAAGATCGACACGATGTGGGACGAGCTCAAGTCGGAAGACGAGAACAACGCCGACATCGAGCGCCAGCGCGAGAGCGTGGCCCACACGCTGGCGCTGGACGCGGAGCAGGTGTTCCCGGTGTCGGCGCAGAAGGCGCTGGTCGGCAAGATCAATGGCGACTTGCAGCTGCTGGAAAAGAGCCGCCTGGCGGCGCTGGAGGCAGCCCTGTTCAATGAGCTGATCCCGGCCAAGAAGGACATCATCCGCAAGCAGCTGGCCGGCGACATGACGGCGCTGGTGGGCGCGCAGCAGGCCATGCTGGGCGCGCGCCTGCGCGACATCGTCGAGCAGCTGCAGGAGCTCAAGAGCCTGCGCGGCAAGAACCAGTCCGTGATCGCGCACATGATGCGCCGCGTGGACGCGGAGAAGAAGGAGTTTGACGGCTCGCTGTTCAAGCTGCAGGGCACGCGCGCGGTGTTCACGCGCTTGTCCACGGAGCTGTACACGACGCTGGGCATGGATGTGATCAAGCAGGATATCGAGTTCGTACGCGAGCAGATGATCAAGGTGCGCTTCACCACCGGCATGAAGGACGCGGTGCGCGCCTTCTTCGACCGGGTGAAGGCGAACCTGGACGTCTCGGACGCCAAGACCATCGAGATCGCGGAGATGATGGAGTCCATGTACCGCAAGTTCGGGACCGAGCATGGGCTGCAGCTGCAGGCGCCGATGGCGTTCTCGCTGGAGAAGTACCGCGCGGAGATCGACCAGATCGAAGCCGCGTATCACAAGCAATTCAGCACCACGGCCCTGCTGATGACCAGCCGGATCGTGCTGATGGAGCGCTTCTTCGACACCATCGCCTCGCGCGTGCGCAAGGTGTTCCGCCTCGCGAACAATGATGTGGAAGCATGGCTGAAGGTGATCATGGCGCCGCTGGAGGCGCAGATCCGCCAGCACAAGGACCAGCTCAAGCACCGTCTCGCGTCCATCCAGCGCATCCACGATGCGACCGACTCGCTGGAGCAGAAGATCGAATCGTTCGAGGCCAGCCAGGCGGACCTGGAGCGGGTGCGCAGCCGCCTGGCCGAACTGGCGGGCACGGTGACCATCGCGATGAACACGGAGCTGGTGGCACTGGAAGCAGCGGCGTGAAACGTTTGACCGAATTTGTGGCGGGTTCCCGGGAACTCGCCGATCCCGCCTTTTCCCAAGCGGTTGTCACGTGGCAGAAGCAGCACGGGCGGCATACCCTGCCCTGGCAGAACACGCGCGACGCGTATCGCGTATGGCTGTCCGAGATCATGCTGCAGCAGACCACGGTGGCGGCGGTGCTGTCCTATTACGAGCGCTTCCTGGCGCGCTTTCCCACCGTGCGTGATCTGGCCGCGGCGCCGTCCGAGGATGTGATGGCGCTGTGGGCGGGGCTCGGGTATTACACGCGGGCGCGCAATCTGCATGCGTGTGCGAAGCGGGTGGTGGCGGAATATGGCGGCGAGTTCCCCTCCGACCCGGTGCTGCTGGCGGGGCTGCCGGGGATCGGGCGGTCGACTGCGGCGGCGATTGCGGCGTTTTCGTATGGGACGCGGGCGGCGATCCTCGACGGGAACGTGAAGCGCGTCTTTGCCCGCGTGTTCGGCGTGGAGGGCTACCCGGGCGAGAAGAAGGTCGAGGATGCGCTGTGGCTGCGCGCGGAGGCGCTGCTGCCCGGCGATGATGGGATCGAGGCGTACACGCAGGGACTGATGGACCTGGGCGCGACGCTGTGCACGCGCAGCAGTCCTGCGTGCGAGCGCTGTCCTTTGGCCGAGCGCTGCATCGCGCGCGCGACGGGGAGGACGGACGAGCTACCGGTGCGCAAGCCGAAAAAGGCGCAGCCAGAGAAAAGTGCGGTGCTGTTCGTAGTGCTCGATGGCGGCGACGTGCTGCTGGAGCAGCGGCCGGAGAGCGGCATCTGGGGCGGCCTGCAGTCGCTGCCCGAAATGGACGGCCACGTCGCGCTGGATCACGACAGCATTACGCGGTCCGACGGCGACATCGCTGTGGCGGCGGGGGCGCGGTTTGGGGCAGTCGAGGAAGTGAGCGCGCTGCTGCCGCTGGTGCACGTGTTCACGCACTACAAGCTGCACATCCTGCCGTACGTGGTGCGGCTCGCGCAGCGCGGCGAAGCGCCGGCAGGGCATCAATGGTGGCCGCTCGCGCGCATCGACGAGGCGGGCCTGCCCTCCCCGGTCCGCAAGCTGCTGGCCAGCCTGGCCAAGCCCTCGCTGTTCTAGCGCTCAGCGGGCCGCCCTGCTGCGCAGGCGCGGCCACCGCGCGGGGGAGTAGCCGGGCGGCCAGGGCGTCGGCCGCAAAGTAGCGCATCGGCGAGTGCGCGGGCAGCGGCGCGGCGCCTAGAGGTCCTGCAGGGAGTAGATGCGGCGGTGTTCGCGGATGGCGTAGCGGTCGGTCATGCCGGCGATGTAGTCGGCGATCTTGCGGGCCTGGCGCATCGGGTCATCGTCGCGCACCACGTAATCCGGCGGCAGCAGCGACGCGTCGTCCTTGAACGCGGCGAACAGCTCGCGCACGATGCGGCTGGCCTTCACCCGCATCCGGTTGACCTTGTAATGCCGGTACAGGTTGTGCCGCAGGAAGCGCTTCAGGTCCGTCGCCTCCGCACGCATCTCGTCCGAGAACCGGATCAGCGTCGGCGCCTGGCGCACCGCATCCACGCTGTCCGGCTTCGTCTCATCCAGCAGCCGCTGCGAGGTCGCAATCAGGTCGTCCGCCATCGCCGTGATGATCCGCCGCAGCGTCTCGTAGATCGCGCGCCGCCCCGACAAGCCCGGATAGGTACGCTGCACATCCACCCAGTGCCGCTCGAAGAACGCCACCTGCTCCAGCTGCTCGATCGTGATCAGCCCCGAACGCAAGCCATCGTCGATGTCATGGCTGTTGTACGCGATTTCGTCCGCAAGATTGGTGAGCTGTGCCTCCAGCGTCGGCTGCGTGCGGTCGATGAAGCGCCGCGCCACGTCGCCCAGCTGCTGCGCATTCGTCAGCGAACAATGCTTGAGAATCCCCTCGCGCGTCTCGAACATCAGGTTCAAGCCATCGAAGGCCCCGTAGTGCTCCTCCAGATGGTCCACCACCCGCAGGCTTTGCAGGTTGTGCTCAAAGCCGCCGAAGTCCTTCATGCATTCGTCCAGCACGTCCTGGCCCACATGCCCGAACGGCGTGTGCCCCAGGTCGTGCGCCAGCGCGATGGCTTCCACCAGGTCCTCGTTCAGCCGCAGGTTGCGCGCGATGGAGCGTCCGATCTGCGCCACCTCCAGGCTGTGCGTCAGCCGGGTACGAAACATGTCGCCCTCGTGATTGAGGAAGACCTGGGTCTTGTATTCGAGCCGCCGGAACGCCGAGCAGTGGATGATGCGGTCGCGGTCGCGCTGGAACTGGCTGCGCGACGCGTGGGCCGCTTCGGGAAAGCGCCGCCCCGGTCCCGTGTTGGAATGGGCGGCGTAGGGAGCGAGATGATCCTCGGGATTCATCATCCCACGCACTCCGCCAGCGTCGCCAGCAGGTGTTCCTGCGGGACGGACTGCACCAGCGCCGTGCCGAGAGGTTTGAGGAGGATGAACTTGATCGCCCCACCCTCGTTCTTCTTGTCGACTTCCATCAGCTCCAGCCAGCGCCCGGTGCCCAGGTCCGGCGCCTGCACCGGCAGCCCGGCCAGCGCCACCAGCGCACGGATGCGCTCCACGGTGGCCTGGTCGATGTAGCCGAGGCGCCGCGACAGCACGGCCGCCATCACCATCCCGCAGCCGACCGCCTCGCCATGCAGCCACTCGCCGTAGCCGAGGCCTGCCTCGATGGCGTGGCCGAAGGTGTGGCCAAAGTTGAGGATGGCGCGTAGGCCGCCCTCGCGCTCGTCCTGGCGCACCACGTCCGCCTTGATCTGGCAGGAGCGCGCGATCGCGTGCGTGAGCGCGGCCGCGTCCCGCGCGCGCAGGGCCGCGATGTTCTTTTCGATCCAGTCGAAGAATTCGGCGTCGATGATGGCGCCGTGCTTGATCACTTCCGCCAGGCCGGCGGACAGCTCGCGGTCCGGCAGCGTGGCCAGGGTATCGGTATCGGCCAGCACCGCGGCCGGCTGGTAGAACGCCCCGATCATGTTCTTGCCCAGCGGGTGGTTGATGCCGGTCTTGCCGCCCACCGAGGAATCGACCTGCGACAGCAGCGTGGTCGGCACCTGGATGAACGGGACACCGCGCATGTAGCTGGCCGCCGCATACCCGGTCAGGTCGCCGATCACGCCCCCGCCCAGTGCCACCAGGGTGGTCTTGCGGTCGCATTTATTGGCCAGCAGGGCGTCGAAGACCTGCATCAGCGAAGCCCAGTTCTTGTATTCCTCGCCGTCCGGCAGCACGATCTCGACCACCTCCTTGCCCGCCGCACGCAGCGGCGCGGCCACCCGGTCGAGGTAGAGCGGGCCGACGGTGGTGTTGGTCACGATGGCGGCGCGCTGGCCCTTGACGTGCTGCGTGAAGCGCGTGGCATCGGCCAGCACGCCGGCGCCGATCGCGATCGGGTAGCTGCGTTCGCCCAGGTCGACATTGACGGTGGTGTTGAGGGTGGAATTCATCGGCATCGCGGGCCGGGCCGGCTGGCCTTCGGCCGCCACGCCCAGCTGGTTCAGGATCACTTGAACCATCGATTGTACGTTAGGACGCGCGCCGCCCGCTTTCCCGCTGTCGATCACCAGGTGGGCGACCTCGCGGTACAGCGGCTCGCGCTGGGCGGTCAGGTCTTCCAGCTTGCGGCGCGGGTCCGCGGTTTGCAGCAGCGGGCGGTTCTTGTCGTGCGCGGTGCGCGCAAGAATGGAATTGACGGAGGCGCGCAGGTAGATCACGGTCCCGCGCGCAGCCAGCAGCTTGCGGCTGTCCTCATTGAGCACCGCGCCACCGCCGGTGGCCAGGACGATGCCCTCGCGGGAGGTGAGATCGCGGATCACGTCCGCCTCGCGGCGGCGGAAACTGGCCTCACCTTCGATCTCGAAGATCCACGGGATCGAGGCGCCGGTGCGGGCCTCGATCTCGTGATCGGAATCGATGAACTCCATGCCAAGCCGCCTCGCGAGGAGGCGGCCGATGGTGGTTTTGCCGGCCCCCATCAGGCCGACCAGGAAGATATTTCTGTGGGTCGTCAATTCGAATGGAATCGGAACGCAGTGGTGGAGCCACCCGGTGTCGTCACCGTGAGGGTGAACGCACCGGATGCGCACTGCGGATCCGCCTTCACGTTCACCTTGTGGATTGTACCGCCAATCGCGTTCGTCGAGCCCACCGTGCCCGGGAAGAAGGTGCCGGTCGAGATCTTGGTCGAGTCCACGCTGGCCAGGGTGGTCCCCTTGGGCAGCGGGTTGTTGTGCAGGTCATAGATGCGGAAGGCCAGCGGCTGGTCGCTGCAGCCTGCGCCGGCCACGCCGTCGATCAGGGTCGAATCGCCGTCGCCGGCAGTCCAGTCGCGGCACACGCCGGTGGTGTCGTCGCACTTCTGGCGCACCAGGGTGGCGCTGGAACCGCTGAACACGATCTCCACGCTGCGGCGGATGTAGTTGATGCCCCACTTGCCGTCACCGCTGCTGGAGTAGCCGGTGTGGTTGTACGGGAACGGCAGGTCGCCGTTGGCCGCATCGTAGCTGCCATCGAGCGTGTCGCCCAGCTGCACGCCGGTGGTCTGGGCCAGCTTGCCCGCGTCGAGGAAGGCATCGCCCAGGTCGGTGGAAGGTTCGCCGCCCGAGACGCAGGTGTCGACCAGCGGACGATACACGCTCGGTACCGCGCCGGTGCTGTCGCGGTAGTTGGTGCAGGTGAACTGGCCATCGCCATTGCTGTCGACGAAGTCTTCGATGCCCTGGGCGAAAGCCAGCACAGTCACGCGGCCGTTCGCCGGGCGGAAGTTCTGGCTGCGCAGCGAAACCGAGCAGCCGCCGTCGGTGGTGGTGCACGAACCCTGGGCGGAGCTGCCCACCGCGCCGCCTTCGGTCACGAAGTTGATGGTGGAGCCGTCCGACACCGGATTGCCATACTGGTCAGCCATGCGCACGGTCAGCTTGGCTTCCTGGCCGTCGATGCCCCAGCCCTCGATGTTGTAGCTGTCGGAGCTCATCGACATGCTCTTCTGGATCGGCAGGCCGGTCGAGATGGTCAGCGCGTCGGACAGGCCGCTGATGGTCACGCCGTTGCGGGTCGCTTCGGCGATCACGCGCACCGGGGTCGGGATGGTGCCCGAGGAGACGATGGTGGTGACGTTGCCGTTGGCGTCCGTGGTGGCCTTGGCCGGGGACACGGTCAGGCCGCCGGTGGTGGTGGTGGCGCGGAACTGCACGTCCACGCCTGGCAGGCCGGTGTTGTGCGAGTCGACCACCTTGAAGGTCAGCTGCGCCGCTTCCGAGCGGCCCAGGCCACCGGAGCCCTTCAGCACGATCGACGAACCGGTCACGTTTGAGCCGACGAAGTTGATGGCGCCAATGGTGGCCGGGCTGACCGGCACCGTGATGGTCTGGCTGGAGCTGCCGATCGACACCGTGATCACGTCGGTGCCGCGCAGGCAGCCGTTGTTGGTGTAGGTCGCGCTCTGCACGCCGTTGGCCAGCGCGCCGGCCACGATGGTGGCGGTGTTATCGCCCTGGCACAGGGAGGACAGGGTCAGGCCCGAGACCGCGGTGGCGGGCTGGCCGCCGCTGGTCACCGGAATATTCAGCTGCACGGTGGAGAAGGCGGCCAAGGGGCCGCCCGGCACCGGCGTGAGCGACAGGGCGCCCACGGTCAGGGGCGCGGCGCCGACCTGCATGTTGACGCTGGCGGTGGCGGTCTTGGATGCGACCACGGCGTCGGCGCTGATCTGGGTGGCGCCGGTCACGGTGGTGCTCTTCGGCTTGATGGTGGCCACGGCCACGCCGGTGGCATCGGTCAGCGCCGAGCCGGGGGTGATGTCCACCAGTGCGGTGTCGCTGGACTTGAAGTTGACGATGGCATTGGCGACCGGCTTCTTGGCGCCATCGAGCAGGGTCGCGCGCAGGCTGCCCGTCTGGGCGCCGGACAGGCTGCTGACCGCCGCGCCGCTGGCGTCGGTCAGGGTCAGGGTCATGCTGGGGTCGGTGCTGTTACCGGTCCCGCCGGTTCCGCCACCGCCGGTGCCGATGGTGGAGCCCGGGTTGCCGCCGCCGCCGCCGCAGGCCGCCAGCAGCAGGCCGCAGGCCGCCGTGGCGATCCAGCCGGTGAGACGTTTGCCGAATGAGATCTGAGTCATGTTGTCTTCTTACCTGTTTTCGAAAAGAGTATCCGGCGAAGGAATCAGCGGGCCGGGGCGCGTTCGGTGACGATCTTGGGCGTGATGAAGACCAGCAGCTCGGTCTTGTCGTTGGAGCGGCCGGTGGTCTTGAACAGGTGGCCGACGACCGGCAGGTCGCCAAACAGCGGGACCTTGGTCTCGGTATCGTGCTCCGACTGCTGGTAGATGCCGCCCAGGACCACGGTGCCGCCGTTCTCCACCATCACATTGGTTTTCACGTGCTGGCTGTTGATGGCAAAGCCGGCGCGCGTTTCGTCACCCTTGGAATCCTTGTTCACTTCCACATCCAGCACCACATTGCCGTCCGGCGTGATCTGCGGCGTCACTTCCATGCGCAGGTTGGCCTTCTTGAAGGTGATCGAGGTGGCGCCGCTGCTGGTCGCGACCTGGTACGGCAGCTCGATACCCTGCTCGATAATCGCCGGCATCTTGTCGGCCGTGACCACGCGCGGGCTGGAGATGATCTTGCCCTTGCCGTCGGCTTCCAGCGCGGACAGCTCCAGGTTCAGGAAGCGGTTGGCCGCGGCCGAGAACAGCGAGAACGCCAGCGTGGTCGGCGGGATGGTGCCGATCGAGGCGGCCGGCAGGTTCACGATGGTGGAATTGGTGTAGCCGTCGCCGGTGTCCGGGGTCTGGCCGGTGACCTGGCCGATGCCGGTCAGGTTGCCGCCGATCGCCACCCGGGTATTGCCGCCGTTGATGGAGTAGCCGGTGTCGCCACCGCGCAGGGTGCGCAGGTCGGCGAAGCCCAGCTTGGCGCCGAGGTTACGCGAGAAGCTGTCCGACGCTTCCACCAGGCGCGCCTCGATCAGCACCTGCTTGGAGGCGACGTCGGTCTTGGCGATCAGCTTGCGGATGTCTTCCAGCTTGGAGGCGATGTCGGTCACGAACAGCTGGTTGGTGCGCGGGTCGATCACCGCGCTGCCACGCTTGGACAGCACGCGGCCCGGCGCGTTGGCCTGGCTGGCGCCGGAGGCATCGAGGCCGAACACGGTGCGGAACGCTTCCACCTTCTGGTAGTTGAGCTGGAAGATCTCGCTGCGCAGCGGTTCCAGGTCCGCGATCTGGGCGCGCTGCTCCAGCTCCAGCTTCTCCTTGGCCAGCATCTCTTCCTTGGGCGCGATCCACAGCACGTTGCCGTTCTTGCGCATGTCCAGGCCCTTGGCCTGCAGGACCACGTCGAGCGCCTGGTCCCACGGGACTTCCTTCAGGCGCAGGGTCAGGCTGCCGGACACGCTGTCGCTGGTGATGATGTTCAGGCCCGAGATGTCGGCGATCGCCTGCAGGGCGGCGCGCACGTCGACGTTCTGGAAATTGAAGGACAGCTTTTCGCCGCGGTAGCCCTGGGTGCCCTGGGTCAGCTTGTTGGGGTCTTCCTTGATCGGCTTGACGTCGACCACCAGCTGGGATTCGCTCTGGTAGACGCTCTGCTCCCACAGGCCGTTGGCCTCGATGGTCATGTGCACGCCATCGCCCTGGGCCACGGTGGTCACCTGCGAGACCGGCGTGCCGAAATCGGTCACGTCCAGGCGGCGGCGCAGCGCCTCCGGCAGGCCGGTCTTCATGAAGTCGACCAGGATCTTGTTGCCCTGCTGGCGCACGTCCACGGCCACCTGGCTGTTCGGCAGGTCCACCACCACCCGGCCTTCGCCGTTGGGACCTTTGCGGAAGTCCAGGTTCTTGAGCAGCTGGCGCGGCGCGGCCGCGGCCACCGGAGCGCTGGCCGCGGCCGGCATGCCCGCCGCGT
>NZ_SPVF01000191.1 GCF_004614185.1 Zemynaea arenosa | reverse complement strand
GTGCCGCACATCGCGCAAGGCCGATGCCGCGCGCTTGCGCAGGCCGAGCGCACGGCCGATGTAGCGCAGCATGCGGCGCAGGTTCGCGAGCCTGCGCCGCATGCCGGCCGGCGGGACCGCGATGCAGCCCTGCGTCCCGCCGATCATGCGGTTGATGGGCTCCGGCGGCATGCCCAGTGCGTCCCACGCTTCCCACTGCAGCATGGAAGCCTGCAGGTAGATGCGCCCGTAGTGCAGCGACGCGCGGTCCGCGCCCGGCAGCGGTGCGTAGCCCGCCAGCGTATAGCCCGCGGTGAGCATGCCGTTGACCATCGCGCGGGCGTTGGACCATTCGATGGGCGCCAGGGGATCGGGCAGCACTTCGACCGTGTTCCCACGGGTCCACCACACGGGCTGCGCGCGCAGCGCCTCATAGGTGTAATCCGGGCGGGCGGTGATGGGGCGAGCCTGCACGAGCCAGAACCGGGTCCCGTCCCAGACCCATTCGATGTCGTAGGCCGGGTCGCCATAGTCCAGCGCCTGGGCGGCCGCGGCGGCGCACAGGGCCAGGGCACCGGCCTGGGCGGCGGTGAGCACGGCGCGGCGGGCTTCCTCTGCAGCCGTCGGCAGCAGCTGCGTGCCGCCACCGGCTGCCCGCACGGTCTGCTGCGTCTTGCGGCCGATGCGGCGCGCCACCGGCTGCACGGTGTGGGCGCGGAAGTCGTACTGCAGGCGGTACTCGTCGCCCTCGGCCTGGCCCGCGACCAGCGATTCGCCCAGGCCCCAGTTCGCGTGGATCACGATCTGGTCGGCGCGGCCAGTCATCGGGTCGGCCGTGAAGACGATGCCCGCGGCGCGCGCGTCCAGCAGCGGCATGACCACCACCGCCATCTGCACGGCGCTGTCGTCGAGCTGCATGCGCTGGCGGTAGGCGCGGGCGTGTTCGCTGTGCAGCGAGTCCCACACGGTGCGCACGGCGTCACACAGCGCGGGCAGGCCGGTCACGTTCAGTACCGAGTCATGGATTCCCGCAAAGGAGGCGCCTGCGGAATCCTCGGCGGTGGCGGAGGAGCGCACGGCCAGGGGGGTGTGCTCCCAGCCATATCGCTCCAACGCGGAGGCGAGGCGGCTGGCCAGGCCGGGATCGAGCGCGTCGCCGGCCTGCCGCCCCTGCGCGGCCGCCGCGCTGATGACGAAGCCCGGCGGCACTGGCAGGCCCAGTTTCGCCATGCGCCCAAGCTGCGCGCCTTTGCCGCCCGCCTGGGCGGAGCCTGCGGCCGCGGCGGCGGGCCAGTCGAGGATGAGCGCTGTCATGTCTGGTCTCCCGCGCCGTGCAGGAAGACGTCCAGCATGCGCTCATATTCGGTGGTCAGGTCCAGGTCCGGGGTGAGCAGCCACTGCATCGTCGTGCTGAGGGTCATGAAGCGGAACAGGGACATCAGGCGCGCGGGCGGCACATCGGCGCGCAGCTCGCCGGCCGCACAGGCGTGGTCGAAGACGGCCAGCAGCAGGTCGTCGGTGCCGCTGCGTTCTCCGCTGCCCAGGTTCACGAAGCGGTGGCGCAGGTAGTGCGGCAGGTAGCCGCGGTGCCCGGCCATCCAGCCCGCGGACGTGCGCAGGTAGAAGCGCAGCTGCGCCGCGATGCCGCGCTGGGCGGCGAAATCACCGCGCAGGCGCTGGGCATCCTGCGCCAGCTGCCGATGGAAGTGGTGCGCAAGCAGCGCTTCCTTGCTGCTGAAGTGGTTGTACAGCGTGCCTTTGGCCACGTCGGCGGCCAGGGCGATCTGCTCCATCGTCACGGTGTCGAAACCGTGCTGTTCGAAAAGAGACCAGGCGGCGGTGGCCATCTGGTCGAGCTGGTCGAGCCGTTTGCGCTCGCGGCGGGTGGTGTCCATGGCGACCCTTTCTTTTGAACGACGTCTAATTTTAGACTAAGTTCAATAATTTGTCTTTTGCTTTTCAGCATCTGCACGTGTACAGTCTCCGGACACTCAAGGAGTTCTTGTCATGCTGGTTGTACTGGGTCTGCTCATCGTCATCGGCGCCGTGTTCGGCGGCTTCGTTTTGGAGGATGGCCATCTCGCCGCCCTGTTCCAGCCCTACGAACTGCTGATGATCTTTGGTGGCGCGATGGGCGCCTTCGTGATCGCCAACGACCGCAAGGCGATCCGCCTCACGCTCCAAAGCCTGCCCACCCTGTTCCACGGTAGCCGCTACACGCGCGAGCTGTACATGGAGCTGATGGCGCTGCTGTTCGACCTGCTCAGCAAGGTCCGCAAAGAGGGCCTGATGTCGCTGGAGGGAGATGTCGAGCGCCCGGCCGAGAGCCCGATCTTCACGAAGTATCCGCTGGTGATGGCGGACCACCATGTGGTCGAATTCATCACCGACTACCTGCGCCTGATGGTCTCGGGCAGCATGGATTCGTTCCAGCTCGAGAACCTGATGGACAACGAGATCGAGACCCATCACGAGGACGGAGAAATTCCCATCCACGCGATCAGCAAGCTGGCTGACGGCATGCCGGCCTTCGGCATCGTGGCGGCGGTGATGGGCGTGGTGCACACCATGGGGTCGGTCGGCCTGCCGCCCTCGGAGCTGGGCAACCTGATTGCGGCGGCGCTGGTCGGCACCTTCCTCGGCATCCTGCTGTCGTATGGGCTGGTGGCGCCGCTCTCCAGCCTCCTGCAACGCAAGCACCAGGAAGCGGCCAAGGTGTTCCAGTGCGTGAAGGTGACGCTGCTGGCCAGCATGAACGGCTATGCGCCCTCGATTGCGGTCGAATTCGGCCGCAAGGTCATTTCAGCGACCGAGCGCCCGTCTTTCGCCGAGCTGGAAGAACACGTCCGCCAGATCAAGGCCCGCTGATCATGCGCCTGCGCGCAGGCGGCGGATGATCCGGTTCAGGCCCACCGGCGTCACCCCAAAGTAGGACGCGAGGTCCTTTTGCGGCACGCGCGCCAGCAGCGCGGGCTGGGTGTGCGCGAAGCGCTGGTACAGCTGCGCGGCGGACATTGTCAGCAACTCGCGCTCGCGCTGCACCTTCAGTTCCGCCAGCCGCTGGAAAGCATGGCGCAAGGCCGTCTGCCAGGCCAGCTCGCGCGCGCCCAATTCTTCCAGCCGCGCGAAGGCGATCGACTCCACCACCGCCGGGCCGATCGCGACGCTGGCCATTTGGGTGCGTCCGCCGGCGCGCAGCGCGAACGGGCAGGCAAACAGGTCGCCCTCTGCGGTGAAGCTCTTGATCCTTTCCACGCCCGATTCGGTCACGTACAGCTGCTTGAACAGGCCTTCGCGCACGCAGTACACGCGCGCATTGGCATCGCCGATGTTGAAGGCGGCTTGGCGGTCGTTCAGTGCCTGTACCTGGATGGCGGCCGCCAGCATCCCGGCGCCGGGCAGCGCGAAACCCATCGTTTCTTCAAAGCGCAGCAGCGCGGCGCGCAGACTCATGACGATAAACCCAGGTTAATGACGAACCACGGCGGCAGGAGCGAGACTGGCGGCTTTTGAAGGAGAGCCCATGACACCATCCGCCAACCGGCGCACCATTCTGCGCTATTTCGACGAGGTATGGAATGCCGGCCGCGTCGACGTCCTCGACGAGCTGCTGACCGCCGACTATCTGAATCACAGCGCGAGCTTCCCGAATCCGCGCCCGGGACCGGATGACCTGAAACCCATCGTGCGTGCGATGCGGGCCGGGATTCCGGACCTGCACTACGAGGTCCTGGATATCGTGGAAGCCGAAGACAGACTGGCGATCTACACCCGTGTGACCGGCACGCACGCGGGCGAGCTGTTTGGCATGGCGCCCACGGGACGGCGGATCGACGTGAAGCAGATGCAGATCGAATGGATGCGGGAGGGACGCATCTGCCAGCATTGGCGCCTGACCGATGAACTGGCGCTGCTGCGCCAGCTCGGCCAGGTGTGAGGGGACGTCAGGCCGCGGCGACGGACAACAGGCCGCGCACGAAGGCGCGCATGCAGAAGCGCTCCTCGAAGGTACGCACCGCGTTGGCGGACAGCCGCCGCCCGAGTGCGCGGTCATGCAGCAGCCACATGATCGCCGCGCGCAGCTCGGCCACGTCGCCCTGCCGGACGAGCAGCGACTGCTCGCCGTGCGTCACGTATTCGCGGATGGTCGGCGTGTCCGTGACGATGGTGGGTTTGCCGAAGGCCATGGCCTGGATCACCACCATCTGCCCGGCCGAGATGTCGTTCACGCCGAGCGGCACCACCACCAGCTCCGCGTGGCGCAGCTGGTCGATGTAGTCGCCGTCGTAGCAGCTGCGCAGCACGTGCACATTGGGCGGCACCGTCAGCCCGGCCAGGGCCTGTTCGCTGTCGCACACCACGTGCAGGTCGAGCGGCACTTCCGCCATGGCGGCGAACAGCGTGCGGTAGTCGCGCCCCGAGCGGCCCGCGGTGAGAATGTAGGGCTGCTCGCCCACGCTGGCGGGCCGCGGCGGCGTGTCGCCCCGGCCGTGGATGTGCAAGCCGTGCGGGATGTAGTGGAACTTGGCGCGCGCACTCGCGAACAGCTGGCGGTAGCGCTCCACCTCCAGCGACGAATGGCAGATCACCTTGTCGGCGCAAGCCAGCACCATTGAAAAATACAGCCGCCGTAGCGCTGTGGCCAGCTTGCTGGCACGCTGGGTGTAGATGAAGCCCACCCACACGATGCGGGGCTCGCGCCGCAGCAGCAGCGCGCGCAGCATGCCGTACACCAGCACCTCGATGTCCGATCCCAGGACCGCCGTGTGGGCGCGCGGCCCGCGCAGCATCGAGGTGCAGGCGGCGCGCAAGGCGAACAGCATCAGCCGCGGCCACCCGGACAGCAGCAGCCAGATGCGGCTGCGATAGCGCATCAGCACCTGCCCGCACAGCAGGCGATGGGGAATGCCGGCAGCACGCAGTTCCTGGGCGAACGGCGTGTCGCTGGCGTCGTGGGTGTAAGTGAGAGTGAAGTGGATCATGGCGGGCCGGGAGAAAGGAAGAATGTCCATTCTTCCCACCCCGGCCCGGGGTCATGCGGGGCTGCGTCAGGCGCGGGGCCGACGCAGATCAAGCGCAGATCAAGCGGAAAGAGTCGCTTACAGCTTGATGACCTGCGGCTTGCGCAGGCGGCTCGACATGTAGACGAAGGCGTGCAGCGACGGGATCCAGCGGAACTTGTTCCAGGCCCAGTTCACGCCGGTCTGCAGGGTGGTCTGGCCACTCACATCGTCCGGCCAGTGCCGCAGCGTGCTGACCACGCTCCACACCCAGGGACCGGCCAGCGGACCGGCCGCCGGCGGCGTGAGCTTGACCACCACCGGCGGCGTGACCGATTCGTCCAGGCCGACCAGGCATCCCAGTTCGCTGACCCATTGCAGGCCGGTGCTGTCGATGCGGTGGAACGTATTGACCGTGCCGTCGTAGCCATTGGACAGGGCCGGCACCGGACCGGTCGTAGTCAGGGTCTGCGTGGTGCCGCTGGCCAGGTCGCGCACGTAGATGGTGCGGTACGCGGTGCTCGAATACTGGCCCCCTTCGTAGCCGCCGTTCACGGCGATCAGCACATCCTTCTCCGGCCAGTAGGCCAGCGCGGAATTCTGCAGGTTGCCGCCCAGCGCCGGGATCCTGGTGACCGCGCCGGTGGCCGCCACGAACAGCGTGTAGTCAGCCGGGCCGTCGATCGAGATCCACCATCCCTTGCGCTTCTCGTCGATGACCACTTTGTAGAACGGCGAGCCTTCCGTCCCGGCCTTGTTGAAGCTCAGGTTCCCGGCCGCTGTGATGCCCTGGGTCGCCGTGGTCAGCGTGCGGTAGCCGTTGACGGACTGCGACAGGTCCATCACGTGGATGTCCTGGTCCCAGTTCTTGGCGGTGGTGCCGACCCGCACCAGCGAACCTTTCGGCCCACCGCCCCAGGCTGCGGGCATCTCGGCGAGGCTGTTCCAGCTGTGGTTCACGTACGGCGTGCGGTCCGGTGCCCAGCCGCTGACGAAGGTGCTGGCCAGATTGGCCTGCGCCGGTACGTTCGCGACCGTCCACTTGAGCTCCTGGAAATCCAGGATCACGGTGGCCTGGAAATTCGGGTTCGAGGTGGACGATTCGCGGCCGGCCGAGTGGTACACCTGCGCGCCGAGCGGACCGAAGTCGCGCACGAACGCGCTGGCGCCCCAGTAGTCGAACGGGAAGTCCATGTCGCTGGGACGCGCGGCAAAAATCGCCGGCATCACGTCGTTCGGCTTGTTGGTGACGGGGACGTCGGCGAAGTATCCCGGCGGCGGCACCCAAGCCGGCACGCCGGCCGGCACGACGCGCGGCAGGACGTTCACGCTGAACGGATTTGATTGAGACGTGGCCATGGCCTTGCTTCCTCCTGGTTACAGCCCGCGGGGGCGCACACTCCACACCGGGTTGTCGTTAAATGCGGTCACCAGCTGGTTCCAGTTGGTGGCACCGGTCATGCGCGCATAGGCTTCGCGCGCGCCCGGCACGTTGTGCTGCGCGGCGTAGGCGATGGCCGGCTGCAGGTTGCCCCAGTAGCTGGTCGCCTCCGGGAAGTAGGCGCCGCGCAGCGGGCCGTCCTGCCCCGGGTTGGCAGTGCCCAGCGTGCCCTGGTAGACCTGGCCCCAGTTCGCGTACCACGGACCGGTGCCGTTGACATAGTCCGGCGCCGTCGTCGGCGCGATGGCGATGGTGTACACCGCGGCATCGCGATACAGGTAGTCCGTCGAGGCGGTCGTCCCCAGGCGACCGATGATGCTCTTGGCGCGCCACGCAAAGAACTGGGCCAGCTGGGTGCGGGCCGCAGCCGGCAGGGCCAGGTCCTGGTCCAGCGCATAGCCATAGGCCGCGGTGTGGAAGTCCTGCATCCAGGCCGCTTCCATGTAGCGCCCACTGGCGGCATCGTAGTTCGAATACGGCTGCACGAAGCCCATCGGATTGCTGGCCTGCGCCACGTAGCGCGTGTAGTAGAACGAGACGTTGGCCGTCATCGAGGCGAGGAACTCGTCGCGCAGCGGATCGGCGTCCGGCGCGATGCTCGCAGCCTGCGCGAGCGTGCGCACCGCCCAGCCGGCACCGCGGGTGGTGTTGGAGCCGGAGGTGGTCTGGAACACGCCACCGCTGCCTTGGCGCGGCGAATCCGGATTGATCAGGTAGTTGATGGTCGCGGCAAATTGCAGCTCTTCCAGGAAGTAGTAGCGGCCCGTGACCAGGTAGGCCATGAAGCCGACCGACGGATGGTGCGGGATCTCCCACACCGGCGGGGTGGTGCCGCTGGGGACCGGGGTGTACTGGTTCTTGGTCGAAGCGCCGACGCTGGACAGGCCAGACCCGGTGCCGCTGCGCACCACCAGGTTCGGGTAGCTGGAAAACTTCAGCGGATGCTGGGTGGTCTCGTCGCGATAGTGGATGCCGAACCGGCCCGCGCTATAGGCGTTGAACTGCACCGCCGCATACGCGCGCGGATCGTTCGAGCACAGGAACAGCGCGTCCCACTCCGGCAGCATGCCGATGGCAGGCTGGTAGCCGGCGTTGCCCATCGCGGTCGAGTAGCCGCCTTGCTGCAGCGGCGTGAAGGTGGCCGGGATGTGGCTCCACAGCGGCGCGCTGGAAGATACGCTGGCGCGGTACGACGGCACGATGCCGGTCGATTGCAAATAGGCCTTGTCGTGCGTCGGCACCACGTCCACGGCGCTGCCCAGCCAGTAGCTGTAGGCCTTGCCGGACAGGAGCACCGTGCGCGCGTGGTGCGGCAAGTCGAGCGCCTGCGTGAAACGCTGGCTGCCGCCGAGCGTGAAGGTGTAGGTGGCGTTGCGGTTGGACGGATTGGCCACGTTCAGGTAGCCGTTCTCCACCCACGGCAGGACCTCGACGGCGCCGCCCGCGTACAGGCGCACCTCGAGCCATCCGACCAGCGTGGCATCGCTGCCCACCGGCTTGCGGTACAGCCACGAGCTCATCTGCGGACCAGCGATCCATTGCGCAAACGGAGCGTCCCAGTCGGTGGCCGACCAGGTCGCGCTGCCGAAGGACCCCGCGCCGATCGCGGCGCTGATGCCGGTGGCCTTGAGGTCGGTGGTGGTGAGCGCGCGCGCGCCGGACAGCGCCGGGGTGACGGTCAGCTTGACGGTCAGCGGCGTGTTGGCGGCCAGCGTGGCACGGCCGGAGATGACGGCGAACTTGAGCGACCCGTCGCTCCAGGTGGTCTTCGGAATCACCTGCACGTCGGGGATGCTGGCGCCGACGGCCATGCCGGCCGGCACCTCACCCTTGCGGAACGCGTGGCCGAGCGAAAATGGCAGCGTGCCTGCGGCCGCGGACGTCAGCGTGAACGCCACGCCCAGGGTGCTGGCCTGGATGATCCGAATCGAAAAGGGATTCGACGAACTGGTACTCATAACTTACACCGTTGCGGTCAGGATGTGATTGGTGGTGTTCGCGGGTGCGCCCACGCCGTCATAGTCAAAGGTCATCTTGGCGGCATTGAAGGTCACGCCCGGCGGCAAAGCCACCGAATTGAGCGACAGCGTGAAGGCGGACGCGTCCGAGACTGAGACGTACTGTGCCACAGAGATGCTGGCGGCGACGCCCTGTGTGAACTGCAGGTCGGGCACGGTGGTCCAAACGGGCGTGACCGGGGTCGGCTTGCCGGGCGACGGATTGGTCGGCTGCTTGATCTTGCCCGGGCCCAGGCCCAGCAGTTCGGTATCGGACGACGCGGCACCGCCGCCCCCGCCACCGCAGGCTTGCACGGCCAGCGAAGTCGCACCGGCGGCGATCAGTTTCATGAAGCGGCGGCGCGAGGCCGGCACGGCGGTAGTCGTGGTGAGGTCTTTGGTCGTAGAAGTCATGATGCCAACTTTGGTAACAAAAGGGAAAAAGCGGGAAAGGGCGGGGCCGGAACGAGCGTTCCGGCTTGCTGTGTGGAACCATTAGTGTCGCACAGCAGCGGTTCAAAATCCTCTGTTTATCGCAAACAATTCGTTACCGATTGCAACGAATGAGGCGCCCACGCCACTGTTGTGGGTCATTGTTTGCCATACCGTTAAAGGACCTGTCGAATGTGCATTCCAACCTGTTAATCATGCCGTTCATCGCATGAGGCTGGCTGATGGTGTCAGCGGTATATAGAGTTCAAACACCGGCCCACAAGGGATCTCCGACAAAAAAACTCAGGAGTTTTGACAATGAAAGCTTTGCAAATCACGGCCCTCGGCGTGGCCTTCGCCGCCCTCCACTTTGCGCACGCGGCGGGACCGTCGTCGAACCAGACCACCGCGGTGGATGGCAATGTCGACAAGGTGCACCTGGGCGGCGTGGTGGAACTCCATGTGCGCCAGGGGGCCAAGCCGGGCCTGGTGTTGAGCGGCGATCCGGAGCTGGTGGCCAAGACCCGCGTGCGCCAGAGCGGCGGCACGCTGGACATCGACACGGACCGGGTCCACAACATCAACCTGCATGACCGCAAAGTGGTCGCGGACCTCACCGTCACCAGCCTGCGCGAGTTCGTGTCGGACGGCGTGGGCTCGGCGGAACTCACTGGCTTCAAGGGCGACAGCATTCGCGTGGTGCTCGATGGCGTCGGCTCGGTGCGCCTGCAAAGCGACTACCGCAACGCCGACCTCCGCCTCGGCGGCGTGGGCCACCTGCGCTACGACAGCCCGCGCACCGAGAACATCGACGTGGCGCTGCGCGGCGCCGGCGCAGTGGAACTGACCGGCGAAGCGAAGACGCTGCGCGCGCGCCTCGGCGGCGTGGGTGGGCTCGATGCGAAAGACCTGCATGCGGACAGCGTGGACATCGACCTGTCCGGCCTCGGGGGCGCCAACGTGTACGCCAGGACGGCGGCCAGCGTGCGCCTGTCGGGCATGGGCTCGGCCAAGATCTATGGCCACCCGCAGCAGCGCAGCGAGAGCAAGAGCGGGATGGGCAGCATCACCTGGTATTGATCGGCTGAGCGGCTCCGTCCCGCACATAACAAAAAGGGTGGCTCGCGCCACCCTTTTGTTTTCTTGCGGGCGTGGGTCTATGTCCGCGGACGCGGGGCGCGCCGGCTGCGCGCCAGGTCCTTGCCGATCACCAGCCGCATGTCGGCCGAACGGCAGCTCTCCACCTGCACCAGCGCGGCCGCGAACTGCTGCGCGAGCCGCGCCGCCGGCACGCGGTACGGGCCTTCGTATTCGACCCGGGTCGAGGCCACGTTGAAACCCTTCTCGTTCGACAGCCGCACCACGTGCACGCTGCGGCTGTCCACCGTCCTGGCCGTGTCGGCGGCCATGCCGCGGATGCCGTTCCCGTTGCGAATCTCCAGCAACACGGCGCTGGCGGAGGCGGCGCCGCCCTCCTCCATGCGCGGCAGGTCCACCACGCCGCTGGAGGGGTCCAGCACCCTCATGCCCAGCCACTCCTGGGCCAGCGGTGCGGGCGGCGCGGCCACCGCGCCGGCGATGGCCGCATTCGCAACCCCCGGCATGTGCGCGACGTCGGCCTTCAGGTCGTGCTGCTCCAGCGAAGCGGCCTGGCGGAACATCAGCTGCGCGCGCTCGTCCTGGCCGATCTTTTCGAACACGCTGCCCAGATGCCGCCAGCCGCGCGCATTCAGCGGGTCGAGCAGGCAGGCCTTGCCCAGCGTGGTCAGGGCGGTCTCGAAGTCGCCCTTGAGGAAATAGGCGTAGCCCAGATTGCGCAGCAGGTAGGCGTTCTGCGGCGTGGTCGCGGCGGCGGCCAGCTGTTCCCAGACCGCGATCGCGCGCCGCAGCTCGCCCTGCTCGGCGAGGTCGGTGGCGGCACGGTTGCGGGTCTCGATTCCGTCCGCCACCTCGACCACTGGTGCGGCGCTGCCCGCGATGGGAGCGGACGGCTCCTGGCGCAGCGGAACCGCACAGGCCAGCAACAGGCTGCCGGTGCAGGCCGCGGCCAGGACGTTGAGGGCAGTTTTCATGAAACCTCCTTCAATGCCCGCCGAGGGCAGGCAACAGGGTGCGGCTGATCTGCAGGACGGCGGGGCCGAGCAGTACCAGCAGCAGCGTCGGGAAAATGCAGAAGATCAGCGGGAACATCAGCTTGAGCGAGATCTTGGCCGCCGCTTCCTCCGCGATCAGGCGGCGGCGCCCGCGCAGGTTGTCGGCGTGGACGCGCAGCGAGGCACCCATGCTGGTGCCGAAGCGCTCCGACTGCACCAGCATCGCCACCAGCGTGTCCACGTCCTCCACGCCGCTGCGCAGGGCGAAGTTGCGCAGCGCCTTCTCCTTGGTGAAGCCGGCCCGCATCTCCATCAGCACCAGCTGCAGCTCCTGGGCCAGGATCACGCTCTTGATGTGGATCTCGGAGGCCACCTTGACCAGCGCACGCTCCAGGCTCAAGCCCGCTTCCACGCACACGGTGAGGAGGTCCAGCGCGTCCGGAATGTTCTCGAAGATCTCGCGCTGGCGGCGCTGGGCCGCGCGGGCCAGCGCGATGTTGGGCAGGTAGTAGCCGCAGGCCGCGACCAGCAGCAGGAGCAGCAGCATGCGGTTGCCGCCGGCCTTGCCGGAACCGGCCATCGACAGCGCCACCACCAGCGGCAGCAGCAGGCACAGGACCGTCTTGGCGCCGAAGAACAGCGTGGGCGCCGAGCGGTTGCGCCAGCCCGCGTTCATGAAGCGGGTGCGCAAAGGCGAATGCTCCCAGCCCTCTTCCGGCACCGACAGGCGAGTAAACGGGGCCGCCACCCGGGCCACCTTCTCGACCCAGCCGTGCGACTCCAGCGCGGTGGTTTCGCGCGGGCCGAGGTAGCGCTCCATGCGCTGGCGCAGCGTGCCGTGGCCGAACAGGCTCATGGCCGCCAGCACGAGCGCGGCGACGACGCCGAAGACAATGATGAGGAACAGGATCTGCGCAAGGGTCATGGCCGCCTCACACCCGGATATGGATCACGCGCCGCAGCCACAGGACGCCCAGCAGGATCATGCCCAGGCTGGCCCACAGCAGGCGGACCCCGGTGGCATCGAGCCACAGCACGCTGATGTAGCGCGGGTTCATGATGGACATGACGCCGATCACGAAAAACGGCAGCAGGCCCAGGACCCAGGCCGACATCCGCCCTTCCGCCGACAGCACCCGCACCTGGGCCAGCAGCTTGAGGCGCTCGCGGATGATGTGGCCGATGTTGGCCAGGATCTCGGCCAGGTTGCCGCCCGACTCGCGCTGGATCAGCACCGCGATCACCAGGTAGCGCAGGTCGGTGATCGGCACCCGTGCCGCCAGGTTGTGCAGCGCCTCGTTCATCGGCACCCCGTAGTTGATCTCCTCGTGGGCGGCGCGGAATTCGCCGGCCAGCGGGTCGGGCATCTCGGCGCCCACCATCTGCAGCACGTTGGTGAAGGAGTGGCCGGCGCGCAGCGCGCGGGCGATGAAGTCGGCCGCCTCGGGCAGCTGCTCCTCGATTTTCTTGAGCCGCCAGCGGCGCGCGCGCAACACCAGGCTGAGAGGAACCGCGGCGAACAGCAGCATCGCCACCACCACCGCCGGCAGCGGCGGCGCAAACGGCTGGATCAGCAGCATGGCCAACAGCGCCGCCGCCACCGATCCGGACAGGACCCGGGCCACGTTCCAGGTCAGGCCGGACTGCATCAGCAGCTTGTCCAGCTGGCCGCACCCAGGTGACTTCTTCAGCCATGCATCCAGCTGGTCGCTGGCGGCGTAGCGGCGCTGCTTGAGGATCGAGACCCGCTCGGTGCCACTGGGCCCGGTGTGGGACATGATCTGCAAGCGCTGGCGGATGCGCTCCGCGGCGCTGCCATGGCGCCCGCTCCACCACAGCCAGGCGCCTTCGACCAGCAGGATCACGGCGGTGAACAGCAGCACCGCGAAGATGGTGAAGACGGCGTCCATTATTCGTACACCCGCATCGGATCGAACACGTCGTCCGGGACCGGCGCCCCGTACATGCGCAAGCGGTCGGCGAAGCGCGGACGCACCCCGGTGGCGCAGAAGTGGCCGTGCACCACGCCCTTCTCGTCCACCCCGGTCTGTTCGAAGCGGAAGATCTCCTGCATCGAGATCACGTCGCCCTCCATCCCGGTGACCTCCTGCATGCTGATCATCTTGCGGCCGCCGTCGGTCAGGCGCGAGACTTGCACCACGACCGTGATGGCGGAGCAGATCTGCTGGCGCGTGGCGCGCTGGGTCAGGTGCACGCCCGCCATACCGACCATGTTCTCCAGCCGCCCCAGCGCATCGCGCGGCGAGTTGGCGTGGATGGTGGCGAGCGATCCTTCGTGGCCGGTGTTCATGGCCTGCAGCATGTCCAGTGCCTCGTCGCCGCGCACCTCGCCCAGGATGATGCGGTCCGGCCGCATGCGCAGCGCGTTGCGCACCAGCGCACGCTGGGTCACCTCGCCGCGCCCCTCGATGTTGGGCGGGCGCGTTTCGAGCCGGACCACGTGGGGCTGGCGCAGCTGCAGCTCGGCCGCATCCTCGATGGTGACGATCCGCTCGTTGGCCGGGACGAAGCCGGACAGCAGGTTGAGCAGCGTGGTCTTGCCGCTGCCGGTGCCGCCCGAGATCAGGATGTTGACCTTGGCCTGCCCGAGCGCGCGCAACACCTCCACCATCGGCGGCGTCAGGCTCTTGTAGTCGAGCAGGTTCTGGACGGAGAGCGGGTTGGCGGAGAAGCGGCGGATCGACAGGATCGGCCCATCCACCGCCAGTGGCGGGATGATCGCGTTCACGCGCGAACCGTCGGGCAGGCGGGCATCCACCATCGGGCTCGATTCGTCCACCCGGCGGCCCACGCGCGAGACGATCTTTTCGATGATCTTCATCAGGTGGGCGTTGTCGTGAAAGGTGACGTCGGTCTGCTCCAGCTTCCCGCGCCGCTCCACATACACCTTGCTGTGGGTGTTGACCAGGATGTCGGAGATGGTGGCGTCGGACAGCAGCGGCTCGAGCGGCCCGAAGCCCAGCATCTCGTGCTGGATGTCGAGCACCAGGTTATGGCGCTCGTGCTGGTTGAGGACGATGCGCTCTTCCTCGATGATGCGCTGGACCAGCAGCGCCAGCTCGTGCTTGAACTGCTCGCTGGTCAGGCGCTTCAGGCGCTCCAGGTCGATCCGGTCGAGGATCATCTGGTGCATGTTCTTCTTCAGGTCCTGATAGGCGCTGTTCTGGTGGTCGATGAACTGGGCCGGCGCGGTGCGCGCTTCCTCCAGCACGGACAGGCGTTCACGCAAGGTCATGACGGTCTCTCCTCAGGTTTCGCTGTCGCCGCGCCCGAACAGACGGTCGAACAGGCGGCCCTTCGTTTCGGTGACGCGGCGCTCGGTCACCATCTCCACCAGCTCCGCCAGGCTGCGCGCCACCGCGCTGGCGCGCGACAGCTGCAGCACCGGCACGCCCTGGTTCACCGAGTCGGTGACGGCCACGTAGTCGTTCGGCACCGTGTGCATCACTTCCGCGCCGAGGGCGGTCTGCAGGTCGGTCAGGCGCAGCCGGCCGCCCTTCTCGTAGCGGTTGACGATCAGGCGCGTGTGCTCGGCCGGGTAGCCCAGCGAGCGGAAGATGTCGATCAGGCGGCGGCCGTCGCGGATGTCGGGCAGCGACAGCTGCAGCACCGGATAGATCGCGTCCGCGTTGTCGAGCGCGCGCAGCGACAGCGCGTCGATCTGGCGGCCCACGTCGAGCACGATGTAGTCGTAGTGCTGGCGCGCGACGCGCAGGATGGTCTCCATGTGCTCGGGCTTCATGTCGACGCCGTGGGAGGGATCGTCGGCCGCGGCCAGCACGCCGTAGCCGTCGGTGACGTGGACCAGCGACGATTCGAGGAAGGCGCCATCGAGCCGGTTGATCTGGCCGCAGACGTCGGACAGGGTCATGGCCGGCTTCTGGTCCGACACGTACAGCGCGGCGTCGCCGAACTGGCCGTGCAGGTCGACCAGCATCACCTTGCGCCCGGCCAGGGAGGCCAGCGCGTAGCCGAAATTGGTCGAGATAAAGGTGGCACCGCTGCCGCCCTTGCACGAGATGAAGGCCAGCACCTTCCCGTCGCGCATGGTGTTGACGCCGGCGGTGGTGGCGATCCGGTCCATCGCTTCGTGGAAGGCGCGATGCGCCAGTGGCAGCGGCAGCACCTCGCGCACGCCGGCACGCATGGCGCGGATCAGGAAGCTCTCCTGCGCGGCGCGGGTGAGCAACATCACGGTGGCGCTGGCGTAGTGCTTGCAGATACGCTCCAGCAGGTCGGCCTCGGCGGCCTCGCCATCGCTGGCGTCGATGATCACCAGGTGCGGCGCGCCCGGCACCAGCCGGTCCAGGGCGTCGCGCAACGAGACGCGGGTGCCCATCACTTCCAGCGGCGGCACGCGGGCCGCCCCCTGGGAGGCGATGTCCGCCGCCAGTTCGTTGTCGCGGGTGATGACCAGGGCCTTCATGAATACTCCTTATCAGGGGCAGGCACTCGCGGTGCCGGGGCGGTAGCCGAGCGTGGCGGCGGGCACGGTGGCCTCGAAGGTGGGCAGGGTGATGGCGCCGTCGGGAATCACGGCGGCGAATAGCGGCTGGTACGGCACCGGCGTGCAGCTGGTGCCGGGCAGGCACAGGCGCGCGCGCACGAAGCGGATGCAGGCGCCGGCCGAATCGTCCAGGCAGTTGCGGACGTTGTACACCGGGCATGGCGGCAGGGTCGGGATGACGGCGCGGTTGCGGTCCAGGTACTCGATCAGGACGTAGGTGCCGTTGATCCCGCCCCCCAGCGGCATGGTGCCGCCGTTGCTGAGCATGGCCGCGGCGCGCACGCTGTTGACGGCGCCGGCGTCGGTGAAATCGGTCACGGCCATCTGGCGCGCCGCGCGGTGGATGCCGTCGGCGGCCGCATTCCAGACGAACAGGATGCGCGCCATCTCCAGCAGCCCGAAGGCGAACAGGAAGAACACTGAGGCGGTCAGGGCGAACTCGATCGTGGTCGAGCCGGCCGCCCTGCGTCTAATAGGCCAGCGGGCGGTTGGCATAGGGCACCGTCGGAACCACCCGCAGGTACGTGATACCGTCGGGCGAGTCATACAGGAAAATCGGGTCTCTGAAGTTCAGTTCCGTGACCTGGGCGACCGCAGTGATGGTCACCGTGCCACCTTTCATGTTATTGCACGTGATGGCGGGCCAGCAGGTGATCTGCGGTTCGCCGAACATCGGCTCGATGTGCGCGGCGTCGGTCGCCTCCTGGATCATTGCTCTCGACGTCACGATGTTGTTCAAGGCATCGATCCCGTTCAACTCGGCAATGGACAGGCTGGCGATGGTCGCCGCCGACGCGTGCGTGGCGTGCAGCAGCACGAGATGGTTCCACAGCAGGCGCGCGATATACATGGTGACCGGCAGCAGCATGGTCATTATGATCATGATGATGGCCAGTTCGACGGCCGCTACGCCGCGCTGGCCGGGCCAGGTGACAGGGCGCGTGGTCATTGGTATTTGGCGAAGTTGTAGCCGAGCGAACCGCGCGGATCGAGGCCGCCAAACTCGGCCCAGAGCGCCGTGCCGTTCGACTTGTTCATCATGAGGAAGCGGCCGATGCCGGCCACGTCGGCCACATTGCCGCTCACCGGGCAGCGCAACAGGGGCACGTGCAGCACGCGCCGGCCCAGGGCCGATCCGCGGCCGCCCGGCGGCGACTGGCGGTAGGTGGACGAGCCGGTAATGGTGGGATAGGGGCGCGCCGGGTCCGTGCTGCTGCTATTCCCGATGGGCATGTTGACCGCGCTACCGGACGCGACCGGATACAGGAGCGCCAGACTGGCCGTGCCGCTGAACTGGGCGCCCGCGCGGTCGGGCGCGGCCGCGTCATAATGGACCGGCCGCACGTAGGCCCACAGATAGCCGTAATCGGCGGCGGTGACGCCGGCCGGGACCGCAGCGGGGTCGGCGATCGTCAGGCGGGCGCCGCCCCCCGTGACGAAGGGCTTGGCGCCGGGCAGGATGGGCGCCGCGCCCATCCAGAATTTGGCGGAGGCATCGTACTGCTTGATGTTGGCGTCCGGCGCCGAGCTGCCGACCCGCTGGCAGCCGTGGCTGGTGTCGTCGAAGCGGCCGTTGAGGGCCAGCGCCAGGTCGGCGGGAAAACCGGCGCTCACGTGCAAGCGGTCCAGGTTCATCAGCGGCATCATGCCGGCGCAGGCGAACGGCAGCATCTTCGATGAGTCCGACACGTCGTGGACCAGTGGGGCGTCGCCCTCGTCCAGCGGATTGACCAGGAAATGCTGGGGCGTGCCGCCGAGCGGATTCAGGTCCAGCAGGTTGTAGCTGACGCCGCGCCGAAAGCCGAACTCGACCAGCTCTTCCACGCCACCGGGATAGCTGCGCTTGCCGTACTGGACGTCCTTGTCGATGGCGCAGATCGCCAGCGGCGCCAGCTGGGAAACGGTCGGCCCGGCCACTGCCAGCGCGGACACGTCGAAGTCGCTGCCGCGGTCGGGCGTGAAGAACGGCAGGCTGATGCTGCTGGCGCTGGCGTCCAGCTGGCCGGCATCCACCCGCACGAACCGCATCGTCTCGACATTGCCGGCGTTGACCGCGCCAGCCGGTTTCCAGTCGGGTGTGTCGAGGCTGGTGGCGAAGCTGAGGGCACTGACGGAGAACTCGAAATGCTGCCCGAAGTTGTAGCGGTTGGCTTCCACCACGGTGCGGGCGTCGGCCTGCGCCTTGGCCAGGCCCGCCATCGATCCGTCCAGCCCGTGCGCGGCGGCCAGCGCCGCATCGTCGGCCACGTTCTGCAATTCGGCGCGGCGGATGGTGATCAGCGCCAGGTTCACCCCCATGCCCAGCACGCCCACCACGATGATGAGGAGGACGGCGAAGGCGATGGACAGGGAGCCCGCCTGGCGCTGGCCACGCCGTGTCATTTGGCGAGCCCGTTCATCAGGCTGTCCTGCACCGGCCGCTCGGTGAAGGACTGTTCGTAGCGTTCCTGGGCGCGCTTGGCGGCACGGCCGTCGAGGCTGTCGCCGGGGCGTGGCTGGGCGGCGGCTGCCGGATCGCGCACCTGGGCGGCCAGGGTCACCTGGACACTCTGGCCAAAGCTGGCATCCCAGGCCGGGGTGGTGGTGGCGCAGCCGGCCAGGGCCAGCAGCGCCGCGCCCAGCAGGACGGTAACGGTCAGCCTGGACACGGCCGCTCGGGACAGGATCGGTTGCATGGCGCTCCCCTTCATTGGGTTTCGAAGCCGCTGGGGCGGGTAGTGACGGCGGCGGGAACAGCCGGCGCGGCAGCGGGCGCGGCCGGGGCGGCACCTTCCAGCTTCCCGCCCAGCATGAACTCGGTGCGGCCCGGGATCGGCGCGCGCTCGGTCGGCAGCGGCGGCGTCCCGGCCAGCGGCTTGACCAGGTGGGCCGTGACCACGAACACCAGCTCGGTCTTGTCCTGCTGGTAGTCGGTGCTGCGGAACAGCGCGCCCAGCACCGGGATCTCGCCCAGCACCGGAAAAGCCTTGATGGTGTGCTGCGCGTTGTTCTTGATCAGGCCGCCGATGGCGAAGCTCTGGCCGTCGTACAGCTGGACGGTGGTGCTGGCGCGCCGCGTGGTCAGCAGCGGCAGCACCGCATTGAGCTGCAGGCCATTGGCGGAGATGCCGATCCCGTCGCGCGACAGCTCCGACACTTCCGGCGCCACCCGCAGGCTGATGCGCCCGCCCGCCATCACGGTCGGCGTGAAGCGCAGACCGACCCCGAACTCCTTCTCCTCGAGAGTGATCTTGTTGTTGTCCTGGGCCACCGGGATGTAGAAGCGTCCGCCGGCCAGGAAGCTGCCTTCCTGCCCGCTGATCGCCATCACGTTCGGCTCGGCCAGGATGCGCACCAGCGCGTCCTGTTTCTGGGCGTCCAGGGCGAGCGACTTGCCCGGCCCCTTGGTCAGCTGCACGCCGCCGTGCGCGGTGCCGGTCAGGAAGTTGGCCACCAGCGCGGCCACCCAGCTGCCCGAACTGAACTGCCAGTTGGTGCCCGCCTCGAGCCGCTCCAGCAGGGATTTCGACACCTCGGCGACCTTCACCTCCAGCATCACCTGCTGCGGGGCGCTGACGTTGAGCAGGTTGACCACCCGCAGATTGCTGCTGGCCCCGGCGTTGTTACCGGCCACGTTGGTCGCCGCCGCGTCCTCGCGCCGCAGCAGCGAGGTGGCCGGCCGCCGCACGAAGGCGGACGCCAGTTCGCCTGCCCGGGCCACGGCGGCGCCATCGGCCACGGTGCCGGACAGCACCACCGAGTCGGCGGCCGCCAGCACGCGGATGTCCTTCTCGTCCGGCATGGCCTGGGCCAGTGCGGCCTGCAGGGCGCTGGTGTCGATCCCGACGGTGATGTCGATCACGCTGCACTTGCCGCTGCGGCCCTGCACGATCATGTTGGTGCTGCCGATGTCCACGCCCACCACGTACATGGTGTCCGGCGCCACCAGCATGGCCTGGGCCACGGCCGGGTTGCCGACGCTGCGGCTGACCGCCGCTTCCGGCAGGCGCATCAGGGTCGAGCGGCCGAGCTGCAGCGGCAGCTGGGCCGGGACCGTGGACTGGCCGGTGCAGCGCGGGCCGACATCGGTGCGGATCTGCGCCGTCTCCGGCTTGGCGCTGGACGCGGCCGGGGCGGCGGGGGCGGCCATGGCGTGGCCGACGGCCAGGGCGCAGGCGGAAATCAGGAAGGCCTTCATTGGAAGCACTCCTTGGTCGTGTGCACTGCGTTGATCACCCAGATACAGTTGCGCGGGGCTTCGGCCACGGCCGGCGTGGCGGGCGCCGGC
>NZ_SPVF01000200.1 GCF_004614185.1 Zemynaea arenosa | reverse complement strand
CCTGCACGCTCGCCGCCAGCGCCATCCCGGCGGCATCCGCCGCGCCGCCGCTGCGGCGGGCCGCCATCCCGGCACTTGTCTTGGCGCTGGTTGGCTGTGACGCGCTGGCGCGGCTCCCGTCCTGCAGGCCGTTCGCCGGCTCCGCAGGCACGCCTTCCGTCATGAAGGCCACCGCTTCCTCCGCCGTCTCGGCGGAGCGCGTCAGCACATCCTGCACGATGAACGCGCCGCTGCGGGCGAACAGGCGGCCGAGAGTGCGGCCGACGTGGCCGGCGCCGACAATGTTCAGGGTGCGTGCCACCGCCACCTCAGAACCGCGAGCCGGGCTGCTTGAGGAACTCCACTTCCTCCTCAGTCGAATTGCGCCCCAGGATCTCGTTCCGATGCGGGAAGCGCCCGAACCGCGCGATCACCCCGCGGTGCCGGTGCGCATAATCGAGCGCTTCTTCGAACCCCGGCTGCTCCTCCGAGAGGGCTGTGAACAGCGTCACCGACTTCTCCTGCATCGCCCCATCCTCCGAATGCTCGAAGGGCATGTAGGCAAACCAGCACTCGACCGGCAGCAGCTCCCGGTCCGCCCCGAATTCGACCAGCTTCTGCGCGGCACCCAGCGCCAGCACATCCCCCTCGAAGGAGCGCGGCGTGTCGCGGAAGGCATTGCGCGTGAACTGGTCCAGCACGATGATCCGTGCGAGCACCCCGCGCGCGCCCTCGACGTCCCACTCACGCAGCCCGCCGTTGATGGCCTGGTCGATCAGTGCCCCAAAGCGCGCGCGGATCTGGGCATCAAAGGCGGCGTCCTTGACGAACCACTCGCGCCGCGCCTTGCCGTACTCCGGCCCATCCTGCGGCCCAAACCAGAAATCCAGTACGTCCTGTGAAGTCATGAATGTTGTCCTCGCGATGTCAGTTGCGCGCCCGCGTCAGCTGGTAACTCGCTACGCCGTCTATGCCATCCAGCTCCTGCGCCACGCTGGAAATCGGCGCCCCGCTGTGCCGCGTGAGCGCCAGCGCCACGAAGCGCCACTCCTGCTGTCCGTTGCTGCTGGAGATGGACAGCGTGCCACCCGCCACCTCATACCCGCGCTCCAGCGCCATGCGCCGCACGTTATCTTCCTTCGGCACGAAACCCGGCGTGAAGCGCAGCGTGATCGCAATCGCATGCCGTGAAGGCAGCCACGCCTCGATACGCGACAGGTAGATCATGATCCCCGCGCTGCACAGCGCCAGCCCGATGGCCGCGAGATAGAAGCCGACGCCCACTAGCACGCCGGTGACCGCCGACGACCAGATCGAGGCCGCCGTGGTGAGGCCGCTGATGGTGAAGCCTTCGCGCACGATCACGCCCGCGCCAAGAAAGCCAATACCAGTGACGATGCCCTGCACGATGCGCGTGGTATCCGCCAGCGGGATCACGCCGGTCCCATGCCCGCCGAACCAGAACCCCGGATAGCCGCCAATGACCGTCAGCGCGCACGAGGCCATGCACACCAGCCCGTAGGTCCGCATCCCCGCCGCACGCCCGTGATAGGCCCGTTCATACCCGACCAGCAGCCCCAGAAGGAGCGCGCCGAACAGGTTGAGGATGATGAGTCCATTGGTCGCCAGTTCGGGCGTTCGCCAGTAGGCTGCCAGCGCGTCAAGCATGGGTGGTCCTTTCGCGGAGTGACCTCGTTACGGAGACTTCTTCTTCACCAGCTGCTTCTCGAATGCCGCATCGTTCTTGCTGATGCGCTGGACCTTCTGCGGCCCGAGTTTGTTCACGAATTCGACGAACGCGTCCAGCTCAAGCGGCGGACACAGGGCCGGGCCACCGGGCTTTTCGCTGAGCGAGAACAGGCCCTCACCGGTGCGCGTCATCGAATAGCCCTTGTGGCCGGTGCGTTCCTTCAGCCGTTCGACTGCGGCGCTGGCCCGCGTGGAGCGTACCCCGGTCGCCATTACACAGCCTCCGTGCGGCGCTGCAGCCAGGCCAGCGCTGCCCCCGACACGTGCGGCGCCAGGCGCGCGCGCACCGTCTCGTGGTAGGCGTTAAGCCACGCCACTTCGTCCGGCCGCATGATGGACAGGTCCAGGCAGCGCGTGTCGATGGGGCACAGCGTCAGTGTCTCGAAACGCAGGAACTCGCCGAACTCCGTGGTCTGGAACGGCACGTTGAGCACCAGGTTCTCGATGCGGATGCCGTAGCGCCCCGGCTTGTACAGGCCCGGCTCCACGGACGTGATCATGCCCGGCTCCATGGCGGTGTGCGGGTCCGGCGGGGTGCTCGGGGAGATCGACTGCGGCCCCTCGTGCACGTTGAGGAAGTAGCCCACGCCATGGCCGGTGCCGTGGCCATAGTCCATGCCTGCGGCCCACAATGGCGCGCGCGCCAGCGCATCCAGCATCGGCGACTTGGTCCCTCGCGGGAACACCGCCGACGACAGCGCGATCGTCCCCTTCAGCACCAGCGTGAAGTCGCGCTTCTGGTCTGCGGATGGCGTGCCCACCGGGACTACGCGGGTGATGTCGGTGGTGCCGCCCAGGTACTGGCCGCCCGAATCGATCAACAGCAGGCCTTCCCCTTCGATCACCGCGTGCGCGTGTGGCGTGGCACGGTAGTGCATGATGGCGCCATTGGCGTTGAAGCCCGCGATGGTGCCAAAGCTGGGGCATACAAAGCCTTCACGGCGCGCGCGGGCCGCGGTGATGTGGGCGTCGATATCGAGTTCGGTCAGGCGCGGGC
Organism: Zemynaea arenosa; assembly: GCF_004614185.1. Lineage (GTDB taxonomy): Bacteria > Pseudomonadota > Gammaproteobacteria > Burkholderiales > Burkholderiaceae_D > Telluria > Telluria arenosa. Next base: position 17,023 of record NZ_SPVF01000200.1, on the reverse strand, counting down.
GCTGCGGATCGTCCAGCAGCGGCTCAAGCCACGCGAAAAATTCGCACAGCGCGGCCCCGTCCTGCTCCATGGTGGCGCGCACGTGGCGGGCTTCGTCATCCGTCTTGCGGGACTTCGCAAAGGTGGTCGGGTTGACCGCCTCCACCACCTTGACGCCCGGCGCCACGGCGGCGCGCATCCCCGCCGTGATGCGGCGCGGGTCCGCCAGCAGCACCGCACCGGCGGGCAGCGCGCCCAAGGCCTGGGCCGCATCCGCATACGGCGCCAGGCGCACGCCATCTTCCGCCAGCCGCGCTTCCACTTCGCCCGGCAGCTTGCCGCCGCCGACGTACAGGGTCGCGTCACGCGGGCCGACGAGGGCGTGGGCCAGGAACACCGGGTTGTAATTCACGTCCGCGCCGCGCAGGTTGAACAGGTAAGCAATATCGTCCAGCGTGGAGATGAAGTGGTAGCTCGCACCCAGGCGTGCCATCTCGGCGCGGGTGGCGGCCAGCTTGTCGGCGCGCGACAGCGTCGAATGCGGCGACTGGTGCTCGTACACCGGGTCGGCGGGCAGCTCAGGGCGCTGGCCCCACACGTGGTCCAGCAGGTCGGTATCGGTGCGCAGCTTGATGCCGCGCGTCGTCAGCGCCAGGTCCAGCTGGCGCATGGTCGCGAGGCCCAGCACCCGCGCATCCAGAGCCGCAGTCTGGCCGGGCTGCAGGGTCGCGGCCAGCCAGTCGATCCAGATGACGCTGGCGCCGGACGGGATTTTCATCAGCTGGACACCGCTGCCCGCCAGCTCGGCCTCGGCCTGCTCCCAATAGCGCGCGTCAGTCCAGACGCCTGCAAACTCCTGGGTCGCGATGAACGTGCCGACCGAGCCCGAAAAACCACTCAGCCATTCGCGCCCTTTCCAGCGCGCGGGCAGGTACTCGGACAGGTGCGGGTCGGAGGATGGGACCACGAAGGCGTCGATGCCTTCGCGGCGCATGGCCGCGCGCAGGTCGGCCAGGCGGCCGGCGCGGTCCTGGTTGTTGTCGAGGGGCGGCATACGATACTCTTCCGATGACGAATCGATAATCAATGTCGCATCATACAGCCACAGGAGCACAGGATGGATTACGACAAGGTGAAGACGCTCTGCCGTTCGCTGCCCGGCGCCACGGAAGACATCAAATGGGGCGCGGACCTGGTGTTCTCGGTCGGCGGCAAGATGTTCGCCTGCCTGGCGGCCGACAACCCGGATGCGGTCAGCTTCAAGGTGGACGACGACCGCTTCCTGGAGCTGACCGACCGCGAGGGCATCATTCCGGCGCCTTACCTGGCGCGGGTGAAATGGGTGCAGGTCCAGGGCCGCAAGGCGCTCAGCGACAAGGAGGCGGCCGAGCTGCTGCGCCGCTCGTGGGAACTGGTGTTTTCGAAACTGACCAAAAAGCAGCAGCGCGAAATCAACGGCGGCGCCTGACGGGAGCCCGCCCCCCCGGGCGGCCCTCTGCGTGCACTGCCACCGACGGAGGGTCCGCTCATGCACGACACGCTCACCCGCAAGGCCGTCACCGAAGCCTTCTCCTGGCACAAGTTCCGCGCGCGGCGGCGGGACTTTGGGCTGTCCGGCTGGCCTTCGCAGGAGCGCTGGTTCCTGGCTTACCTGCATTCCGAATATGCCCTGAGCGAGCTGGCCCAGGCCACCGCGCGGGCGCTCACCCTCGCGGGCCGTCCTGCTGCGGTGTCCCTGCAATCGGTCTGGATCGACGGCACGCCGCAGGCCAGCGCGCTCGCCACCGGTGGCCGCAGTGTCGCTTGCGAGCTGGCGGACCTGCTGTTCATCCTGCAGGAGTACGACACCGGCGGGGCGGTGACGGCGCGCTCCGGCCTCCTCCTGCAAGCCAAGATCGCGCGCAAGCATGACCGGCTACCGTCCGGCGCCTCGACCAGGAAGGAGCGCCTGCTGCTGGAAAACCTGGACCGCGGCGAGCCGCTGGAGCTGTACCGCGACACGGGTCGCAGCGCGGGTGCGCGCATCGGTGCCTACACCCTGGGCGGGGCGCTTACAGGCATGAAGGATTGTGCGCGATACGTGCTGATCCCGAAAGAGCTGAGCTGGAGCTCGGCATGGTACTGGGCGCCCTACCTGGTCGGCTGGCCGCCGTCATCGTCTTCTCCGCGCATCCGGCCGCCGACCGGCATCGTGCACGCCATCCAGCGCGCCGCAGTGGCGCAGGCGATCGGGCGCACGCTCAATGACCGCGACCAGCTGAAAGGCTGCGAATGGTCGCGCATGGTCTGGGACCTGCTGGGCGACTACGGCCACGTGATCATGGCGGGCTACGGCGGCCAGCGGCGCGTGAATACCTCGGCCATCATGAGCTTTCTTGCCTCGCCCACGGTGGCGTGGGACCTCCCCGCTCCCGGCGCCCGGCGCCGGCCCACGCTCGGCCCGCGCATGGTGGCCCCACCGCCCGACCGCGAGACGCCCGCCGTCACACTGGACGATGGCGGCCCGGCCATCAGCGTCATCGTCATCACGGTCCGTGCGCTCGACAGTGAGGAGCGGCGCGAGTAGCGCTCACACCACATCGCGTACGCCCACCCGTCCCGCTTTTTGCCATAATTTGCTGATGGAACATCAAGACCCCACCTTTCAGGAATTCCACCACCGCCGGGCGCGCGAACTGCTGGCGGGGGCCACGGAGATCTTCGACCACAACGCCGTGCAGGCGGCCGTGCGGCGCGTGGCCGGCTGGCTGAACGAGCGCTACGACCGGACCGGCGAAACCACCTTCCCGCTGGTGCTGTCCGTGATGGGCGGCGCCGTCGTCTTCACGGGCCAGTTGCTACCGCAGCTGACCTTCCCGCTCGAATTCGACTACATCCACGTCACCCGCTACGGGGACGAGGACCAGGGCGGGCGCGTGGTGTGGAAAGTGATCCCGCGCCCCACGGTCTCGGGCCGCACGGTGATCGTGCTGGACGATATCCTCGACGAAGGCGAAACGCTGGCCCACGTGAAGCAAAGGCTGCTCGACATGGGCGCCAGGGAAGTGGTGGTGGCGGTGTTTGCGGACAAGGACCTGCAGCGCACCAAGCCGATCACCGCGGATATCACTGGCCTCACGATCCCCAACAGCTTCGTGGTCGGCTACGGCATGGATGCTTATGGCTACTGGCGCAACCTGCCCGGCCTGTGGGCGATCCGGCCGGAAGACCTGAAGAGCTCCGGCGCGGCCTGACCTGATCTCCGCAGGTTCAGAACGAGTACACCACCGTCAGCGACGTCTGGGTATCCGTATTCTTCTTGTCCGCCGGGACGTTGGTGTCGTTGCGGGCCGAGAACCCGGCCTTCAGCTGCATAGTGTCGTTGATCTTGGTGGTCAGCGAGGTCTCGCCGATCGAGTGCATGTTGGACGTGCCGCGCTCCACGCTGAGCGTCTGCACGAACCACGCCGAGGCACTGAGCGCCCACTTGAACTGGGCCGCGCCGCGCACCGTGAGGCCGCTCTCGGTATCCTCGGTGCCCGCGCGCTGGCCACGGAAGTAGCCTGGGCCCAGTTCCACGTCGAGCGTCTTGTCGTCCGATTTGTACCACTGCGCGCCATGGCCGACCGCCAGGCTGGAATAGGTGGTGTAGGCGCCGAACTTGTCGTTCACGTACGAGCCGAGAACGAAGGCGCGCTTGCCCTCCCCCAGCAGCTTGTAGGCCGCCTTGGCCGACAGCGCCCAGCGCTCGGCGGCGCGCTGGCTGTGGCGCTGGCCATGTTCGTCGGTGACGTCGTCTTCCTTGAAGAAGCCACTGGCGATGTACTCGTTGCTCCAGTCGGGCGTCTCGTGACGGGCGTCGATCTTGCCGCTCACCGAAGTACCGGAGGTATTGCCGCTGGTGGTGATGGCCCCCAGTTCCGCGGACGTGAACCAGCCGCCCTCGGCCAGGCTGGCCGGCAGCGCCACCGTGAGCGGGGCATTCGGGTTGGCAACGGCGGGGATGTCGGCGGCATAGGCCGAACAAGCGGTGCTGGCGACCAGCGCCAAGAGCGTGCGTGCGGTCATGGGGATGTCCTGCGGCGTTCCTGCGAAGACCCGCATTGTAGCCCGACGGCGCGCACCCGCGCTGGCGCACGCCCGATTTCGCCGGTGTTTAGTGGCCCCGCACGCAACGCGGCCACGTGTCCTTAAGCCACCTTCACCACCAGCTTGCCGAAGTTGCGCCCCTGGAGAAGACCGGTGAAGGCGTCTGGCGCGTGCTCCAGGCCTTGCACCACATCCTCGCGCACCTTGATGCGGTCTGCCGCGAGCCACGCACTCATCTCGCGCTGGAAGGCGTCGAAGCGCGGCCCGTAGTGGTCCAGGATGATGAAGCCCTGCATGCGCACGCGCTTCTGCAGCACGGTGGCCAGCAGCTGCGGCAGATGGTCCTGCTCAGCCACCGGCAAGTCCGCGCCGCCGTTGTAGTGGGCGATGAAGCCGCACACCGGCATGCGGGCGTTGAGGTTCAGCAGCGGCAGCACGGCCAGCAGCACCGCGCCGCCGACGTTTTCAAAGTAGACGTCGATGCCGTCCGGGCAGGCTTCCGCCAGCTGGCGCGCAAAACCGGGGTCGTGCCGGTCGATGGTGGCGTCGAAGCCCAGCTCCTCGAGCGCGTAGCGGCGCTTGTCCGCTCCGCCCACGATACCGACCACGCGCGCGCCCTTGAGCTTTGCGATCTGGCCGACCATCGCGCCGACCGCGCCGGTCGCCGCGGCCACCACCACTGTCTCCCCGGGCTGCGGCTGGCCGATATCGAGCAGACCGACGTGCGCGGTGAAGGCGGGCATGCCGAGGCCGCCCAGCGCCAGCGACGGCCGGTCCATCCCGTCCAGCGACATCAGGCTTGCGCCATCGGCCACGGCGTAGTCCTGCCAGCCTGCGCCGGCCAGCACCAGGCCGCCCTCGCGCCAGTCCGGGTGGCGCGACTTGACCACGCGGCTGACCGTCCCGCCGGGCATCACCCCGCCCAGCTCCACGGAGGGCGCGTAGCCGGGCCCGATCTCGTCCATCAGATTGCGCATGTAGGGGTCGAGGGACAGGTACTCGGTGTGCAGCAGTACTTGCCCCTCCTGCGGTTCGGGGATGGGCGCGTGTTCCAGGCGGAAGTCGCCGGGCTGCGGCAGGCCTTGCGGACGGGCGGCGAGGACGATGCGGCGATTGTGGGCGGGGGTCAGGTCAGGCATGTGGTTCTCCTTGTTCGATGCACTACGGTTGGACTGCAATTTCAAACTATTAGACCGGTCGTCTAGTCGCCGGGCAAATAAGGCAGGGAGGTCCCTGCCGTGGCTAGACGGCGATGCCGAGCAGCTGGCGGGTTGCGGCCAGCGCCGTGTCCAGCGGACCGCGCTGGCGCGAGATCTTGGCCAGCAGGCTGGCGCCGAGCCAGGTCTGGTACAGCAGCACAGCGCTGTCCCAGGGCTGGGCCGCGGCCACGCCGGGCAGCGAGCCGTCCGCCTGGCCCTGCGCGATGCAGCGCGCCAGCCGCTCGGTGACGCCGCGGGTGCCGCGTTCGAGCGCCCCGCGCATGGAGTCGGACAGGTCGCATACCTCGGCGCCCAGCTTGACCATCAGGCAGCGGCTTTGCGCCTCGGCGCCGGTCTGGGATTCGAGCCAGAAGCGGAAGTAGCTCAGCAAGCGCTGGGCCGCGCTGCCGGGGGCGTTCAGGAGGGCATCCACCTGGCCCAGGTAGACGGTGAAGTACTCGTCGATGACGGCTTCCCCGAACGCTTCCTTGGAGCCGAAGTAGTGGTAGAACGAGCCCTTGGGCACACGGGCGGCGGCCAGCACCTCGGCCAGGCCGACGGCAGTGAAGCCCTTGTGCAGGAACAGAGGATAGGCGACGTCCAGGATGTGCTGGCGGACGTCGGTCTGGCCTGGGGGAGCGGAAGTGGCAGCGGAGTTCATGCCGCTAGCATAGCAATAAATTAGACCGGTCGTCTCGGACCGGTCCCGTTTTGCGGCCGCTGCGGTCAGCCCAGCGCGAGGCGGGCGCGGGCGGCGGCGTATTCGCGCAGCAGGCGTTGCACCATCTCGGCGACCGTGGGCACGTCGTCCATCAGGCCCACGCCCTGGCCGGCGCCCCAGATGTCGCGCCAGGCCTTGGCGCCGGTGTTGCCGCCGGAGCCGAAGTTCATCTTGGATTTGTCGGCCACCGGCAGGTTGTCGGGGTCCAGGCCGGCAGCGAGGATGGACTTCTTGAGGTAGTTGCCGTGCACGCCGGTGAACAGGTTGGTGTAGACGATGTCCGCCGCGGCCGAATCGACGATCGCGCTGCGGTAGTCGTCGCTGACGTTGGCCTCCTGCGTGGCCAGCCAGCGCGAGCCGATGTAGGCAAGGTCCGCGCCCATGGCCTGGGCGGCCAGGATCGCGTCGCCACTGGCGATGGCGCCGGACAGCGCGAGCGGGCCGTCGAAGAACTTGCGCACTTCGCCCACCAGCGCGAACGGCGACAGCGTGCCCGCATGGCCGCCAGCGCCCGCGGCGACGAGGATCAGGCCATCCACGCCCGCCTCCAGCGCCTTTTCGGCATGGCGGATCGAGATCACGTCGTGCAGCACGATGCCGCCGTAGGCATGGATCGCGTCCAGCATCTCCGGCGGCGGCGCGCGCAGCGAGGAGATGATAATCGGGACCTGGTGCCGCACGCACACTTCGACATCGTGCGCGAGCCGGTCGTTCGACTGGTGCACGATCTGGTTCACGGCGATCGGGCCGATCACGGCCTCGGGGTGGGCGGCCTTGTGCTCCGCCAGCTCGCGCTGCAGGTCCGTCAGCCAGGTATCGAGCATCTCGGCGGGACGGGCGTTCAGCGCCGGGAACGAGCCGACGATGCCGGCCTTGCACTGCGCGGCGACCAGCGCGGGGCCGGACGCGATGAACATCGGCGAGGCGATGACCGGCAGGGTCAGGCCGGAGAGGACACGGGGAAGCGCCATGGAACGGACCTTTCAGAAGATGGTCTGGCCATTATAGAGTCGGAAAAGTACGGTCGTGCGGAAGGAAGACTCTAGAAATCGCGGTTCACCAGCACGCCCTCTTCCACCTTGGCGGCGCCGGCGCGGCGCAGCGACCACACCACCCAGTCCGCGAGCTCCTGCGCGTCCTGCTTGAAGAAGCGTTCGCGCGCGGTGACAAACAGCGGCGTGGTACGGAACAGCTCCGCCACCTCGGCCAGCGGCATGCGCTGGCGCTCCAGCAGCAGGAACTTGAGGATCACCTTGACCGCGTTCTGCGCATTGCGCACCGGGTCGGCGGAGAGGTAGTCGGCGCGCGCAAGGGCGCGGCCCACGGCAGCCTTCACGTCGGTGAACGGGCGGCCATGACCGGGGATGGCCAGGCGCGCATCGAGGCTGCCGATCAGTTCCAGCGTGGCGCGGGCTTCGTCGAAACCCGGCTCGCCTTGCAGCTCGGGGAAGACCACGCCAAAACCGTTTTCCCACAGCGCGTCCGCCGAGATCACGATGCCTTCGGACGGGCACCAGAACACCAGCGAATGCGCCTCGTGCCCCGGCGCGGCCAGGGCCTGCCAGCAATGGCCGCCCAGCTGCAGCTCGGTGCCGGGCTGGATCGCTTCGTCCGCGGTGAAGCGCGGGCATTGCTGGCCGGTGGCGCGGAAACTGAGCTGGTCCTCGTCCCACGCCTGCACGCGCGCGAGGTCCGGCGCGGGCACGGCGATGCGCGCGCCGAAGGTCTGCTGCAGCAGCGCGTTGCCGCCGCAGTGGTCCGAATGCAGGTGGGTGGTCAGCACGCGATCGAGCTTGCGCTGCGGGCCGAGCGCATGCCGCACCAGCGCCAGCGTTTGCGCGCCGTGCGTGACGTAGCCGCTGTCGACCAGCACCGTCTCGTCCGGGCCGGTGAACAGCACGTTGTTGGCGGACAGCCAGCCACGCTCGAAGATGTGCATGTGGGCGGGGAGCTGGTACTCGGCGCCCGCGTCGGTGTGCATCGGGTCCTGCATGTGGTCCATTACTTGAAAAGGCGTTCTTCGCGCCGGCGGATTTCGGCCCACACGCCGCGCTTGTACTCATCGTTCGCGCTGCCCCAGGCCACGATTTCGTCGATGGTGCGCAGGCAGCCGGTGCACAGCCCATCCTCGCCCATCTGGCACACGTTGATGCAGGGCGAGGGCACGGGGCGCATGTCTTCCGGTGTCATGCCGCGGCCTTTTTCTGTTTTTCGCCGACCTTGGCGTTGAACTTCGCCGGGTCGATCACGAAGCGCTCGTGGGTGCCTTCGCAGATACGGTCCACGTTGTCCCAGGCCTGGACCTTGAACTTGACGCGGCGCCCGTCCACTTCCAGCACTTCGCCTTCGATGCGCAGGGTCATGCCGGGGGGCGTGGGTGCCAGGTGCTGGAAGCACACGCTGATGCCGAGGCTTTGCTCGTTGGGCCAGTCCATGTAGGGCATCATCCCGTGCACGCACGCGAGTTCCATCATGCCGACCATGTAGCCGGTGGCCAGGACGTCGGGCATGTCGAGGCAGAACGGAGTGTCATGGTACAGCTGCGGCACGGTGGCGCGCGGGGGCACGGTGTAGGTCCATGCGAAGCGCAGGCCGGGCTGGAACGCGGGGCTCATGGTGTAAGCAAGGCGACAGGGAAAAAGACGTATTATCGCACTGCAGCAGACTTCACACAGCGCAGCAATACGGCGGAGGCCGGGGACATGGGATTGATGGACACGATCAGCAAATGGCTGGACCGCCTGCAACGGCAGGCCGCGCGGCCCGGCACCTTCATCGACGGCAACTTTGCCGCGCCGGCCGGGGCGCGGACCTACAAGGTGTATGTGCCGGCGGCGGTGCAGGACGGGCGGGGCGCGGTGCCGCTGGTGGTGATGCTGCACGGCTGCACGCAGCACCCGGAGGACTTCGCGCGCGGCACGCGCATGAACGAGCTGGCGGACGAACACGGGTTCGTGGTGGTCTATCCGGCGCAGTCGGAACAGGCCAATCCGCAGCGTTGCTGGAACTGGTTCTCGGCGCTGGACCAGAAGCGCGACGAGGGCGAGCCGTCCATCATCGCGGGTATCGCGCGCGAGGTCATGGGGCGCTACCGCATCGATGCGGGCCGGGTCTACGTGGCCGGGATGTCGGCCGGGGGTGCGATGGCGGTCATCATGGGGACCTTGTACCCGGACCTGTTTGCGGCGGTGGGCGTGCATTCGGGGCTGCCATTTGCGGCGGCGGACGATCTGCCGACGGCGCTGGCGGCCATGAAGGGCAGCTTCGCCCGGCCGCGGCCCGCGGGGACACCGCTGCCGGTGATCGTGTTCCACGGCGACGAGGACAAGATGGTGCACCCGGTGAACGCGGCCGAGGTGATCGCGCAGACGGCCCATGCGGCGATGGACAAGGACTCGGCGCCGGGCGAAGGCGGCGGGCGGCGCTACACCCGCACGGTGCACCGGCGCGGAGATGCGGTGCCGTTCGCCGAGCACTGGCTGGTGCACGGCCTGGGCCACGCCTGGTCCGGTGGCGACCCGGCCGGCTCCCACACCGACGCCGCCGGCCCTTCCGCCAGCCGGGAAATGCTGCGCTTCTTCAGCACCGCGCGCTGAGCGTCAGTCTGGCAGGAAATCTTCGTCGAGGATTTGCGCGACCGACCACGGCAGGCGGTCCGGGAGACCAGCGATGTGCGATTCGCGCTGTGCTTCCTTGCGCGCGCGGCGCCATTGGGTCTCCATCCAGTCCTCGTTCGTGAAGCGCACGCGCAGGCTGGGTGCGTCTTTGAGAACGTCTTCGATTTCGTGGCGTTGATTGAGGATCGTGTGCATCCAACTGGCCGAGCGCCGTTGTTTTTGGTAACGCCATTTGAGTAAGTGGGCGATCAACTGCGTCAGCCGGCTGCCCAGTTCACGCTTGTAGTGTCGGCCCAAGTCCTCGATCTCCTCAGCAATATGCTCGAGGTCGAGATCGCTCAGCTTCCCAGCGCGCAGCAAGGCGGCCTGTTCTGAAGTCCAGGCAACGAAATCGGTCTCGTAGTCGGTCAGGCGTGCGGCGTTCATGGCTCTACTCTAGAAATGAACACGCCGTCCCGCTAGAGGCGAATCAATCGTGCGGGCGCTGGAGCGAGGCGATGTGGGCGGTGAGGCAGGCGCGGCACCAGCAGGCGGCGTCGGCGGCCCCCGTGCCAGTGGGGCCGCTGGGCACGGGCACGGCGGGCGGCAGCTCGGTACACCAGCAGGGGGCGGCATCGCCCGCTGCCATGGCGCAGTGCAATTCGGCCCCGCAGCGCCCGCAGCGCTGCAGTCCGGCCGGGGAAGAGGTGGTCGCAGACATGGCCGTCCAAGCTAGCCGAACCGCGCGGAAAAAACAACCGGTTCCGCCCTATAATGCCCCCGTACGCACGCGACGTGCCGTACAATTCCGCCTGTTTTCTTTCCGGACCCGCCATGACCACTCTGAACAAACTGTCTCCTGAGTCCAGCGACGACCTGGCCTCGGTCTCCCCGCAGATCAAGGCCCAGATCCTGGCGGAGGCACTGCCGTACATCCGCAACTACCACGGCAAAACCATCGTCATCAAATACGGCGGCAACGCGATGACCGAGGAGAAGCTCAAGCACGGTTTCGCCCGCGACGTCATCCTGCTCAAGCTCGTCGGCATGAACCCGGTGGTGGTCCACGGCGGCGGTCCGCAGATCGACAACGCGCTCAAGAAGATCGGCAAGCAGGGCAACTTCGTGCAGGGCATGCGCATCACCGACGAAGAAACCATGGAAGTGGTGGAGTGGGTGCTGGGCGGCGAGGTCCAGCAGGACATCGTCATGCTGATCAACCACTACGGCGGCCAGGCCGTGGGCCTCACCGGCAAGGACGGTGGCCTGATCCGCGCCCGCAAGATGGCCATGCCGGACCGCGAGAAGCCGGGCGAGTACCTCGACATCGGCTTCGTCGGCGAGATCGAGGCGATCAACCCGGCGGTGGTCAAGGCGCTGCAGGACGACGCCTTCATCCCGATCATTTCGCCGATCGGCTTCGGCCAGGATGGCCAGGCCTACAACATCAACGCCGACGTGGTGGCGGGGAAGATCGCCGAGATCCTGAAGGCCGAAAAGCTGATCATGATGACCAACATCGCCGGGGTGCAGGACAAGAACGGCAACCTGGTCACCGACCTCTCCGCGCGCGAGATCGACGAGATGTTCGCCGACGGCACCATCTCCGGCGGCATGCTGCCGAAGATCTCCTCCGCCCTCGATGCCGCCAAGTCGGGCGTGAACACGGTGCACATCATCGATGGCCGCATCGAACACTCGCTGTTGCTCGAAGTCTTGACCGAGCAGGCGTTTGGCACTATGATCCGGTCTCACTGAAAAAACGGGACCGTGAATCCGGTCCCTTTTTTTGTGCGTGCGTTAGCGATAACACAGCACACTGCCCTTGTAGCTCAGTGGTAGAGCACTCCCTTGGTAAGGGAGAGGCCACGTGTTCAATCCACGTCAAGGGCACCAATTCCGAAGAAAAGCTCCCGCCGGGAGCTTTTTTTTCGCCCGTGCGCGGCGGGCCGGGTCAGTAGATCCGCTCCACCGCCAATCCGCGTGCGCGCATCAGCGCCGGAATGCCCTTGGGGCCCACCAGATGCAGCACGCCGATGGCCGCCACGCTGCTGCTGTCACGCGCCAACTGGTCCGCGAGCTTGCCGGCCAGCGTGCCGTTGCGGCCTTCGATCAGCACCTTCTGCAGGAAGCGGCCGGAGACGGTGTCGTCTTCTTCCGCGCGCCGCGCGATATCGTCCAGCACCGCCTGGTCGGCACCGGCCCAGGCGCCCACCACTTGCTTCACTTCGTGCGCCTGCTTGCCGTTCTCCATGGCGTCCAGCGTCTCGAGCAGGAAGCTGCGCTGCTCCGCGGGCGTGAGGCTGTCGAACAGCGCCAGCTGCGCGGACACCGACTCCAGCTCGCGCACCGGCACCTTGGCCTTGCGCGCCTGCGCGGCCACGTAGGTATCCACCGAGAGGTCGGGCCGGTAGCCCTGCGCCGTGTATTCGCCCAGGGACAGGATGGTGGCCACCAGCCAGGGCTTGTACATGGCGACGGTGGCCTGATCGACGTTGGCCTGCTTGAGGGCCTTGGCCAGCCGTTCGCGCTCAGGCGCGGACAGGATGTCCTCCAGCTTTTTGCCGGAAGGGAGAAAGCCGTAGCGCACCATGGCCTGGCCGACCAGCGTCGGATCCTGGGCCGGGTCCACCTCCAGCGACACCTCATTCGCACTGGCGATGGCCTGCTCGATGCGCGGCTCCAGCGGATAGAACGAGGGCAGGCCCACGTGCATGGTCCCGAACAGGTACAGCGTGTGCCCGCCCGCCTGCACCTTGAACAGCGCACCGCGGTTGTCCGCCCATGCCGCGGGAGCAGCCAGCACGACGAACAGGGCGAGGTACAACGTGATAATCTTGCGGCGCATTTCGTCTGTATTCGTATGTATTTGAAAAACGTGCCGCATCATACCCCGCCCCAGCCCATCTGGCTGTTCGATCTCGACAACACGCTGCACAACGCGTCGCACGCGGTTTTCCCCGGCATCACGGCACGCATGAATGTCTATCTGGCGCGCGTGCTCGGTGACGGCACCACGCCCGCACCCGCGGAAGTGGTCAACGCCGCGCGCACCCTGTACTGGAAGCGCTATGGCGCCACCCTGCTCGGGATGATCCGGCACCACGGCGTACGCGCGGACGACTTCCTGCGCGAGACCCACGACCTGAGCGACCTGGGGGAGCTGCAATCGCTGCTGCGCTTCGAGCGCGGACTGGCGAAGATGCTGCGCCGCCTGCCCGGCCCCAAGATCCTGCTCACCAACGCGCCGCGCCACTACTCGCGCGAAGTGCTGCGCCACCTGCGCCTGCACCGCGAGTTCACGCGCCATATCGCCATCGAGAACATGCGGGTGCGCGGCGAACTGGCGCCCAAGCCGTCCAGGGCCATGCTGCGGCGGGTGGTTGCGCGCCACGGCGGCAGCGCGCGCCGCTACGTGCTGGTGGAGGACACGCTGGCCAACCTGCGCGCAGCCAAGGCGCTCGGGATGCGCACGGTGTGGGTCACGCAGTACCTGCGGATGAGCGATCCGATCGGGATGGCCAAAATGCCCCGGATGCGCAAAAAGCCCGGCTATGTCGATGTCAAAGTAAAATCTGTACGGCAGCTGCCAGGTCGCTTGCACCGGCTGCGCTGATCGGGTTATCCAAAACCCTGTTATCAACCGACTACGACACGGACAACATGGCAAGCACGAAGCCGGGCCAGCGCAAGCTGCAGATCCTCCAGGCGTTGGCCGCGATGCTCGAACACCCCAAGGGCGAGAAGATCACGACCGCCGCGCTGGCGGCACGGCTGGACGTGTCGGAGGCGGCGCTGTACCGCCACTTCGCCAGCAAGGCGCAAATGTACGAGGGCCTGCTGGAGTTCATCGAGTCCAGCGTGTTTGGCCTGTTCAACCAGATCGCCGAGCGCGAAGACAGCGGCCTGGCCCAGGCCCACGCCATGCTGCAGATGCTGCTCTCCTTCGCCGCCAACAACCCGGGCATGACGCGAGTGCTGATCGGCGATGCCCTGGTCGGCGAAGACGACCGCCTGCAGGCGCGCATGAACCAGTTCTACGAGAAGGTGGAAATGGCCTTCCGCCAGGCACTCAAGATCGCGGTCACGCAGGGCCACGGTCAGGAGGCCGACGTGGCCGCGCGCGCCAGCATGCTGGTGTCGTACGTGGTGGGGCGCTGGCACCGCTTCGCCAAGACGGGGTTCAAGCAGAACCCGACCGAAGGCTCCGGCCTGCAAATGGCCCTGCTGCTGGCATGAACTGACGCGGTTCCGATGGCCCCTTTCGAATGTTTTGCGCTGCTGGATGACGCCAGCCCCGGACCGCAGGGGGAGGCTCGTTCGCGCCTGTACACGGGGCATACGGCGACGCTGCGCTGCGCATCGCTGGCCGAATGGCCGACCGTGCTGGCGCAGATGCAGCGCGCCCTGGACCGCGGCTTGTTCGCGGTGCCGGTGCTCGCGTACGAGCTGGGCGCCGCGCTGCAGGGCGTTCCCTTCAAGGCGCCGCGCGTGCCGCTGGCGCAGGTGCTGCTGTTCGACCGCTGCGAGCACCTGGCCGCGTACGAGGTGACGCAGTGGCTGGCCGCGCGCACCCATCACATGCCCTCCCCGGCCGGCATCGCGCGGGTGACGGCGGACGTGGACGAAGACGAATTCACGCACGCCATTGGCCGCATCCGCGAGTACATCGCGGCTGGAGACACCTACCAGGTCAACTACACCTTCCGCTTGCAGTTCGATGCCTTCGGCACCCTGCCCGCGCTGTACGCGCGCCTGCGTTCGCGCCAGCCGGTGCCTTACGGCGCGCTGGTGGCGCTGCCAGATGGCGGCGCTGTGCTGTCGCTGTCGCCGGAGCTGTTCGTGCGCCACGACGGCGGCGCACTGATTGCGCGGCCCATGAAAGGCACGGCGCCCGCGACCGAGGCGGACGACGAGAACGCGCGCCGCGCGGCCGCGCTGGCACATGACGAAAAGAACCGCGCCGAGAATTTGATGATCGTGGACCTGCTGCGCAATGACCTGGGCCGCATCTGCGAGACCGGGAGCGTGCAGGTGCCCGCCCTGTTCGACGTGAACCGCTACAGCTCCGTGCTGCAGATGACATCCACGGTGGAGGGCCAGCTGCGTAGCGGCGTGACGCTGGAAGAGATCTTCGGAGCCGTGTACCCCTGCGGCTCGATCACCGGGGCGCCCAAGCGGCGCACCATGGAGATCATCGCGCAGCTGGAAAAAGCCCCGCGCGGCGTCTACACCGGCGCGATCGGCTGGTTCGATCCGCCTGCGCAGCCGGGCGCCGTCGGCGACTTCTGCCTGTCCGTTCCGATCCGCACGCTGGTGCTGGGTGCACCGGTGAACGGCGTGCGGCCGGGCGAGATGGGCGTGGGCGCGGGCATCGTGCATGACAGCGTGGCGCGGGACGAATTCGCCGAGTGCCAGCTCAAGGCCAGCTTCCTGACCGGGATGGGCAACGAGTTCGAACTGTTCGAGACCATGCGCGTCGACAGCGCGGGCTGCCGCCACCGCGACCTGCATCTGTCGCGCATGGCCCGTTCGGCGCAGTACTTCGGCTTCCGCTTCGACCTGCAGGCGGCGCGCGAGCGCCTGGCGGAGGCTTGCGCGGCCTTCACCGAGCCGGCACGGGTGCGCCTGGCGCTCAAGGCCGATGGCAGCCTGCAGGTGCAAAGCGGGCCGCTGGCGGCACTGGCGACGCCGGTGCAGCTGATCGTGGCGAAAGAGACAGTGCGCTCGGACGAGATCTTCCAGCGCCACAAGACCACCGTCCGCGCGCGCTACGACGGGGCGTGGAAGGAGGCCGAAGCCCAGGGCGCCTTCGACATGGTGTTCTTCAATGAGCGCGACGAGCTGGCCGAGGGGGGACGCAGCAATGTGTTCGTCCAAGTGGACGGCCGCTGGGTGACGCCGCCCCTGACTGCGGGCGTGCTGCCCGGCGTGATGCGCGCGCTGATGCTGGAAGACCCGGAGTGGGACGCGCGCGAGGCCGTCGTCACGCGCGCCATGTTCGAGCGCGCCTCCGCTATCGTGGTGTGCAATTCGCTGCGCGGTGCGCTGCGGGCGGAGGTGATTATATGAACAATTTCGAGCAACGGCGCGACCGCTTCGACCTGTTCAACGCCATGGAAAGCCCGGCGGTGAACCTGAGCTTCACCATGGAGCTGCCGGACTTCCGGCCGTGGTGCAAGGCGCAGGGGCTGCCGCCCTTCCATGTGCTGCTGTACGCCATCTCCAACGCGATCCTCAAGATCGAGAATTTCCGCTACCGGGTATTCGAGGGCGAGGTGATCTGCATCGACCGGCTGATTCCGTCGTACACCGTCGTGAACAAGAACAAGGACCTCAACTTCGCGCAGTTCGCGTGGTCGGACGACCTGCTGGAATTCGTCGCCCGCAGCATTGCGGCGCGCGATCATGCCGAGGCGATGACGGAGCTGAACGACACCTACCATGCGATGTCGCCGCGCGAATGGAAAGACCAGGTGTTCGTCACCTGCATGCCGTGGCTGGACTTGACGGCCATCGAACATCCGATGGCGTCGGTGTCGTCACCGGACATTCCGGCGTTGGCCTGGGGGCGTTTCAGGGACGGACCGGATGGCCGGCTGCTGGTGCCGTTCTCGGTGCAGGCGCACCATGGCTTCGTGGACGGGTATCACATCCACCTGCTGGCGCAGCAGATCGCGGCGGAGCTTTCCGCCATCATGCAGGGCTAACCCACGCACCACGCGCGCAACGCGCGTTCTCCCGGTTCAGTAAAGGCCACCACCCGCGAATCCGGCTGGCGGCGCGCCCAGCCCAGTTGCTGGAAGCGGTCCAGCAGCGCGGCTCCCAGTGCCCCGGCCAGGTGATGGCGGCGCTCACTCCAATCCAGGCAGGTGCGGCACAGGGGGCGCTTGCTGCGCCCCAGCTCCGCCGATTCGATACCCAGGTCGTGCAGGGCGGCGCGGCCCGCCTCGGTCAGCGCGACGCCGGCGCCATCGAGGGCGAAGGCGCCGCGGGCGGCCAGGCCTTCATACATCATCACGCCCAGTTCTCCGGCCAGATGGTCATAGCAGACGCGCGCCTTGCGCATCGCGGGCTCGCGCGGGCTGGTTCGCACGCGCACGGCGCCGGTGCGGAAAGCGAGGCCCATCATCGACTCCAGCAGTTCGGCCACGTCGGGGCCGGACAGGCGGAAATAGCGGTGCCGTCCCTGGGACTCGACGGCCAGCAGGCCGGCGTCCACCAGTTTGGCGAGGTGGCCGCTGATGGTCTGCTTGGTGACACCGGCGGCCGTGGCCAGCTCGGTGGCGGTGAGCGCCATGCCCGACATCAGCGCGGTCAGCACCTCGGCACGCGCGTGGTCGCCGATCAGCGCGGCGATGTTGACGATATTCGGGCCATCTTTCATGCCGCGATGGTAGTCCAATGGGCCGCGCCGGGCAATCGCGGCCGGTGCGCGCGCCAACGCGGCGGCTCGGCAC
>NZ_SPVF01000009.1 GCF_004614185.1 Zemynaea arenosa | reverse complement strand
CGCCAGCGCCTGCGCATCGCGGTCCAGCGCCAGCACCGGATGCCCGAACCCGGCCAGGAAATGCGCATGCCGCCCGCTGCCGCAGGCCAGATCGAGCACCTCCCCCGCCGGCATCAGCGGCGCCCAGCGCGCCACCCACGGCGATACCGCCCCACCGGCCGGATGCTGCAGCTCGCCCGCCATCACGCGGCCTCCCCTGCTGCCGCCGTGGCGGAGGTCACGCTCGCCCTCAGCATCATCATCACGTGTACTGCAAGCCCATCGCCTCGCGCACGTCGCGCATGGTCTCCTGGGCCAGTTTGCGCGCCGTCTCGCAGCCGTCGGCCACGATGGCGCGCACCAGCGACGGATCGTCCAGGTACTGCTGCGCGCGCTCCTGCATCGGCTCCTGCTCGGCCAGCACCGCGTCGATCACCGGCTGCTTACACTCGATGCAGCCGATGCCCGCCGAGCGGCAGCCCTTGACCACCCACTCCTTGGTCGCTTCCGGCGAATACACCTCGTGCAGCTGGTACACCGGGCAGCGCGTCGGCTCGCCCGGATCGGTGCGCCGCACGCGCGCCGGGTCGGTCGGCATGGTGCGGATTTTCTTGGTCACGGTCTCCTTGTCCTCGCGCAGCGAAATCGCATTTCCGTAGGACTTGGACATCTTCCGCCCATCCAGCCCCGGCAGGCGGGAGGCCTCGGTCAGCTTGGCCTGCGGCTCGACCAGGATCAGCTTGCGCGACCCTTCCAGATACCCAAACAGCCGCTCCCGGTCGATCATCGACAGCGACGCCGCATCGTCCAGCATCGCCCGCGCCTGCTCCAGCGCCGCCTCGTTGCCGTCCTGCTGGTACTCGGTGCGCAGCTCCGCATACAGCTTGGCGCGCTTGGAGCCCAGCTTCTTGACCGCCTCCAGCGCCTTCTCCTCGAACCCCGGCTCCTTGCCGTACAGGTGATTGAAGCGCCGCGCGATCTCGCGCATCATCTCGATATGCGGCACCTGGTCCTCGCCCACGGGCACCTGCGAGGCGCGGTAGATCAGCACGTCGGCCGCCTGCAGCAGCGGATAGCCGAGGAAGCCGTAGGTGGCGAGATCCCGGTTGGCCAGGTTCTCGATCTGGTCCTTGTAGGTCGGCACCCGCTCCAGCCAGCCCAGCGGCGTCGCCATCGACAGCAGCAGGTGCAGCTCCGCATGCTCCGGCACCCGCGACTGGACGAAGATGGTGGCCTGGGACGGGTCGATGCCCGCCGCCAGCCAGTCGATCACCATGTCCCAGGTGCTCTTCTCGATGATGGAAGGATCGTCGTAGTGCGTGGTCAGCGCATGCCAGTCCGCCACGAAGAACAGGCACTGCTGCTCGGACTGCATGCGGATCCAGTTCTTCAGGGCGCCATGGTAGTGGCCAAGGTGCATGGTGCCGGTGGGGCGCATGCCGGAGACGACGCGGTCGGGATACATAGGGTCAGAGGAAGGCGGTGAGAGGAGAAACGAGCAATGTGACCAGGGCAACAACACCCTCTATCATAGCGCCGAGGAAGCCATCGAGCACCCCCGTGTACATCAGCGCGATCAGCCCGATGAAGATGAAGGTGCTGTAGCTCTCCAGCTGCGCGAACTTGCGCGCCAGCGGCATGGGCAGCAGCCCGGTCACGATGCGGCCGCCGTCGAGCGGCGGCACGGGAATCAGGTTCAGCGCGCACAGGCCGGCATTGACCAGCACCCCGGCGCGCGCCATTTCGCTGAAGAAGCGCATGCCCTCGCCCGCGCCGCCCATGGCCAGCAGCACCAGCACGATCATCCAGAACAGCGCCATGGCGAAGTTGGCCGCCGGGCCGGCTGCGGCCACGAAGGCCATCTGCTTCTTCGGATTGCGCAGCCGCGCGTAGTTGACCGGCACCGGCTTGGCAAAGCCGAACGGCATGTGGATGGTGAAGTACAGGATCAGCGGCAGCAGGATGGTGCCGAAAGGATCGATGTGGCGTGCCGGGTTCAGCGACAGACGCCCCTGCTCGGCCGCGGTGGAGTCACCGAAATACCGGGCGACGTAGCCGTGGGCGGCTTCGTGAAGCGCGATGGCGAACAGCACCGGAATCGCGTACACCGCGACCTTCACTATGAATTCGTTCATTGGTGGGATTCTATCAGAGGGGTGGTGGAGGCTCGCCGGCGGCGCCGGAGCCCGCGCTGTCTTTACAGACCGAACACCGCCGGATCGCCACGGCCGGCCCGCACCAGCACGGGCTCCTCGCCGGTCAGGTCGATCACGGTGGACGGCTCCATCGGCGCCGCCCCGCCGTCGATCAGCAAGTCGATCTGCTTCGCCAGGCGCTCCCCGATCTCGTCCGGATCGTTGAGCAGCTCGTCGTCGAGGATCAGGGTGGTGGCCAGCAGCGGTTGGCCGAGCTCGGCCAGCAGCGCCTGCGCGATGGTGTTCTCCGGCACCCGCAAGCCGATGGTCTTGCGCGACGGGTGCGACAGGCGGCGCGGCACGCTGCGGGTCGCCTCCAGGATCACCGCGTACGGCCCCGGCGTGGCCGCCTTCAGCAAGCGGAACTGCTTATTGTCCACGCGCGCGTACTCGGCGATTTCCGAGAGGTCGCGGCACAGCAGGGTCAGGTGGTGCTTCTCGTCGATGCCGCGGATGCGGCGCAGCTTTTCCACGGCCGCCTTGTCGTCCAGGTGGCAGGCGAGTGCATAGCAGGAGTCGGTCGGCAGCGCGACCACGCCGCCGCCGTGGATGATCTGGGCCGCCTGCTTGACCAGGCGGCCCTGCGGGTTGTCCGGATGAATGTGAAAGACCTGGCTCATGCGGCCCGCAGCGTCTGCAATGCCGCGATGCGTTCCTCGATCGGCGGATGGGTGGAGAACAGCGCGCCCAGGCCGCCGCCGTTGCCGGAGATGCCCGATGCCGTCATCGACTGCGGCAGGTCGCCCGGCCCCATGCCGCCCAGGCGGGCCAGCGCATGCTGCATCGGCACCGTGCTGCCCAGCAGCTTGGCCGACCCGGCGTCCGCACGGAATTCCCGCTGGCGCGAGAACCACGCCACGATGATCGAAGCCAGCAGGCCGAACACGATCTGGCACACGAACACGGCCACCATGTAGCCGATGCCCGGGCCGCGCCGCTCCTCGCCGCGCGAGAGCGCCTGGTCCACCACGGCGCCGACCACGCGCGACAGGAACACCACGAAGGTGTTGACCACGCCCTGGATCAGGGTCAGCGTGACCATGTCGCCATTCGCCACGTGGGCGATCTCGTGGCCCAGCACGGCCTCGACTTCCTCCCGGTTCATGCCCTGCAGCAGGCCGGTGGAGACCGCCACCAGGGCCGAGTTCTTGAAGGCGCCGGTGGCGAACGCATTCGGCTCGCCGTCATACACCGCCACCTCCGGCATGGCGATGCCGGCCCGGTCGGCCAGTTGGCGGACCGTGTTCAGCAGCCACATCTCGGTGGCGTTGGCGGGATTCTGGATCACGCGCGCGCCGGTCGACCATTTCGCCATGGTTTTGCTCAGCAGCAGCGAGATGATCGAGCCCGTAAAGCCGACCACCAGGGAGAACACCAGCAGCGCCGGCAAGTTCAGTCCGCCCGGCCCATAAGTCTGGCCGACGCCGAGCACGGACAGCACGATCCCCAGCACGAGCATGACGGCCAGGTTGGTCGCAATAAACAGGACGATACGTTTCATGTGGTCAGCGCGGGAGCGCCCGAGGGTTGGTACGCCGCCAAGATAGGGGCGGATGAGCAAAATTTCAAGGCTGAGCCGCCGGATGCGGCCGCACTGGGCATCAGAACCAGTCGTGCCAGACCGGCGTGACGCTGGAAGGCAACGGCGGCAGCTGGGCGAACTCGACGCGCGCCTCGCCCGGCGCATGGAAATCGGTCCCGCGCGAGGCCAGGAAGCCGTAGCGATTGGCCAGCTCGGCGTATTTCGGATACTGGTCGGGAGTATGGCTGCCCGTCACCACCTCGATGGCCTGGCCGCCGAGCTGCTTGAATTCGTCGAACAGCGCGCCTTCCACCAGGGCGCTGAACTTGTAGCGGCCGGGATGGGCGATCACGGCGATGCCGCCCGCGTCCTGGATCCAGCCGACCGCCTGCTGCAGGCTCGCCCAGCGGTGGGGGACGTACCCCGGCTTGCCTTCGGTGAGGTATTTGCGGAACACTTCCGGCGTGTTGTTGCACACGCCGAGCTCGACTAGGTAGCGGGCGAAGTGGGTGCGCGACATCAGGTCCGGGTTGCCGACGTATTTCAGGGCGCCTTCGTAGGCGTCGGGGATGCCGACGGCAGCCAGCTGGGCGGCGATGTCGCGGCCGCGGGCATCGCGGCCGTTGCGGGTGGCTTCCAGGCCCTGCACGAGCGACGCATTGTCCTCGTCCACGCGCAGGCCGACGATGTGGACGGTCTCGTTGGCGTAGGTGACGGAGATCTCCACGCCCGCCACGAACTGCATGCCCAGCTGCTGGGCCGCTGCGCGCGCCGGCTTGATGCCGCTGATTTCATCGTGGTCGGTCAGTGCCCACACGTCCACGCCGGACTGGTGCGCGTACGCCGCCACCCGCTCGGGCGGGAGCACACCGTCGGATACGTTGGAATGGCAGTGCAGGTCGACTTTCAGCATGAGGCGGACAGCGGATCGGAATACCGATATTGTACGCTGCTGCGCAGCGCATGGACGCCTTCCCCATCCCCTACCCCCTGCGGAATCCAGGTAGCGTCCGCAGCCGAAGATTCCACACCGGGGACGTACCCCGGCGTACAACTGTAGGAATACCGGAAAGCCGCGGCGGGACCTCAGGCGCGCAGGAAGTCCTCGATCTTCGTGGCCAGTGCCTCGGGCTGGTCGTGGTGCAGCATGTGGCCGGCGGCGGGCATCATCTTCGGCGTCACGTTCTTGAGGCGCGCGAGGCGGCGGTCCACTTCCACGCGCGCCTGCTCCTTCGGCCCCATCCACAGCCACATATTGGTCTCTTCCGCTTCCACCCACAGCACGGGCGCGGTGATCAGGTCCCAGCAGGCCAGCACTTCCTCGGTGTGGTACAGGAGCGGGCTGGGCTTCTTGTGGTTCGGATCGCCGAGGATCTCCCAGCGCCCTTCGTCGTTCTGCGCCGACCAGTGCTGAGACAGGAATTCGGCCCGTTCATCGGAGAGGCGCGGGTTGGTCTTCTGCAGCCTCGCCGCGACGTCCGCGCGCGTGGCGTAGGTGCGCAGGCTGGGCGGCTCCTTCAACTCGTCCAGCCACTTGGCGTAGCGGCCCGGCGCCTGCTCCGGCCTGGTATTCGGTAGCCCGAAGCCTTCCAGATTGACCAGCTTGCGGATCCGCTGGGGACGGACCCCGGCGTACACGGTGACGATGTTGCCGCCCATGCTGTGGCCAAGCAGGTTGACTGGCGCCTCGGGCGAATAGTGGTCGAGAATTAGCTCCAGGTCGGCGAAATAGTCGGGGAACCAGTAGGTATCCGAATGCGTGCGCTCGGTGAGACCGAAGCCCCGCCAGTCGGGCGCGATCACGTGCCAGTCGTCCTGCAGGCAGTCGACCACGAACTGGAACGAGGCTGACACGTCCATCCAGCCATGCACCATGAACAGCTTGGGCGCGCCTTCCCGCCCCCAATGGCGGACGTGGTAGCGCAGGCCGCGGATGTCGAGGAATTCGGAGCGGGAGGGTTTCATGGCTGAGGCACGCAGAAAAAGAACGATCGTTCGATTATGCCACGTTCCCGCCGCCCCTGCAGACCGAGCCCCAGCCTCGCTGCCTCGCTGCCTCGCTGCCTCGCTGTCTCGCTGCCCCGGTGCGTCGGTGCCCCGCCGCCCGCTGCCCGCTCCCCGCTGCAGGGGCGCGGCGGCGTGACAGGTCAGTGCGACGGGCAAGGCACCTGCTTGACCGTGAACCCCTGCTCCCGCATCCGCTCGCCCATGATGGTATGCACTGGCAGCGCGCTGGCACAGTACGTCACCCCGCCGCTGCGGATGCGCGTGGCGCGCAACCCGTCGCCGGTGACGTAGTCCTCGCTGGCGAACCCGCGCGGCCTGAACGCGGCCGCCATGTGCTCCTGCATACGCGCGCTTGGCCCCGCGCCCGATAATCGGCCCGCTGCCGCTGTCGCTTCGCTGCCAGCCGCCGTGCTCGCCGCACGCTCCGCTACCCGCTGGAGCTCATCGTCTTTCAGCCACCCCAGCGCCCGTTCGCGCACCGTGCGCACCTTCGGCTCAATGGCCAGCGGCGCGTCCGCCGCAAGGCCTTGCGCAGCCGCCCCCAGCGCCAGCACAGGCGCCGCCCGCGCCACCCTGAGAATCATCTGTCTGCACGCACTCGAGATCATGCTTGTAGTATAAGCACCCGCCCCGCGCCCGGATGAAGCCACGCTTAGGCGCGACCTCGCACCGTCGGCCCCCCGCGTGGTTAATTGACGGCGGCGACGGCCCGGGTCTGCGCCGCGCGGGCAGCTGCAAGGCAAGAGACCAGCAGACTTCCCACGGCGCCGCGCGCCCAACGCGAGTGCACCGATGCCGCCCCTTCCTCCAGTCCCGCCGCCGACGCCGAAATGTCCCGAGCACCGCGCCCCGGCGTGGCGCCGGCCACGACCGTGCCGCAGGTGGTGGACTGCCCGGTGCTGGCGCCGTCCAAAATCATGGCGTTGGCCTCCGTGGCGGGCTTAGCACACGCGCTGACGGCAGCGGCATCCGACAGCAGCCCGATCAGCACCGGCACATCGAGCCGATGCAAGGCAAGGTGAAACTCATGCACCAGCTCCCGGCAGCGCTGCTCCTCCTGCTCCTGCCGGGCGTCGCGCGCAAGCCGCTTGCGGGCGCGGTGCAGCAGTTGGCGGCTGTTGGCCTCGCTGATCCGAAGCAGCCGCGCGATCTCCTCATGCTCCCGCTCGCACGCCTCGTGCAGCACCAGCACGATCCGCTCCGCCTCCGACAGCCGCGCACGCAGCACAGCCAACACCGCGCTGAGATCGAACAAACGCGCCAGGACGTCCTCGGGTGTCTGGACCGCGCCGCCGTCCGACCCGGACGTGCCGCCGTCCAGCAAAGCCAGCTCCTGCGCCACCTCCCACGCCCGCTCCCGCTGCCGCAAACGGTCGATCGCCAGGTTTTGCACCACCGTGGTCAGCCACGCCGCCGGCGTACGGATGCCATCGCGCCCGGCCGCGCCCTGCCAGCGCAGGAACCCCTCCTGCACCACATCCTGTGCCTCATGCGCGTCGCCCAGGATGCGGACCGCGATTGCTGTCAGCCGCCCCCGATGGCGTTCGAACGCGGCCCCCAGGTCGGAACTGTCATCGACTTTCATTGTCATCCTCCTTGCACGTATGCGCGCACCTGACGAACCGGCGCGCCGCCGCGTGACACCCCCGCGCAAAATTTCTGCCACTGTCACGCCGCGCCCCGCGCCCCACGTCAACAGGCCAAGCCACTCACGATAGGAGCCTGCCATGCATCCCCTGAACCAGGGCCTCGTGCCCACCGTGATCGAACAGTCCAGCCGCGGCGAGCGCGCCTACGACATCTATTCCCGCCTGCTGCGCGAGCGCATCGTGTTCCTGGTGGGCGAGGTCAACGACCATATCGCCAGCCTGGTCACCGCCCAGCTGCTGTTCCTCGAATCCGAGAATCCCGACAAGGATATCCATTTGTACATCAATTCGCCCGGCGGCTCCGTGTACGCCGGGATGGCGATCTACGACACGATGCAGTTCATCAAGCCGGACGTGTCCACCCTCTGCACCGGCATGGCCGCCAGCATGGGCGCCTTCCTGCTGACGGCGGGCGCGATCGGCAAGCGCTTCGCCCTGCCCAATGCCCGCATCATGATCCACCAGCCGCATTCCGGCACCCAGGGCGTGGCCGCCGACATCGAAATCCACGCCAAGGAGATCCTGCACATCCGCCACCGCCTGAACAGCATCATGGCCGAGCGCTCCGGCCGCACCCGCGAGCAGCTGGAAAAAGATTCCGACCGCGACCGCTACATGTCCGCCACCGACGCCGTCGAATACGGCCTCATCGATCGCATGCTGGAGCACCGTGAATAGGAAGAGCCGAACTATTGCATTACCGCACCTTAGCCCCATATAGCCGGGAAGCCGTAAAATATCGGCCATTCCCAACCCTATTTCCACTTCCATGGCTATCTACCAGCTGGGCGAGCACGCCCCGGAGATCGACGCATCCGCTTTCGTGGCTGACTCGGCCACGCTGATCGGCAAGGTCACGCTCGGGCCCAACACCTCGGTGTGGTACGGCGTCACCATCCGCGGCGACAACGAGCGCATCACCATCGGCGCGCGCAGCAACGTGCAGGAAAACACCGTCATGCACACCGATATGGGCTTCCCGCTCACGGTGGGCGAGGACGTGACCATCGGCCACCAGGCCATGCTGCACGGCTGCACCATCGGCGACGGCTCGCTCATCGGGATCCAGGCGATCGTGCTCAACGGCGCGAAGATCGGCAAGGGCTGCCTGGTCGGCGCCGGCGCCCTGGTCACGGAAGGGAAAGAGTTCCCGGACAACTCGCTGATCATCGGCGCGCCTGCCAAGGTGGTGCGCACCCTGACGGACGAGGAAGTCCAGCGCCTCAAGCTGTCCGCCGCCAGCTACGCCGCGCGCGGCCAGCAATACCAGGCGGAACTCACTCGCATCGGATAATCCATGACTGACCATAACACTGACACCATCGACACCACCGGCAGCGCCGACACCCTGCAGAAGTTCATCTTCGAGAACGCCGCCGTGCGTGGCGAGTTCGTCGAGATCAGCGACACCTGGGCCGAAATCCAGGCGCGCCACACCTATCCGCTGGCCGTCAAGCACGTGCTGGGCGAGATGGTGGCCGCCGCCGCCCTGCTGTCCGCCAACCTCAAGTTCAACGGTTCCATCGTGATGCAGCTGCACGGCGACGGCCCGGTCAAGCTGATGGTGGTCGAGTGCGATGCGGACCTGCGCATGCGCGCCACCGCCAAGCTGTCCGCCCACGCCGACATCGCGGACGACACGCCGCTGCAGCAATTGGTCAACGTGCACCGCCAGGGCCGCTTCGTGATCACGCTCGACCCGCTGGACAAGGTGCCGGGCCAGCAGCCCTACCAGGGCATCGTGCCGCTGGACGGCGAGGACATGGCCGTGGTCATCGAGAATTACATGCTGCGCTCCGAGCAGATGGACACCAAGCTGTGGCTGGCGGCCGACGACAACGTCGCCCGCGGCCTGCTGCTGCAAAAGCTGCCACGCCACACTGGCAAGGAAGGCGAGCAGCCCAAGCAGGCCACGGTCGAGGAAGACCTGGAGACCTGGAACCGTGCCGTCTCGCTGGCCTCCACGCTGAAACAGGAGGAGCTGCTGGCGGCCGGCATCGAGACCCTGATGCATCGCCTGTTCTGGGAGGAAACCCTGCGCGTGTTCGAACCGCTGCACCCGAGCTTCCACTGCACCTGCACCCGCGAGAAGGTCGCCAACATGCTCAAGATGCTGGGCCGCGAGGAAGTCGAGTCCGCGCTGGAGGACCTGGGCACACTGTCGATCAACTGCGACTTCTGCGGCAAGCACTACGGCTTTGACGCGGTCGACTGCGCCCAGGTATTCGCCCAGGACGCCGCGGTGCAGACCCTTCACCACCCAGAAGGCGGGCTCAAGCACTGATCCGCCGAGGGCCGCCCGCAGTGGCGGTCCGGTTCGTTTGACCCATCCCAACCCGCCGCCCGCGGCGCGGGAGAAAAATTCGCCAGGGAGGCCGCGTGTGCGCCTCCCGGCGAAGATGGCTGTCCCCAGTCCAGCACGACCGTCCATGTGGCCGCTTCGCATCTCTCCGCGGAGCCGTCCATGAAAGCCTGCGTCGTCAATCCCTCCCACCACCTCGATCCGCACAGCTTCATCAAGCAGGGCGCGGCCATCTTCCGCTGCGCCCAGTGCGGCTGCATCATGGCCGACATCGGCTTCGACCATGGCCAGTACGAGTCCCACACCTACTACACCCTCAAGCGCAAGACGCTGGCGGCCATCGACGAGGAATGGGGCTTCCGCTGGCGCTACATCCTGCGCCGGATCGCGGCCACCGGGCACCCCGTCTCGCTGCTCGACGTCGGCGCGGGCAACGGCTATTTCGTGCGCGTGGCGGCGCGCGAGTTCGGCCTGCGGGCCAGCGGGCTGGAAATCTCGGCCGAGGAAACCCGCTTCGCGCGCGAGACCGTCGGCGTGGCGCTGATCAACCACGATGTGGCGGAGCACCGCCAGCGCTACGACGTGGTCACCTGCTTCAACGTGCTGGAACACGTAGCGGATCCGCAGGCCTTCCTGTCCGCGCTGGTGGCGCGCGTGCAGCCCGGCGGCCTGCTGGTGCTGACCACGCCCAATCCCGGCTGCATCCATGCCCGCGTGCGCGGCCTCGAAAAATGGAATATGGTGGACCCGCCGCACCACCTGAACCTGTTCTCGCGGCGCGCGCTGTACGACCTGCTGCGGGCGCGGAACCTGGAGGTGCTGCGCTACGAAACGCTGAGCACCTATGTCAACTGCGTGCGGCGCTTCGATACGGAGGACTTGCTGCTGCGGCGCGCGGTGTTCCAGCTGCTGCGCTGGAGCCAGCTGGGCGCGGACCACTTCATCGTGGCGCGCAAGCCGGCGCGGATCGGGAGCTCTCCGGCCGAAGCGCTTAGAATAGCCGAGGTTGATGAAGCAATTGAATAGGCGCCTGCCCGGCTGGGTGGGCGCGCAGAAAAAGGCGTATGAGCAAACACCCCCTGGCCACAGTGCCCCGCAGCGACTTCCCGCACGTTCTGGCGATCCCGACCCGCTGGATGGACAACGACGTGTACGGGCACATCAACAACGTGCATTACTACAGCTTTTTCGACACCGCGGTGAACCGCTTCTCCATCGATCGTGGCGTGCTCGACATCCACAATGATCCGGTGGTCGGCTACGTGGTCGACAGCGGCTGCTCCTATTTCGCGCCCATTGCATATCCCGACGTCGTGCATGCCGCCATCCGCGTGAGCAAGCTCGGGACATCGAGCGTCCGCTACGAGATCGCCCTCTACCGCAACGACGACGCGTTGCCCGCTGCCGCCGGCCACTTCGTCCACGTCTACGTCAACCGCGCTACCAGCACCCCCGTCCCGATCCCCCCAGCGGTCCGCGAGGTGCTCGCAACGATCCTCGCGTAAAGCTGGCAGCGGCACGAATCGTCAGGCAGAGCCGGGGGCTTCCGGATCTTCGGTATCGATGCCAACAGCGCGCATCCGCGCTGCTGCTGCCCCTAATGACATCGGAAGTTCAGCACGAAGTATGGCTATCACTTGCTCGCTGCTGAGCCCAGCCTTTTGCGCGAGGTCTTGGACTCCTGGAGATCGCGCCACCGCCTGCAGAGCAGATGCAACGTGGGCCACCTGCCTCGACTGCAGTGCTTCATTGAGAAATATGCCGATCATTTCAGCATCTTCCAAGGCGTCCGCGGGATCAAACGGTGAAAACCTTTCACGCATAATCGGACCTCCATTGTTTTGTGAGACGCTTTGCGAGAAGTACATCGCGTTGCCGCGACGCTTTCGTACCCCCTGCTAAGAGAACAATGATCATCGCCCCTTGCCGAAAGAAATACAAGCGATAGCCCGGACCGTAGTGGATGCGAAGTTCTTGAACACCGTCGCCGACGCCCTGCTGTCTAAGTGCGATGGCGTCGGAGGGAGTGGATGCAGGATGTGGTGGTGATCGGAGTCGGCCTGGCCGGCTTGTCGGCGGCGGTGGGGCTGGCGGATGCGGGACTCCGGTTCACGGCGCTGGAAGCAGCGGAACGCCTCGGCGGGCGCGCCTCCAGCTGGACCGACCAGGCCACCGGCGACGTGGTCGACATTGGCCCCCACGTGATGCGCACCGAATACTGCAACATGCTGGCCGTCCTCGACCGGCTTGGCACCAGGGACCTGATCCATGCCGCAGCGCCCCACCAACGGCCTGGCAGGCTTGATCCGCCGCGCCACGCTTCTGAAGGAAGGCCGCCGCGACGGCCAGCACCGCGAACCTTAACGCCAGCCTAAGACCGCGCTTCAACCTGTTCTCCGAGTGCCCCTCCGCCACTACAATCCGATTTTTGCGGAGGCCATTCCACATGCATACGTCCACCACCATCGCACTTGCGGCAGCGCTGTTCTTCTCGTCCGCCGCGCAAGCCGAGACCATCGAAGTCGGCCAGCCTCTCGCACGCTTCGCCGCGCTCAAGGCAGGCACCCACCACTACCTGATCTACTCGAAGAAGGATGGCGCGAACATCCCCTTGAGCATCTGGGAGCGCGAGGTGATCTACACGGCCGACGGCATGCGCATCCGCCAGCGCTGGGACGGCACCGCGCCCGGCATGGTCAAGACGCTCGACTCCTGGTTCGACAAGGCCACCTTCAAGCCGCGCAGCCACGTGCGCATTACGGAAAAGGACGGCAAGCGCGTGGTGGAAGGCTTCGTGTTCGACGGCGCCAAGGTCACCGGCATGAAGGACCTCGCCGACAACACGCAGAAGGAGCTCGCCGTCACAAGCGACGGCCCGACCTACAACTTCGAGACCGACATGGAATTCCTCGGCACCCTGCCACTGGCCGAAGGCTACGAAGCGAAGATCCGCTTCTACCACCCCGGCGGCCCGGCCCCGGCCTGGTACACGTGGAAGGTGATTGGCTCCGAGACCATCCCAGGCCCGCGTGGCCCGGTCGATTGCTGGGTGCTGCAGACCGACTACAACAAGCCGGGGCAGGAGACCAAATTCTGGTACGCCAAGGACTCGCAGATCCTGGTTCACCTGGAAGGCAAGGCCCCCAACGGCAGCGTGTTCGTGAAAGCGCTGATCGACTGACGCACGGGGCGGCGTGCGGCGGGCATGTTCCTTGCAGGATGGTCTGGCTTCCCATCCTGAAAGAGAGACCATGTTCACCCGCCGCCTGTTCGCCCCACTCTGCACTTCGCCGTTCGCAGCATTGCTTCTTGCGGTCCTGCTGCTGTCCGCTCCCACCGTCCGCGGACAGTCTGCGGACAAATCTCCTGATACCCGCTACGTCCCCATGCATATGCAGAGTGGCACCTGGGATGCCGCGGTCACGTTCTACGCGAACGACCAGCCCAGCGGGACCGCCAAGGGCGTGCAGACCAATACCCTGCTGCAGAACGGACACTGGATCGTCAACCAGTTCCGCATACCCGCCAGCGGCAAATTTCCCGCTTATGAAGGCCACGGCGTCTGGGGCTATGACCCGGTGGCCAAGACCTGGGTCGACACCTGGGTCGATACAAACGACATGGCGGTGCGCACCAGCTACGGCTTCTGGTCCGACCGGGAGCAAAGCATGACGTGGTCCTCCAAGCAACCCAACGGCTCCGGCCAATGGACCGATTTTCGGATCATCGAGAAATACGAAGGTGCGGACAGGCGCACCCTGACCTTCTACCAGCTCGGTGTGATGACCGCCCGCCCTATCAAGCTGGTGGAAATGGTTTTCACCCGCCGCGCAAACAGCTGAACGGCCCACCGTCGGCAAGAGCGATCACTCGCAGCGGCATGGGTGGCCCCACGCACGGCAGCGCGAGTGGTTCTATGACCGGACCAGCCGCCTGCCTATAGTGCGGTTTTCGCATCCTGCAGGAGTGCCGTGTGAGTCTATTTCGAACCAAGGACCTGGACCGGTCCGTCGCCGCCAGCCGCGCCCCCGGCGGCCTCAAAAAAGTGCTGGGCCCCGTGGACCTGGTCCTGATGGGCATCGGCGCCGTGATCGGCACCGGCATCTTCGTGCTCACCGGGACCGGTGCTGTCACCGCCGGTCCCGCGCTTACCCTGTCCTTCATCATC
This sequence comes from Zemynaea arenosa, assembly GCF_004614185.1. Taxonomy (GTDB): domain Bacteria; phylum Pseudomonadota; class Gammaproteobacteria; order Burkholderiales; family Burkholderiaceae_D; genus Telluria; species Telluria arenosa. The sequence goes on along the minus strand of NZ_SPVF01000009.1, from coordinate 6,008 downwards.
GCGGGCCTGTGCTGCGGGTTTGCGGGCCTGTGCTACGCGGAATTCGCGTCCACCGTGCCGCTGGCCGGCTCCATCTACACCTACAGCTACGTCACGCTCGGCGAGATCGTCGCCTGGATGATCGGGTGGGACCTGGTGCTGGAATACGGGCTGGCGACATCGGCGGTGTCAGTCGGCTGGTCCGGCTACTTCCAGTCCCTGATTGCCGGGTTTGGCCTCAAGCTGCCGGTGGCGCTGACCGCGGCACCGGGCGCGCTGCCGGGCGTAACCACGTGGTTCAACCTGCCCGCCCTGTGCATCATGCTGGTGCTGACCACGATGCTGTCGCTGGGCCTGCGCGAGTCCGCGCGCGTGAACAACGCGATGGTGGTCATCAAGGTGCTCGTGGTGCTGCTCTTCATTGCCGTCGGCGCGCGCCATGTGCAGCCGGCCAACTGGCATCCCTTCATGCCCTTTGGCTGGAGCGGGACGCTGAGCGCCGCGGCACTGATGTTTTTCGCCTTTATCGGCTTCGACTCCGTGACGTCGGCGGCGGAGGAATGCAAACGGCCGGAGCGCGACCTGCCCATTGGCCTGATCGGCACGCTGGGCGGCTGCACCATCCTGTACGTGATCGTCACCCTGATCATGACCGGCATCGTCCCGTATCCGAAGTTCCTCGGCGTGGACCATCCGGTCTCGCTCGCGCTCCAGTACGCGAAGGAGAACTGGATCGCGGGCTTCATCGACCTCGGCGCCATCCTCGGCATCACCACCGTCATCCTCGTGATGTCGTACGGGCAGACGCGCATCATCTTCGCCATGTCACGCGACGGCCTGCTGCCCGCGCGGCTGGCGGCGGTGAATCCGCGCTTCGGCACACCCTTCTTCGCCACCTGGCTGGTCGGCATCGTGTTCGGCCTGCTGGCCGCGCTGGTGCCGCTCGGGGTGCTGGGGGAACTGGTCAACATGGGCACCCTGGCCGCGTTCTGCCTCGTCTCGGTGGCCGTGCTGGTGCTGCGCAAGAAGCGGCCGGACCTGCACCGCGCCTTCCGCTGCCCCGGCGTGCCCTACGTGCCAATCCTCGCCATCCTGTTCTGCGCCACGCTGATGGCCTTCCTGAGCCGCACAACGTGGATCGCCTTTCTGGCCTGGCTGGCGATCGGCCTGGTGGTCTACTTCACCTATGCGCGCAAGCACTCGCTGCTGAACCAGCAGGCGGCGGCAAAGCCGCGTGGAATCGCGGAGCAGGTCCGCTACGAATAAAGCGCGCGGCGGCGCGCTCAGTGCCCGGCAGGCGCGGGCTGGGTCGGCGCTTGGACGATGGGCGCAGCGCCCGCTGCGGGGGCAGCCGGCAGCGCAGGTGCGGATGCGGCGGGCGCACCTGCCGGAGCAGGGCCCACCACCTGCACGAACACCTCGTTCTGCTTGATCATCCCCAGCTCCACCCGCGCGCGCTCCTCGACCGCCTCGGTGCCGTCCTTCAGGTCGCGCACTTCGGAATCGAGCTTGGCGTTGCGTGCGCGGAGCTCGTCGTTCTTCTGGTGGACGGCCGCCACCTGCGACTCCATGTCCTTCACGTGCAGCCAGCCCCCTTTCCCCAGCCACAGGGGATACTGAATCAGGAGCAGCAGAGCTGCCAGCGCGAGCGGAATGAGGCGCACGGTGCGGCCTTACGAAGAACGATTACTTCAGATTGTAGAACGCCGAACGGCCCGGGTAGCTGGCGATGTCGCCCAGGTCTTCCTCGATGCGCAGCAGCTGGTTGTACTTGGCCATGCGGTCCGAACGCGACATCGAGCCGGTCTTGATCTGCAGGGCGTTCAGGCCTACGGCGATATCGGCGATGGTCGAGTCCTCGGTCTCGCCCGAACGGTGCGAGATCACGGCGGTGTAGCCCGCGCGCTTGGCCATCTCGATGGCGGCGAAGGTCTCGGTCAGGGTGCCGATCTGGTTGATCTTGATGAGGATCGAGTTGGCGATGCCTTTCTGGATGCCTTCCTTCAGGATCTTGGTGTTGGTGACGAACAGGTCGTCGCCCACCAGCTGCACGCGCTTGCCCAGCACGGAGGTCAGGTGCGCCCAGCCTTCCCAGTCGCCCTCGTGCATCGCGTCCTCGATCGAGACGATCGGGTACTTGTCGCACCAGGTGGCCAGCAGGTTGGTGAAGTCCTGCGCCGACAGCACCAGGCCCTCGCCTTCCAGGTGGTACTTGCCGTCCTTGTAGAACTCGGACGCGGCGCAGTCCAGGCCCAGCGCGATCTGGGTGCCCGGCTCGTAGCCGGCCTGCTCGATCGCCTGGATGATCAGCTTGATCGCTTCTTCGTGGCTGGCCACGGACGGAGCGAAGCCGCCTTCGTCGCCAACGGCGGTGGTCAGACCCTTGTCATGCAGGATCTTCTTCAGGGTGTGGAACACTTCCGCGCCGTAGCGGATCGCTTCCTTGAACGACGGGGCGCCCACCGGGATGATCATGAACTCCTGGATGTCCAGGTTGTTGTCGGCGTGTGCGCCGCCGTTAATCACGTTCATCATCGGCACCGGCATCTGCATCGAGCCCGAACCGCCAAAATAGCGGTACAGCGGCAGGCCGGCTTCCTCAGCGGCGGCCTTGGCGACGGCCATCGACACGGCCAGCATCGCGTTCGCGCCCAGGCGCGATTTGTTTTCGGTGCCATCCAGCTCGATCAGGGTCTTGTCGAGGAAGGCCTGCTCGTTGGCGTCCAGGCCCATGATGGCTTCGGAGATTTCAGTGTTGATATTCTCGCAGGCCTGCAGCACGCCCTTGCCGAAGTAGCGCGACTTGTCGCCGTCGCGCAGTTCGATCGCTTCGCGCGAACCGGTCGAGGCGCCCGACGGCACCGCGGCGCGGCCCATGACGCCGGACTCCAGCAGCACGTCGCACTCCACGGTCGGGTTGCCGCGCGAGTCAAGGATCTCGCGGCCGATGATGTCAACGATAGCACTCATGTGAAATCTCCAAAGTTCTTAGATAGGGAATCGGAATGAACGGACGGAGCCCGAAGGCTCCGCCACAATTCTGGTACTGGGGATGAAAGGCCAGCCCGGTCGCATTACGCGGCGAAGCTGTTTTCGAGGAAGCCTGCCTTCTTGACCACGCGATCGAGATCGATCAGGGTCGCCAGCAGGTCTTTCATTTTCCCCAGCGGGACGGCGTTGGGACCGTCGGACATGGCTTGCGCCGGGTTGGGGTGCGTTTCCATGAACAGACCGGAGACCCCGGTCGCCACAGCTGCGCGCGCGAGCACGGGTACGAACTCGCGCTGTCCGCCGGAAGAGGTGCCCTGCCCGCCTGGCAGCTGCACCGAATGGGTCGCGTCGAAGACGACCGGGCAGTTCGTCTCGCGCATGATGGCGAGGGAGCGCATGTCCGACACCAGGTTGTTGTAGCCGAAGGAGACCCCGCGCTCGCAGGCCATGAACACGTCGTCCGGCAGGCCCGCTTCGCGTGCCGCGGCGCGGGCCTTGTCGATCACGTTCTTCATGTCGCCAGGCGCCAGGAACTGGCCCTTCTTGATGTTCACCGGCTTGCCCGCGACGGCGACGGCGGTGATGAAATCGGTCTGGCGGCACAGGAAGGCCGGGGTCTGGAGCACGTCCACCACCTTGGCCACTTCCGGAATCTCTTCGTTGGTGTGCACGTCCGTCAGGACCGGCACGCCGATTTCCTTCTTCACGTCGGCCAGGATCTCCAGGCCCTTTTCCATGCCCAGGCCGCGGAACGATTTGCCCGACGAGCGGTTGGCCTTGTCGAAAGACGACTTGTAGATGAAGGGGATGCCCAGCGCGCTGGTCATCTCTTTCAGGGTCCCGGCGGTGTCCAGCGCCATCTGGCGCGACTCGATCACGCAGGTCCCGGCGATCAGGAAGAACGGCTGATCGAGGCCGACGTCAAATCCACAGAGCTTCATGCGGCATTCCCTTGCAGTGCGGTGGCGGAGGTGCCGTTGTTGGCAGCTTCGTTGTTGGAGTTCGCGGCCTTGTGCGCCAGCGCGGCGCGGATGAAGGAGGTGAACAGCGGATGGCCGCCGCGCGGGGTCGACTTGAACTCGGGGTGGTACTGTACGCCCATGTACCACGGGTGCACGTCGCGCGGCAGCTCCATGATCTCGCACAGGTCTTCGGTCGGCGTACGGGCCGACACCACCAGGCCCGCATCCTCGACGCGCGACAGGTAGTGGTTGTTTGCTTCGTAGCGGTGGCGGTGGCGCTCGGTCACCACGCTGCCGTAGATTTCGGCGGCCAGGGTGCCCGGGTTCACGGCACAGGTCTGCGCGCCCAGGCGCATGGTGCCGCCCAGGTCCGAATTCTCGTCGCGCTGTTCGACCTTGCCGTCGTGGTTCTGCCACTCGGTGATCAGGGCGACCACCGGCTGGTCGGTCTCGGGATCGAACTCGGTGGAGTTGGCGTTGGTCAGGCCCGCCTTGTGGCGCGCGTATTCGATCAGCGCGACCTGCATGCCCAGGCAGATGCCGAGGTACGGAATGCCGTTTTCACGCGCGTACTGGGCCGCGCGGATCTTGCCTTCCACGCCGCGCTTGCCGAAGCCGCCCGGAACGAGGATCGCATCGTACTTGGCCAACTGGCCGGTGCCCTGCTCTTCGATTTCTTCCGAGTCGATGTACTCGATGTTCACGCGGCTCTCGGTGTGGATGCCGGCGTGGCGCAGCGCTTCGGTCAGCGACTTGTACGACTCGGTCAGGTCCACGTACTTGCCGACCATGCCGATGGTGACCGTCGCCTTCGGGTGCTCCAGCGCGTGGATCAGCTTCGCCCAGACCGACAGGTCGGCCGGCGGCGCGTCGATGCCCAGCGCTTCGGTGATGATCGCGTCCAGGCCCTGGTCGTGCAGCATCTGCGGCACCTTGTAGATGGTGTCCACGTCCCACACGGAGATCACGGCCTGCTCTTCGATGTTGGAGAACAGCGAGATCTTGGCGCGTTCGTCGTCCGGAATCGGGCGGTCGGCGCGGCACAGCAGCGCGTTGGGCGAGATGCCGATCTCGCGCAGCTTCTGCACGCTGTGCTGGGTCGGCTTGGTCTTGAGTTCGCCGGCGGAGGCGATGAACGGCACCAGGGTCAGGTGCACGAAGGCGGCGTTCTTGCGGCCCACGCGCAGGCTCAGCTGGCGCGCGGCTTCCAGGAACGGCAGCGATTCGATGTCGCCCACCGTTCCGCCGATCTCGACCAGCGCCACGTCGACGCCTTCGGCGCCGCGGTGGATGTAGTCCTGGATCTCGTTGGTGATGTGCGGGATCACCTGGACGGTCTTGCCGAGGTACTCGCCGCGGCGTTCCTTGCGGATCACCGATTCGTAGATCTGGCCGGTGGTGAAGTTGTTCACCTTGCGCATGCGGGTGCTGATGAAGCGCTCGTAGTGCCCGAGGTCGAGGTCGGTCTCGGCCCCGTCATCGGTGACGAACACTTCGCCGTGCTGCATGGGGCTCATGGTGCCGGGGTCCACGTTGATGTACGGGTCCAGCTTGAGCATGGTGACTTTGAGGCCGCGCGATTCGAGGATCGCGGCGAGGGAAGCGGCGGCGATCCCTTTACCCAGGGACGACACCACACCGCCAGTGACGAAGACAAATTTGGTCATTTGCTAGAAGAGTGCCGGGCGGCACGCAGCGGGAAATTGAAATTATACCTTAATCCGCGGGTTCATCCGAGATTCCGGCACTCATATCCCTCTAACGGCCGGGCATCTGGGGCGAAACGGCCCGCAAAGGGCGCGAACAGTCTTCGCCGATTCGTCTTCGATTCGTCGCGGGCCAGCGTCAATATTGGGACAGTTTCAGGACACTCATCGGCGGCGCTGCGGCCTAGACTTTTGGTGACTCAACCATTGACTGATTGCGCCATGCCTCGCCTGCTCCGTTCGCCCATCGCCCATCCCGTGTCGCCGCGTCCCGCCGCGCTCCACCGCACCGCGCGCGGCTCCGTCATGCGGTCCGCCTTGCTCGCTTTGGCCACCGGCACGCTGTCGACCGGCGCGCTGGCCCTCGTGC